>JAAXHI010000257.1:5051-17738 GCA_012270875.1 Candidatus Poribacteria bacterium | reverse complement strand
ATAATATTGTCCAAACTTTAGTATGTCTTCAAAGATTGCACCCTACAACACTTACCAACCTAAGAAGTATTGATAACATCCAACCGCTTCAAATATCCGAACGGAAGAACTTCAGAAACGCCATCGCCGTAAACGCTATAGCGAAAAAACCGAGCAAGAACACATCCACTGCAGAGCGACGCAACGTGTCTGCTAAAGAAGGTTCCGTCAGGGGTGGCGGCGGTAGGATTTCTTCTGATTCAGCAGAATCGTCCATCTGATTCACCAATTGCATGAATTGCCCCAGCTTATCGTCGGAAATTCCACTGAAATATGACGCATCAAGTTGATTATAGTACCGCTCACCCGTTTGAAAGTAGAGCTTCCTTTTCAATTTACCCGTTTGTGTCAGGTTCATCGCAATGTATGTCAGAGAAGATGTTGGCGCAATCCGAGAAAGGGTCTCTCCAACTTGTTCTTGCCGATCTTTTTCGCGCTGATAGTCCCTGTCAATCTTGTCCGATTGATTCTGAAACGCCAGTCGAAACTCCTCGTTAATCGGTCCCCTGAGTCCATCCAATTTTTTCTGCGTTTCTGGATCGTTTAGCGTAATATTAACACTGCCCCCGAAAGCCATCGTTTCCTGCATTTTTTTCGCGAGTTTCTCTTCCTTATCTTTCGTCAGGTTATTGCGAAGTGCTGATTTTTCCATATAAACCGCCTGCTGTGTTCGCGTCGGTGAGACGAGTTTAGCGACAATAAAGGCACCCCGTGGTGCAACCAGCACCGCAAGCACCCAAAACGTAAAAGCGACAATCAGCGCAGTCTTGGCGTTGTCCAGATAGGTCGAAATGACCACACCTATCGCAAAAAACACCGCAATATAGAGCAACGAGATCAGCGTCAAACAAAACACGGGTGCAGCAACCCCAAATTCGCCTAAAGGAAAGCCTTGCCAAACGAGCAGGAGCAGCCCCAAGAGGAACGATACCAAAAATGGGATAACAAACACGACGTATCCGCCAATCAGCTTGCTCCACAAAAACACGTCTCGAGGCAGAGGGTTTGACAGGTTTATCCGCAGCGTGCCCGCCTCCCGCTCCCCTGCAACAGCATCAAACGTGAACAGCAGTGCCAATAGACTGAAAATAGTCCCGACAATAAACAGGAAATCAAGATTCCCTAAGACATACGCAACAGATGCCTGCGTAAGACCAGTAGAACTTTGCCGGACCCCATTACGCGTCATCCCAAGATAGGTCGGCAACGCATCCTCTAAACCGTTCACGAAAACGCTCAAAGGTGTCGGCTTCAGGAAAAGTTTGGAAACTTCTGTGTTCGGGTCCTGTGCATTCGGCGGATTTTCCTTCGCTTCTGCCTGTGCGCGTTTAACGGACTCTTGATAATTAATTAGGTTCTGGCTATATTTACGATAATTGATCGAAAGGGTAGTGGGGATCAGCAGCACACACATCAGCAGAAGCGCGACAAACCGGACGCTGAGCACATGATGCATAATCTCTTTTTGAATCAATGTCATTAACATGGTATTTTTTCCTTTATGTTTTCATTTATAGATCAGCGTCCGTTGAGGGAGAAAACGTCAATCTGTGCTGATAATTGTTCAAGTATGTCCTGCCCCTCTTCTGTCTTAAGGAATTCTGCACCGAGATGCGCTTCAAGTTGCGATTGTAGTTGTGCCTTAACTTGATCTCTTATCTGCCCGGTTGCCTGTTTGAGTATATCCATACCTATTGCGGTGTTAATAATATTTGCCCCCAGCTGCGCCTCAAGTTGCGTGTAGACCTCCTCCTCAAAGGCATTCAAAAGTACAGGCACCAACTGTTTGAGGATTAGTTTTTCAGTTGCCTGCTTCAGTTCTTGTCTGCCTTTTTGCGTCTTGAGAAACGCTTCTCCGTGTTGGGCGCGTAGCTCTTGCATAAAATCGTTTAGCACTGAAAACCCCGTCTTATTGCTCGTATAGATACCTCTTTGCGGTCCGCTACGATAAATCTTTCCGCCAGCACTTAAGTTAAGAAGATGGTGTTCACACCGAACGATCGGTAACATATCACCTTCTTGTAACAATAGGTTTACCTGACCCGTTTTCTCAGAAGGACGCAATTCGTAGAGATAACTGCACGGCAGCGTTGGATCCGCTCCACCTTCGGTTAAGACACCGGGCACGCCTGCTGTTGCATCCGCCGGACAGAGGAGCACTTTCTCTTCCAGGTATTCCGGACAAAGTTCAGAAAGCCACTGCGGATCTGCACCGGCATTAGCAATCCAATATTTTTCACGCGCCAGTTTTATCAGTCTCAGATTTTCTCTGCACGTCTCAATGCCTTTGAAATCCTCAGGATCTTGCTGCGCTGAAAGCGAGGCTAATTCATAAGGATAGGCATCTGCTAAGAGCCACCGGTTTAGACGCACCAATGCCTCCTCATCTTTCGGATTTTCGGCGATGAGTGTCTGCGTCTGTTCACTGAGTTCAACATCGGCGAACACTTGCACATCATAGAGAGGCCCCGCTTGAAGCAGTCGATTCAGATCTGTAAGCAGTGCTTCCTGCAGCTTCGGAGACGGATCGCTTATACCATCGTACCCAGCTAACAACCGCTGTCCATCTTCGGACAACTGCGATGCAATCAATTGGGACACCGGTGCGCGCGTGTCTTCAAGTTTCACTGCCAAACTGCCCGGATCTTTAATCGCATCCATATCAAAGAGAAACTGAGATGTCCCCGCATGGAGGGTCAGTTGTAAGCCCATCGCCATCAGTAAAGTGGCGAGTAGAAGCGTTATCGACTTGGATCTTCCAATCTTTTTTAACATTTTTAAAATCTCCTTTTTTGTAGGTAAGGGTTGGGTAACCCAACCCCTACGAAACTATAGTGAATTCTAAAAATAAAGAGACACTTTCATCCCCCCGGTAGGTTCGGTTTCCTAACCGAACCGGCGCGGAGTGTCCTATTAATTCTAAACTTTACTATAATCAAGCGTAAAACGCAGCACACCCCGACCCATCGTTCCAACATAAAGTGTGTTACCATCAACAGTAAGCGAGGTAATAGTGATTGGCACCTCTGGTGTAACCTGTTCCCATCTCCTTGAATCCGCTTTGAATTGATATACCTGTCGCGCAGTTGCGCCGTAGGCCGTTGTATCCTCAACCGCCATTTTCTCTATGACAAGCGGTGTGCCTTCCGCATCGGTCATCGCGTGCCAGCGAATCCCATCGCTGAATACGTAACACCTTTATCGGTCGCAACGTAAAGCGTCGGTCCGGCGAAGCCGATCGCCTTGAATTGCGTAACAGAAAATGGGAGATTTTCAGTGACATCCTTCCAAGTCTCTCCCTCATCAAACGACTGAAAGAGATGTCCGTCTCGTTTGCCAACGTAAACGGTTTCACCTGAGACAGCGATTTTGAAATTGAGAGAACCCTGATCTTCAAGCTCGCTCACAGAATCAGGAAGCTCGCCTTCCTCTACTAAACCGGTATCGGTCCATTCAGTCATACCGGGCTTCCACCTGAAAAGTTTCTGGTTATATTCCATATAGTAAGTATTACCGCTGACAGCAAAACTCCCGAAATATGCCTGGAGGAGTTTAATGAAACCGCCTTCCATCGTCTCATTAGCAATTGCGCTAAGCATATCCACATCGAAATCTTCAGGTTTTAGTTTGAACCCTGTACCTTCTTCAATGTTCTTCTCAAGTTCATCTTGGACGGGTTCCTCAAGGGCATTTTTGAATGTTTCACCCATCAGTTTTTCAAGGTCTACCCCTTCTAAACTTCGCATTCCGGGGATAGGCACTAACCCGTTATCCTCCGCAGATACGCGGAAAAGTTGCGACGATGTCCCTTTGATACCTTTGACATAGAGCACATCGTTAAATTTCATCATACTCACGAAAGTATCAGGACGACGCAGAACAGGTGCCCACGATTCACCACCATCAAACGAAACAACAAGTTCTTTCCATATTTCCGCGTAGAGCGCATTATGCGAATAGACCAAATTCTTTACACCCGTCCGCACCAAGCCTGTGTTAAACGGATGCCATGTTTTGCCCGCATTGGTCGTGCGCTGAATCCCGAATCGACCACTCTTATAAAAAGTATTCGCATCCGACATGACAACGGTGGAAGTATCTACTACCGCTGTGGTCCCTGAATCTAAAGCTATCCACGTCTCCCCAGCATCGCTTGAGTAGTAGCCATTCCCGCCATCTAATACCAAAAGATTTTCCTGTGATGCAACCATTTTGACATCGGAAATCTTTTCCATCCCTGAGTCGTTGTCCATTTCTGAGGTGTCAGATCCAATGTTAATACTAACTTCATCGTTTCCTCAGAATCTGTTTCTGCGAAATCTATGGACTGCCACGAATCCCCTAAGTCTACGGATCGGTAAAGCGACGGATCGGTATTCTTAAATACGGACCACGTCGAGATGGAGATCGAAAAGTTCTGATTCTTATCCTCCCCGACAGCAACATAGAGTCGGTGGTCAGTACTTGCCAACGCTCGGATATTCTTAGCTTTACCTACAGACAATTGTTCCCAACCGTCCGGATTGCGTCTGTAGAGTCCAGCGTCAGTACCTACAAACACTGTGTTTTCAATAGCCGTAATTGCCCGAATTTCCCTATCCGTCAGGTTTGCATCGTTAAGAGGTGTCCACGATTTACCTGCATCCACAGAGCGGAACACGCCATCAACAAGTCCCAAGTAAAGTGCTTCACCTGTTATTACGATGTCAACCAACGCTCCGCTCGGACGTGTACCCTGCACGTTCCACGTCCGACCTCTATCTATCGAAGTGAGGGTTTCCGTATCAGAAACAACGTAAAGCACTTCGCCACGTTCTACTATTCGCCACGACCCATCAATAGCCATGTTTGTATTGGCAGGTCTCCACGCGCGTCCATCGTCCGACAATCTATAGAGATCCGTACCCGACCTGGCGTAAAGATCGCCGTTAGACGCTGCGAAAAGACCGCTGATTGTCCCACCTTCAGGTCCCTTGGTTTGCGTCCATTGTGGTTTCGGCGTTGCGGTGTCCGTCGCATCAACTGGCACTGTAGCAAAGCGAGAATCGTCCGGTCTCTGACCTTCCCCAAGACTTTTACCCGGAACCTCAGTACGTCCGGGCTGATTTCGGATCGCAGGTTTCGCCGGAGCATCCAAAACAAAAACCGCATCAATCAGCTCAACCGTCGGTTCCGAAGTGGCGTTCAGACTGTACGGTTTCTGAAACCGAGAGAGATACGGCGCGCCAACCCCAATCAACAAGAAAATCAAAACCGCTGAGGCAGCCGAAAGTGCCAACGGTGCCAACGGTTTACTGACAGGCGGTTGAACGGGGGTGATACGCCAGACTTCACGCATGATGTTCTCTGCCATCTGATTCGGAAGTTGGAAGCTGCCGAGACTCTCTTGAATTATATCTTCCTCTTTCCGCAAACGGTTACGTGCGCGGCTGAGACGGCTTTTTACAGTATTCTGGGAGACACCGAGAAACTCACTAATCGTCTTGATCGTCATCTCGCCAAGGTAATGGAGGGTCATCACTGTCCGTTCACTTTCCGGTAATTTCTTGAGCAGTTCCTTGACGACTTCGCGGCGCGTCTCATCGGCTTCCTCTTCCTGTTTTTCTGTTACGTATTGGGAGTATGACACTTTATCCACCTCATTCGTATTGTCAGCATCTAAAGATTCCATCGGCAAGCGATTCCTGCGGAGGTAGTCGAGACATAAGTTGGACGCAATCACATAGAGCCATCCTGCGAACAGGTTATGGTTTTTCAACGTCCCAAGCTTCTGATACGCACTGAGAAACGCATCCTGCGTGATTTCCTGTGCGATGTGGAAATCACCGATTTTACGCCACACAAGCGCGTGAACCCCTTTCTGGTATTTCTTAACCAACGGGCTGAACGCGTCCGGGTCACCTTGTAGGATTCGCTGGATGAGTTTAACATCGTTCTGTTCCATGGCAAGTCTCCTTCAGAATTTGCACATCCGTTGATTGAAGTGACGTAACTTACATTTCAAAAGGTTGCATTATTTAAAAAAAGTTGACATTTGCCAATAACGCATCCCTTCACGAAACCTTCAAAGTCCCCTGATAAGAGGGATTTAGGGGGTTGCTCCCTTCCCGAAGCCTTTAAAGTCCCGATTGGTTCGGTTTGATGAAGTTTAAGAAAATAAATCGGTAATCCTATAAACGATGATTTTCGGACAAGGACAGGCTCCAATCCCGAAAATCCTTGAATCCTGTAAATCCTGATTCAGACAATTAACACCAAACATTACCGAAGTAAAAAATTAATCTTCATGCAATCGAACCGGATCCCCCGCGAAAATGAAAAAAACCGACAATTGAATGGTTCTATCCAGAAATAACAACAAAATTGCAATTTTCTTTTATACATCGTAAAATATATGGTATACTTT
The DNA here is from genome assembly GCA_012270875.1 of Candidatus Poribacteria bacterium. Lineage (GTDB taxonomy): Bacteria > Poribacteria > WGA-4E > WGA-4E > WGA-3G > WGA-3G. Next base: position 11,293 of record JAAXHI010000257.1, on the reverse strand, counting down.
CTATACAGACTTTCGGCGCAGATTGCAGCCCGATTTATATTCAAAGGGCATAACCTGCTTATTTGCTCTTAAAGTCCCCCTGATAAGGGGGATTTAGGGGGTTAAATATACCCAAATATCGCGATGCATGCTAAATTTGCGTAAATTCTGAGAAATTGAAACCTCGACATGCTTAACTCGGAGGCACAGCATGGAACACCATATAACAGATGAACAGTGGGAACATTTTGAGGAAAACGGCTACGTCCGCATCGGACAAGTCGCTACCGATGCCGAACTCGCACAAATCCAGCAGCGGATGGATGACATCATGCTCGGTACAGCACCCCTCGATTACGACCAGATCATGATGCAACTCGACCGTGAACCCGGCAAAAACGCACCGGGACCGCAGTCGAAAGGACATAAAGGACCAACACTCCTCTATCGGAAAATTCAGAACCTCGAACTCGATCCAATCTTTTTAGAGTATCTCCAGAAACCGGTTTTTGAAGAAGTCTGCGCAAAAATCTACGGAGATGAAACCCCAGTTGCCTGTTTTCGGGCGATGTTTATGAATAAACCCGCACACGAAGGCACGCAACTCACATGGCATCAAGATAGATGGCGCGATCTCGACCGCGATCCCAAAATTACGATTTATACGGCTTTAGACCCCGCAATGATTGAGAACGGCTGTGTACATATCATTCCAAAATCGCATAGCAGACTCATCAACCCCGAAAATGGATCCGGTTTTCTCACACAGGAACACATTGACGACATCGTCGCGAAGGCGACACCGCTACCCATGGAATTGAAGGCGGGAGAAGTCGTCTTGCTCCACAATTGGATGCTACACAGTTCCGGCACGAACAATACGGATATTCCGCGACGCGCCTTCAGTGTCTGCTACATGCACGGGGACACGAAGTCGCATGGCGGGCATATCTTTACGCGCGTATTCGGCGATGGCGCAATCAGTGTCGCCGATTTAGCGAAGTCTCAGCACGAAAGCCCACTCGTTTATTAAATTTCCGAGCAGCCAGCACTCAGCAAGAATGGCTATCGGCTATCAGTTACAAGAGGTTTTTGATTAACAGAAACCCTTCTTTGCCGACAGCCGATGGCTGACAGCCGACGGTTAATCCGCTGACAACTGACAACTACTAAACAAGGAGAAAAATATGGCGAAGATTCGACTTGCCATGATTGGATGTGGCGGGAATTCCTCCGGCCACGCCAGACGTATGAATGCGAACCCCGACGTGCAAATCGTCGGCACCTGCGATGTAAATACAGACATCGCCGACGGTTATATTGATCGGAATCTATCCGACCTCAGCCCACGTCCGGGTGCTTACGACGACATCGGTAAAATGCTCAAAGAGACAACACCCGACGCAGTGGTGATCTCTACACCGCACACACTCCATTTTGAGCAAGGCATGCAGGCACTTGAAGCCGGATGTCATGTGTTGATGGAAAAACCGATGGTCACGTCCTCTAAAGATGCGTATACCCTCGCCGAGAAAGTGGAAGAGACTGGGTTAACCCTTACCATCGGCTACAATACGCCATGCTCACCGAACTTCTACTATACCAGAGAAGTCGTCCGAAGCGGAGAACTTGGCAAACTGGAATTGGTCATCGGCTACATTACACAAGGTTGGAAAGGCGGCACAACGGGAACATGGCGACAGAACCCGAAACTCGCCGGTGGTGGACAGGCTTATGACAGCGGCGCGCACCTCTTGAACAGTCTCTGTTGGGCAGTCGAATCGAAAGTCGCCGAAGTCTATGCCTACACCGATAATCAGGATCGGGATGTTGACATCAACTCGTCGATTAACGTCAAGTTTGAAAGCGGTGTCCTCGCTGCGATGGCGGTGAGCGGCAATTGTCCGAGTCCGGGTGGCACGCACATGGCGTTAGTATTTGAGAACGGTCGGATCGAAGTTGACGGCTGGGGCGGCGGTTGGATTCGCGTCTGGAAAGGCGGCGAAGCGTTAGACCCACCCCCAATTACAGATGACATGTCCGCAGGCTCACCCGACGACAACTTCATTGACACGCTCATGGGCAGAGCAGAACCCCGGACCAGTCCGATGAACGGGATCATCCAATCCGAACTGATGGACCTCATCTACGAATCCGCAGAGACAGGCATCCCCGCACGTCCCGAACGCTAAAACAACAAGCGCGGTTTTGCGGCGTACACACCTGCCCCAGGTCCGATAAATGCGGTTTTGCGGCGTACACGCCTGCCCCTGATAAGGGATAAAGGGGTGTTTTTGCTGGGGTGTTTCTTGCGATCTGCATTCTAACCGCACTGGATCCTCTGCCTCAGGCCCGGTAGGTTCGGTTTGATGAAGTTTAATTTAACGTGAGTTTGATAAATAATTCAAGTGAAACCCGCGGGTATCCATGCTGTCTACATCTCAGCGAGGTAATAACGATCCTTATTGCGTTCCACCAAAGCGGGTATCGGACGTTCAAACATTTTTATGAAAAACACGTCTGCGTCTATTGGTCTGCCGAGTTTCCACATTTGGTGAGTTACTCTCGGTTCGTTCAACTCAAGAGAGAGGTCTTGACGTTTTATCTTCATACGCACTTGGGCGAATGTAGTGGTATTTCCTTTGTGAATTCAACACGTTTGCGAATAAGCAGGTCTCATCGCATCGGGTCTTCAGAGAATACGCCGGACGCTTGAAAACCTCACTGGAGTGGTTCTATGGGTTTAAACTCCACTTGCTTATCACTGAAAAAGGCGATCTGTTAGGTTTTGATATGTTACATCTTGTTTCGCGAGGATAATTTAAAATCCTGATAAATATCGGTGAAATGCGTGAATCGCGCTGATCAAGATGAAAATATAGAATTCAGAAATTAGAAGATTCATTATGAGACTGACTCAACCGTTTGTAAATGTGCTCATCTTGGCCATCGTAGGTGTCGTCCACCTCTTGGTAGGGTTAGACGTGCAGGGGCAGGAAATCCCTCGAGACGAATATCTACGATACCTCTCTCTGAACCCCCCTGAGATTGTGCGTCAGACGGAGGCAAATGCGGAGCTGCATCTGTTCGGTAACACGGAAGACCCTGCGTACCAGGACACGGACCCGGTGGACGGAATAGATGACCGCCGACACAAAGTACTCCTTGACCTTGCAGTGGAGTTTGCTCCGTATCTTGTGCTCAATTCCACCATGATCCCCATGGACTTTCGCCTATTCATGGAGCGCGAAGAGGTGTTTCTGCTGTCCGTTGACAGGTGGGATGTTTCTAAATATCCGCCTCAGCTTGTGGGCGTGGAGACGATCGATTGGCATCTCCTTCCCCCTCGGACATCTGAAGCGGGGTACCGAGAGTCCCGTGCTGACCGCGAAGATAGCCGTCTGCGCTTCCTACTCGATGAGTTTGATCCGTTTGCTCCAGGTGAGGGCTATCACTCCGGTGCCATATCACCTAAGAGAGCTGAGCACCAGGTAATGTTCTTTAACTTCCCAGGGAACAGTGAGGAGACGTGGAAACAAGAGTATGAGAATCAGATATCAGGTGCATTGCCGCAAGCATATGAGAGTTTTGCCAAGGTGTTTGTGCATCCGTTCGTGAAGTCGTTAAGGGCGAATAATACCGAAAATCGTGCCTACGAGTTTGTCCTGCAGTACTGGTTTTTTTATCCGTATAATGATGGGTTCAACAATCACGAGGGGGACTGGGAGCACATCAATGTCTTCATCAAGCCGCTGAACAAACTCCGCGAGCCGCTGAGCGAAGCGGATGTGTACCGAATTCTGACGGAGGGGCCCTTTTCCGATACTGCGCGAAACCGCCTCGTGATCCAGCGTGTGGACTACTACTTCCATCATAAAGTTATAACCCTTGATTATACCCGTCCAAATGTCTATCAATCACGGGAGGACTGGGAAGCGGAGCGCGATAACGCCAAGGAAGAAAGGTTGGGAGAAAAATGGATTTGGGAGCGATTACGGGACCGCGCGTACTGGGATGAAGGTGAAACGATAATCAATACCCATCCCATCGGTTTTATTGGCGGTGATAATGTGGGTCTCGACCAAGTGATGAGGCATCCGGGGAGCTCTAACCAGGTTTCAAACGGTACATACCCGTTCCGAGGTCTCTACAAGAATGTAGGTCCGGCAGGAGCTGCAGAGAAGATATCCCAGAAGTTCGACCACCGGGAGTACTTTGCTGCGGGTGGCTATGTGCACACAGTCCCTGAGAATGGGTTCCGGCGAGGCAATGTAATCTGTTTCGCATTACCTGATCGAATAGAGATCATCCCCGATGGTGAACGCGTTGTGGAACTCGTGAAAGAAAATGCGCAGGCACGGCGAGATTTGGCTTGGCTTGTATTACCGATCCGATGGGGTTACCCAGCAGCGGAATCTCCGCTTGCGGGCGTAGTTTTGCATACCGACTTGGGGAACAATTCTGTGCTGGGACCGTCGTACAATACAGGCTGGAATCGGTCGGGAGAGATCCCAGGATTCCAAGTGTATTCGCCACACACCTACACAAATATTCCCAGTCATGTTTGGCGGGACAACATTAGCAATCGTCTGGGGTATTTGAACATCCCTCGGGTATTATTCCCGGCACTACACCCTGTCGATATAGTTTCGCGCTACATTAGTATAATAGCGTTCGGGGACCCGGAGAATCGGGTTTTTCAAAACGAGGGGACGATCCCATACCGATTTGGAGGTTTTTCATCTGGTTTTACGTCCATGCGCACGAGAGAGCGTTTCGGGGATCTAATGCTGAACACAAAAAGGCTTCTTGATATCAGGGCCCGTGGGGATGTTGGGGAGCAGCGTTGGTCGGTTGATAAGGACAAAATGTTTGAATTGGGCATATCTTTTTACCTTGGTGAACGCTGGGTGAGTGAGAATTTGATACATATTAGTATCCAACAGGTCTCTTATCATCTCGATTTGTCGGACATTAATGACGTTTTTCAACTCAGTGGAGACCTTAGCGGCATGGAGTACTTGGGCAGTCTCAGGTACAATCTGACGACGGGCAGACTCATGCTGTTCCTGAAAGGTGGATATGGTTGGAGTAGGTATTGGCTCGCGAACGTATCCATCAATGGTGATCCGCTTCCAGAGCCCAATGATCCTTTGACCCATGTGCCGTACCGGAAACGCCCTTCGATTTTCCTACCCAACACGTTGCAGGGCGGGGGTGGGATAGAGTGGTTACTCTGGAAATCATGGGCGGATGTCAATATTAGCATACAAGGGGAGGTGCTCTTCTATTGGGATTCCCTTGATATCAGCTCTGATACGACCGAAATTACTCTGTCTGACCTCGCGCCTGATAGCACTTCCGCAGTTCCTCTAAACATTACGCCCCCTGTGCTCAGACTGGCGGTGAAGTTTAGCTTCTGACCCAACGCGATAAACATAATGAAGAGACACCCAAGCAAAAAAACCTTATAGGGGAACCAAGTCCATAATCCCGAAAATCCTTAACAGTGTATAAACTTTTTCACCACAGAGGTTTTGATGCTGTTGTTGCCGAGAAACTCAAGCCAAGTCACATGATAAAGAACCGACACCTTGCGAATCGGAATGCTGTCAGAAATCAATTATCAAACTGAAGTTAATTTATCTGATATTTCTCACAAGTTATTGTAAAGCAGTGATTATCAAGGTTCTTTTGGTGTTATTGTATGAAAATGCGTTATGAAGTCGGTAAGTATCTGCCTTTCTCCAGTGAGTTGGAGTTGTATTTGATGAAATATGCGTCTCTCTGAGATACTGATTTGAAGCAACATGAGGTAGTTCATGACTTTTATACCGAGACTGACATAGGCGCCTTCTCTGCTTTGTAGACTCATCGCAGAGATGTGGAGATTCGTTTTCAAAGGTTTCCGCCAAAACTGTTCAATACCGTGATGCTGAGACCAAATGCGCATCGCTTCAGAAGTGCGTAAAGGTTTTCCAAAGACTAAGAGGGTCCGTATCTTGCCTCTATCGCGAAAGAAGATGACGACACATTCGCCAAAGGTTGGACTTATTGCCTTGGCACGATAGACAGGTTTATCGCACCCCCATTGGTCTTCAGAGAGTTCCACGCCTCTTTTATGAACTGAAAGTTTCTCCTTTGTATCGGCGATGGTCATGACGAAGTTATTTTTTCCGTGAACCACTATAGAGGTAAAGCCTAACTCAGATAAGGTGTCAACAAGTTTACGACTCGCATACCATGAATCGAAGGTGATCGGA
>JAAXHI010000257.1:0-5022 GCA_012270875.1 Candidatus Poribacteria bacterium | reverse complement strand
CCACACTTCAGTGTGATGCCTAAGACGTTCTGGCAGAAGATCGCGGTATTGTGTTTTTTCGAGTAGTACTTTGAACAATAAGCGATCGTCTCTGCGTCCCGAGGGAGATTACTATCATCAACACTGACGGTAATACACCGTCGAGATTGCGTTGAAGCACTCTTACTTTCAGCGTCTTTGATGAAATCGAGAGCCATCGCACACCCAAGTCTGAGATTCAAAGACTTTGCGTGATAGAGACTCAGCGAACCCATCCTGCGATAAAGCCTTGTTTTTGGAAGTCCCAAGGCATCAGCGACTTGATTCGGATTGTAAAGTCCAAAGAGATGGCAAATGCTGAGCAACACGAGCGTCTCAACGATTTGCTGTGTCATTCGTTGAAAATAAGAAAAAAGAAGGTCTTGAAAAAAGATTGTAGATTTGATAATCTTATGACGCATGAGAGGGTCTCCTAATGTTCACTGAAATTGGGTTCTATGAACGATTAGGATGCCGTCTCATGCCCTAAAAATCAAGCAACTTTTTCAAAGCAAACGCATTTTCACCTCGCTATACCTATGATCTCTTGATTATTACTGACTCCATAATAACTTTGATAAATATCAGTTTATTAATTCGGTAATGTTGGAAAGTGCGATAATGCACTTCGCATTTGGGCGTGTACGCTGCAGAATCGCACTACTACGAGCCTGCCTGTTTGTAGTAGGGCAATTCATTGCCCGTTTATTACCGAAATATTTTCTTAATCTTCATCAACCGAACCAGATCCTACGCGGAAACCTTCAAAAAACCTCTTCAGTCCCGTAGGGGATGGCATGTTTATAGCAGCGTGTGGCGAAAAAAACTAAGCCCCGTAGGGGCGATATGTTTATATCGTCTATGCTAAAACGCTATCAAAAATCGCTTAACCGCGCTTATGATACTGCGATTGAAAAGAGGAAGTCAAAATGAAGTTCACCGTCAAATTAACAGTCAAAGAAATCATTGACTTTCTTCAACAAATTCCGCCACGAGAGAAAATCGCGCTCCTCACTACACTGGCAGAACAGGCGCACGCCGAACATGCCGAACAGATAAAGTATGGCGAAGCAAAGATCCGTAAGGTATGCGCAGTACGCGGGTTAGATTGGGACGCGATGACCGAAGAAGAACGAATAGATTTCATTGATGATCTCGTTCATGAGGACAGGGAATGCGATTTAAAGTCCCTCTGATAAGGGACGGTCTCTAAGATAATGGTTCCAGCGTCGCACCTTCAGGACGCGGTGCCACCGGTCGAATAGGCATCTTCTCATGAGAACGATACGCGATTTCACCCAAGTGTGGAGTCTCAATTCGGGTGTATCCCTCCGCTCGCGAGCGCATCAACGCATCAAGGACACCCGTCACAAGCAGCGTCCGTTCCACAGGATACTGCGGCTCCCCTGTTACAAACATCTCCTCGATATTGAGGCTCAAATAACTGAAATGAGAATACGGCGCTCCATTTTGTAAGTAGACCTCCGTAGCGTCCACCGAACCCCCAATTGTTGCCGCATACGCGAAATCAGAGACGTAACCGTTCAGCATCAACACCGCAGAACGGAACCCGTCGCTATGCTCAAGCAGAAACGCCGTCGGATTCGGACAACCTTCTATAAACGTACTATCCGGACGATTCTCGATCTCTGCACACGCCGCTTCACCTAATTCCAAAGACCATTTTCCTGCCTCACCCGCTTCCCAAACCGAGTCGCCTTCCAAGCACTGTATCGCCACAACGCCCGACTCACCACCGGCGCGACGTTCAATCATACATTGTAACGTCTCAAGCGCGTGAAAACCGTAGGACTCCACACCACCATAACCGATACCGACAGCAGCATCCAACGCAGTATCAAGCGGATGTTCTAAAAACGGTTTCCGCCAACCGAGCGGTAGCGAAGAACCCGCCATGAACGGCACATTCAGCGCATTTGCGCGTTCATACATCCAAATCGCATCGTCCCAATTGTAAGCGAGNNCGGCGCGGATACATGTGCTGTCCGATTTCGTTATGCGGATAATCCCCGTGTTCACCAATCAATATCACACCATCGACAGCCAATTCGTTGCCACCGAGCGTCAACGCCTGCCGAATACTCGGATAGATAGGCACGTTATGTTCAGCCGCCAATCCGACACCGATATCCCGATCATCAACCTGATCCAGATAGATAGAAACCAAGTCCACACGTGGCACCTGAAGTCCCGTATCCGTCGGGAAACCCTTCATGTACTTAGTAGCAATCACATCAGCATGCGAGTTCTGAAAATAAGTAGTGATAATCGCAGCAATTTTCTTAGTATCAGCCATCTTCTTCTCCTACCCCCTTGATAAGGGGGATAAAGGGGGGTTACCTAACGATCTCCGTTCCCACACCACCCTCCGTGAAAACCTCAAGCAGCAAGGAATGCGGAATCCTACCATCAATAATATGCGTTTTATACACGCCACCAATAAGTGCTGTTGTACACGCCTCCACCTTCGGCAGCATCCCACCCGCGATGAAACCCTCTCTAATAAATCCATCTACCTCTCGCATACGGATCGTCGGCATCAACGACGCATCATCCGAGAGGTCTCGGAGTATGCCACGCGTATCGGTCAGCACAATGAGTTTCTCCGCTTGGAATGCAGAAGCAATTTCACCTGCCATCGTATCCGCATTAATATTATACGTCTGACCATCAACACCAACGCCGATAGGTGTAATAACAGGAATATAACCCGCTTTATCGAGCGCAGTAACCGACTCCGTATTGACCCCGATAATCTTCCCTACGAACCCCAGATCCACATCAATTTCCTGCCCATTTTCATCAGTGACTTGCGTCTCCTGCTTCTCCGCAAGCACCAAATTAGCGTCTTTACCGGACAGACCAATCGCCTTTCCGCCGTGTTGGTTGATACGCGATACAATCTCTTTATTGATGGATCCGAGTACCATCTCCGCAATTTCAATCGTCTCCGCGTCAGTTACCCGCAATCCTTGCACAAACTCCGGGACTTTTCCCATCTTATCCATCCACGCAGTAATCCGGGGACCGCCGCCATGAACGATAATAGGTCGAATCCCGACATATTTCATCAAGACGATGTCTTGCATAACGGAATGGATGAGTGTATCATCCTCCATCGCGGCACCGCCATACTTGATAACGATCTTTCGGTCATAAAACCGGCGGATGTAAGGTAAGGCTTCAATAAGAACTTCAGCCGTTTTGTTCATTTTGCTATGTCTTATCCCTTATTCTTAACCCAAGTTGCTACTAACGATTTTTGGAGGTTCTAACACCGTTTTGCTGCCCCTTTCTTCACCCCGTAGGGGTGCTATATCTATAGAAGAGGGTATATTCAGGCGACTGCACCCCGTAGGGGTGCTATGTGTATAAATAAGTGGCAACTTGCGTTATTCTTATATAAAATAATTATACTATTATGATACGAAATCCCTACAGTATTGTCAAATTAAAACGGTTGTCAGTTAGAGAAGTCCGTAAAGTGTTCTGAAGGTAAAAAAGTTTGCAAGTGTTCTAAAGTTTGATAGTTAGAAAGTTGAGAAGAGTCCTCGGGCAACTTTACAGACTTTAGGCACTTTAGAACACTTTACCCGCTTTAACACACTTTCTAACATTGACAACCTCTTTACTAACGGCTGACGGCTGACTGCCGACAACTAAATTTTATTGACATAACCCTCAAAATGTTGCATACTTGAGGACGATAAAAACCAATACTTCAAGGAAACATCCAATGCAAATATCAGCACAAATCTCCCGATTTCACGGGACAGGCGCACCTTTCGAGGTCTGCAAGGTGCCAGCAACAACCACTTCAGAGAGCACCCTTGTGCGTGTCTCTCTCGCAACGATATGTGGCTCAGACCTCCACACAGTATCAGGTCGCCGTGGCGCAGAGACACCGTGTGTACTCGGACATGAAGCCGTCGGCACAATCGCCGCACCGACACAATTCCGCACCCCAACCGGCAAACCGCTACGTGAAGGGGAGCGTGTCACGTGGAGCCTCATGGCATCCTGTGGAACATGCGACTATTGTGTCAACAGAAGCCTCCCACAGAAATGCGACACACTTTTCAAATATGGACACGCACGGAGCGAGGGAGACACGACCCTGTCTGGCGGGTTCGCCGAATATATCCAACTGCGTCCAGGAACGGCGATTTACCACATACCCGATACCATGACGGACGGCGAAGCAGTACCGGTCAACTGCGCATTCGCCACTGTCGTCAACGGTTTAGCGACTATCGGCACGCATCCTAACGAGGCAGCCGTCATTCACGGCGCAGGGATGTTAGGTATCTATGCAGCCTGTTATTTGCGGGAACAGGGATACGATACTGTCGCAATCGTAGACATCAACGAAGGACGTTTGCAGATCGCCAAACGCTTCGGGGCAACGCATACTTTCAATCCTGATAAGATGTCTATTGAGGAGATTGACGCAGCGTTAAAAGAACTGACGAACGGACGAGGCGTTGACCTCGGCGTAGAAGTCAGCGGCGTAACCAGTGGGTTGCCGAACCTCGTTACATGGCTGGCAGTCGGCGGACGGTGCTTAACGCTCGGATACGTCTATCCAAACGCGCATACCGCTGTTGATGCACACCATCTCGTCACAAAATGCGTGACACTCCGAGGCGTTCACAACTACCACTACACCGCGCTCGGTACCGCGCTCCGTTTTGTAGCAGAATACCGCGCACGCTACCCGTTTGCAGAACTTATCGGACAAACATATCCGTTAGCAGACATTAACACCGCATTTGAACACGCCATGCGTCAAGAAGCACTCCGTATTGCCATCGCGCCAGGGGAATAGTTGTCAGTTATCAATGTTAGAAAGTGTGCTAAAGTGTGCTAAAGTTTCAAAGTGATCTAAAGTTGTGAATGCCTCGCAGTGAGAGCAACTTTACAGACTTTAACTACACTTTACGGACTTTATAAACTTCTTTATAGTAGATCCCGAAAATAAGT
>JAAXHI010000238.1 GCA_012270875.1 Candidatus Poribacteria bacterium | reverse complement strand
AGCGGTCTTCTCCCACTTCAGTACGTGACCTATGGCGGATCAATTTTTGCCTACTTGCGAATCATTGCGGATTCTTGCCGTCTTCGCCGTTGCTTACTGATCCTAGCGGATCAATTTTTTGCCTAGTTGCCAATCATTGCGGATTCTTGCTGATCGTAGCGGATCAATTTTTGCCTACTTGCCAATCATTGCGCATTCTTGCCGTCTTCGCCGTTGCTTACTGATCGTAGCGGATCAATTTTTGCTTATTTGCCAATCATTGCTGTTTCTTGCTGATCGTAGAGGCTCAATGTTTGCCTACTTGCGAATCATCGCTGATTCTTGCCGTCTTCGCCGTTACACACCGTTTTTACTCGCAGCATGTCTCTACGTAACACAAACAAGAGCCTTACGGCCAGTTTTTGCCGCTGGATTCACGACTGCCCACTTTGACAACGGGTGCCATCCCAGAAGTTCCTCCTTCTTCTCCGAACGATGTTTGGGAGCCCATCGCATCTGGCTAGCGTTCCGGACGTGCCGTCCTTTGCCTTTTTGGCCGCGCCTCCGTTGTCGCGGCCGTTAAATAAGCGCTTTCAGCCGAACAAACTACATCTACAACGAGCGTTCCGGCAGCCTCGAGCGTAGCCGGGGGCGTTCCTACGACGTTCGTTTGCATTCTCAAGCGTTGGATCTGGCTGCATCTAGTCTTGGTTTCCCACCAATTTCTGCTACCAGCATCGGATCGGTTAACCAGTTGCAAGGTAGGCCAAACTTTGTTGTACCTTCTTTGTGTCAGCTTTTTCGCCGCCGGTATCGCCCGTTGCTCCTTCGCCCCGAGCGTCTAAAAAGCCACAACCGCGTATGGACGATATTGGCGGTTGGCTGGAGGCCTTTTCAGTGTATTGTCTCGTGCTGACGTCATTTTTCCCCACTGCTGGAAGGACCTCTTACTTTATTAGCTGTTGATCTTGCGGACCTATGGCCAGTTCACCGGCCGGGTGTGGTTAGCGTACGATCGGGCCTTCAGCAAGCATGCAGCTGCAACAAATTTGAGACTGGTAAGCTTTTGATGTCCAAGCGTTCTACCCCTTGCTTTTTAACTCAATTGCATTGTGTCATTATTTAGATTAGAAATGCGTATCTCGCAACTACCCTCGCGAAACTCGATGTTTTAGTAGCGTCCCTGAAGTTAAGCCCTGTCGGGCGGGGCTAGGAACTGGTTGGGCGACCCACTTCCAACATCATCGTGAAGGTCCTTGCTTTGTTCCTTCTCTTATTTTTCTACTGTTTTTACATATTGTATGGTGTTATTTTAAAAGTGTATTAGAAAGCATACTTAGCATTATGTCGGCGGCCATATGTAAAAAAAAAAAATACAACCACCACGACAGTACAATTCGCATGCTAATTATTGTTCCTTAGCTGCAGTACAGAGCAGAAACTTTGACCTATCGGCGAGGAAACCAGGACACCAATACACTTGGGTTGTCCAAGGTGTGAATTGAATTCCAAGATAGATTTCAAAAAAAAAAAGACGAGGTTTGGACGGTAAAAAGCCAAACTGAACAAAACACTTTGGAGAACCATATAGCGCGATATACACAAACTCGTCTGCGAAGTGAGATGCACTGAAAAAATGCTCTTTTATCTCGATTTTCGCTCTTATTTTGAAGCTACTGGCCCAAATTGCTTCTATGTTTTTTCGGGAAAGTACTTCTGCTGTCAATATTTCTAGCCAGGATCATTTCTTGACGGCCAAAACGGGCGAAAAAATCAGTCAGTTGGAGCGTAGTCGCCACGTCGTTGCTAGGCAACCTTGAATACCAAATCAAAAGAAAGAAAGATTTATGAGAGAAGCAAAATTGCAGCGGTGCAGCCTCCTTACAATGACATCACGCTGCTGAGCTCAATTGGGACGCTGTCATGACTGTTGCTAGGCGAATGCGGATACCAAACCAATAGAAAGAAAGAGTTATGACCAAAGCCAAATGACTCTGCTTACGATCCTCGAGTGTTCCGGGCGACGTCACATGAGTAAATTATCAATTCTCTTTCGCGAGGGCGCTTTGTGTCTTGCTTCGCTTTGAATGACTTCATGACTGCTGTCTCCCCCTCCCCACACTGTGTGCACAACATGAGTACCGCGCTAGCAGTTTGCAAATGGCCAGGCCTAGCTCTCCATTTGGGAAGTGTGAGGGCCCTGCAACGGTGCTTGTAGTATTGGAAATTGAACTTGATTCTATCAATCAAGCGGCCCGCTTGCCAGCAGACACACTATCGGCCTTGCAGGGCCTGATAAGCTCGTGGCTTCCGCGTAGGTGGTGTAACAGACGCAAACTGGAGTCTCTCATTGGCCGTGTACATTATGATGCCAATGTGGTGTGGCCAGGCAGAGCCTTCCTACATTGCATGATCGACCTTTTGTGCTGCTTCCACAAGAAGGATCACCTGATTTGCCTCAACAGGAAGTTTCATCTGGACTTGCTTTGGTAGCGTCAGTTCTTGTCACAGTGGAATGGGGTTACTTTTTGGCTCCTTCCAGGCTTGCTCCCTACAGCTGATGTGGCAGTTCCATTGGATGCAGCTGGATCACTGGGCTATGGAATGTTCTTAAAGCGCTTCTGGTTCGCTGGGTCCCGGGTTCCTTCTCAGCAGCAGCAATCTATCGCTTATAAGGAGCTGTTCCCAGCAGAAATTGCTTCCCACGTTTTTGGTGCCACCACTGGTATCGAAAGCATCTACTCTTTCGCTCTGACCACGATGCTGTCGTCCACATCTCGAATGCTAGGACTTCTGACGTTCCCTGCTTAATGCCGTTGCTTCGTATTTTGCTGCCCGCAGTGGTACGTCATAGCTTCTCCCAACATGTGCAAGGTGTTACGAATCAGAGTGCTGATGCTCTCTCTCATTGTCGTTGGCAGGATTCCAGGCAGCTTGCTCCAAATATTTAGCCTTGTCCAACTTCGATGCGGATTCCTTCCGTCCTGCTTACAGACTTGACTTCCCTGATTTAGAACAGCAGTGCTACTCCTTTCGTACTCGTGGCCTGGCTCCCTTGATTCGGCATTCCTATGCGTCAGCCCAAGCGAAATTCATTTCCCTCTGCCGACAGCTTGGCAACTTCCACCCATCAAGGTCTCCATGCTTAATGGACGAATGGACGCTTTGTCTAATTATTATGTTTCTGGCCAAGACTCTCGAGCATTTGTTGATTAGGGTTAATTTATCAGGCTTTAGAGCTCTCCACATGGATCAGGAGTGCTTGCATCTGTTTGCAGATTGTCTCCGCCTGCAGAGGGACATTCATGGCATCAAGCGCTGTCAGGGTACTCCTTCGTCCATGCGGCTGCTTATAAGGGATGAGATTAGTTGATGCTAGTTATCTCGCAGTCTTTGGATCTCGGCCCTCCAGATCATCAGATGTTCTGGGCAGCTCGTTTCTGGGGTACTTAGGCTTCCTGTGTGCGTCTGAGTTCATGGTACCTAAC
>JAAXHI010000317.1:4658-11220 GCA_012270875.1 Candidatus Poribacteria bacterium | reverse complement strand
GCGATTACGTGTCATGAGTTGTGGGAATCGGACCTGCTCGAAACGCGGCTTCCGGTGGTTGAGGGGACAATCGCGGTTTCGGATTCGCCGGGGTTAGGCGTTACGATTGATGAGGCAGCGTTGACAGAATATCGTGTGGATCCATCTACACCGACACCGCAGCAGTTGTTCAATCAGACGGATTATACGTGCAGGGTGCATATCCCGAATGAGAGCGGTGGCGAGACTGTCCACGATTTTGAAAACGAGGGTGTCTATTATCCTGCGTTCAGTGAAGGGGAGTATCCGGGGTTCGTGCCTGGGGTTTGGATGGAAGTGGTTTGAAGGGTTAGTATACATCCATTGGCGATTAGGTACTCGGCAGGGGCCGCGTACGAATACGATTCTCATCAACGACCGAAAAGCGACCTATCCAGACCGCTTGACTTTCCAAGACCTCAACCACGGTTTGTGCAATACCAGAAGGTGAATCTGATGGAAGTCGAAACAGAATTACTCCAAAAGGGGCATCCAATCCTAAGCGGAAAACCAATTCACCGAAGTCAGTATCAAATGTGATGAGGGTCCGCCTTTCGACAGTAGCAAAAGAGAGTACTTCTCGGTCACTAATACCGGGGGCCTTTTCCCCTATCCATATCGCGTCGTGTCCGCGGGAGCAAATGAATTTCACGACTAAACTAGGGATATTTTCATCAGCTAGTAGACGCATCTGTCAATTTCGTAGGAGGTTGATAATCCTTTTGCGTATGTAGTACTGCGCTCGCGTAAGCAAGGCATGCGCGAATATCTTCTTGCACAATGTGCGGGTAATTCTTAAGAATCTCTGCCTCACTCCAGCCGTTCGCCAGTAAATCAATGATGAATTCAACGGCTAATCGAGTGCCTTTGATAACAGGTTTTCCTGTGAGAATATTCTTATCACAAACGATGCGTTCTGCCAATGCCCGTGGAATTTGACCTTGCATGATGTATATTCCTTTTCGTGTTCCTGTGATCCATATCACTCAGTGTTTTCAGCAAAATAGTCCGAATCTACGCGTTTGATTTCGTAGGTCTCCATGGTGGAAACGCCAACGTTATGGTCAATCATATACCGAGTGAGTTGGCTGCCGTTACCAAACTCTCTATTGGCAGTTTCACTTCGTATTCTCGCTCTGTATCTGGATTCCAAGCCATTTTTGTCACAGTTTCCATAAAAAATCTCCCTAAGATTCAAAAATGTGTTAATAGCATAACACATCCAACCTATTTGTCAAGAGATTGCATTTGAGTTACGCATCCCCATTTTTTTAGGTGTAGAATGTCGTAGATATCGTCAGGTTTGTGTGTGAGAAAGGCAGTCAATGAATGCCTCTATGGCGTATATCTGTGAAAAATTTAGTAAATATTTGTCAATTGTCAGAATCGCGGAGAGCGCGGAGAACACGGAAGACACAGAAAATGTTATTGTGATTCGGACCTTGCCTTTTGCAAGAGATGGGTAGGGTCAGAAAAATCTCTTAACTCCGCGTCCTCTGTGAATTCCGCGATTCTGACAGAATACCCTTCAAATTCAACATGCCGTTGTTAAACTCAAAGACGGAGTGAAACCCAACTTTATATTCTCATAGTCTCGGAAACTTGAAAACAAAAACGTCGGGTTTCACTCGGTTTCTGTTCAATGTGCCGGATATGGAGAACTATCATTTTTCTATGACTTTCACAGGTGTGATAAAATCCGTTCAACCCAACCTACGGGACTCGTTTCATAAATTAACGCTTACTGGAATTGATACATCTCTTGTATCACTTCAAAGATGTCTGGAGCGTCGGTGAGGTAGACGTTTTCGGTCTGCGCTTTGAGTTCATCGGGAATGCCGTGTAATGCTTCGGCGATGTCGCCTATAATCGCACCTAACATATTTTCACCTTACTTAAAAATGGGAGGTTTCTATTTTTTTGTAATCGGAACAATATCTCCCATGATACTGCGTTCAATACAATCAATCAAGCGAAAACAGTTGAATTTTCAGTGTAATATGCTATACTATCTTTAAGTTTATAACGGACCTGTGAATGAACTCTACAGTCTTCTTTGACGATAACGCAGCATCTGAGAAATAAATTTGTGATTTTTCTGAAATTATGCCCCCTTTTCGCAGACAAATTGTGTCATAAATTATGGCAATTGATTTCGCATCAGGCGAGAGGCGAAGCGTTAGAGCAACTCGTAGTAGACGCGCTGAAGGAATAAAATGCGACTGACTTCTCTGATACTGTGTGGTATTTTTATCCTGTTCGGGTGCGGTTCTGATGAAACGCTCGCGCCGATAGAGCAACAGATGCCGAACTACTTTCCTGATGCTGTTGGAAGCAGATGGGTCTATCGGAACACAGACGGATCGGAATGGACGCGAGAGGTTATTGATGACACCAATACTCACGGCGTAGGCTATCAGGTTTTTACCTATACGCCGCCCGTTTCCGAAACAGCACTTAATTATCTGAAGCCGGACGCTTTCCGTGTTACAGATAGCCAAGTCTTTTTCAGTATCGGTGAAAAGATAGACCGTTACGTTGAAAATGAACTCCCTGTTTTGGTACAGGATGAATTCGAGGGTTTGGCACTGGATATTACAGTAGCACCGATCACGCACCCTGAATTTGTTTTCTCTCAGTCGCCGTTGACTTTCGGTTTCCAGTGGGATGCCTTCAGGACGGATGTCAACGGAAGCATTGTTTTACAGAACCTTGCCCTGCTGCAGTTCCCCTTTGAGGTACATGTGCGTGTTAAGGGAGAGGTCATTGCCGTAAGTTCACTTGAGACACCTGCGGGAAGTTTTGAGGAAACGTATCAGATCGAATATCAGACAGAAATCACGCAGACGTTCTTTTCGGAGGCAGAAACAACGCAACAGCATCAGACAGTATGGTTTGTGCCGCATGTCGGCATCATCAAGATTGAAGATGAACACGGCGTTACGGAGTTAATCGCGTATACTTTCCCATAAACAATCGAAGCATAGCGTTCCGGCATCCGGAGTATGCCTACTACTTTTTTTCAATGAAAGTTATTATTTTAAGCGACAATAAACCGGGACATTATAAGCAGTCCTTAGGCATTGTGGAAAAATTGCCTGAATGTCAAACGGAATGGCTTGAAGTCGCGTTTCGGCAGAAATGGCGTGACAATCTTTCGCGCCTCTTTATGTGCATCTTCGGTGGCATGCCCCTCCCTACGTCGCTTGTTCACACACTCCTACGATGGAGCCTCACCTCCGAATCTTATCGCGCATTGATAGACCTTCAAACCGCTGATATTATCCTCTCAACGGGTTCATCTGTGGCAGCTGTCAATTTGCTACTCGGTAGGCTGTTCAGTGCCAAGACGGTCACGTGTCGGAGACCTTCGCCGTTAGGCGTCCGCAATTTCGATCTCGCCATACTCCCGATGTTTTCATGGCACGGTAAAAGACACAAGCAAAACGTGTGCCAAACAGTCGGGGTGCCGAACCCTATTTCACCGGACATGTTGAACGCTAAACGGAAACGACTGAGGCAGGCACTCAACCTACACAACCGTCCACGCATCGGACTCCTCATCGGTGGAGCGGATCCGCATGAAACTATCACGATTGCTGATGCTGAACAGTTGAGCGAGATGTGTGCGGCAGTCGCAACAGAAATGGACGCACAGATATTGGTGACGACCTCTCGTCGAACGCCTCCAGATGTAGCAGAACACTTAGCATCAACGCTTAAAAACAACGCGTGGTGTCGGCTTTTCATTGAACCAAACACGCCTTCAGAACTCAAGGATCCGTATCAAGCCATCCTCGCTTTAAGCGACCTATTGATTGTCACTGCAGATAGTTTCTCGATGGTATGCGAAGCAGCAAGTAGTGGACATCCGGTTATCGTGTTAACGCTATCAGATGAAAATGTGAGAAAACCGAAGCGGTATACAGTTTACCAGTATATGGAACAACACGCCATCGTGAACCGATGCGGACTTGATGGTTTAAAACAGGAGATCGTCGATGGACTTACTTCGCGTGAACCGAGCACGCCGCTCCAAGATACCGAGACAGCGGTGCACGCGATTCGTTGTCTAATGGAGAATGGCTAATCTTGAGAACAGTGGAACTTTTCTTCACGCTCGGTGTGACAATCCGTACGATATGGCAGTTATAGTAGAGCCTCTAATTATTTGCACACATAGGAACCGTAGGGGTTGGGTAACCCAACCCCTACGAGCGACAAGTGTAAAATTATTTTCGGATTTTACTATAATACGGTCCACTGATAACTTTACTGAAGGAGATTGACAATGAAAGCCAAACATATTGTACACATACTGACCCTCCTGATTGCTCTGGGAACCGTCGGATTTTTCGTCGCACACGCTGATGCCCAAACCACTGAGGACCCTTGGGAAGCCTGGGTAGACGAGCAAACCGATACTGTGCTAAAGTCTGCTGGCGAAATGGATGCCGAGCAGCGGGTTGAAATGCGTGCCAAGGTTCGGGCAAAATTCTCGGCACTCGCAGCAGAGCTGAAAAACGAGATCACGTCGCCTCCGGAGGCACAGGATTACGCGGACTTGCAAACGGTCGAACAGTTACGTGACACGTACGACGCGGGCTATGATCGTAGACATAAAGATACCACAGTCCGTGTATCGTACACGGTAGGAGACGCTGAGATCTTCGCTTATGATGAGAGTGTCCCGCTCGCTGAGGTTGACGCGAAGTATCCACGCGATGCCTGGCTCCAAATGCTCCTTGACAAAGGGGTCACCATTAAGAATGCAAATGCCTATTGGAAATACCTGTTCCTTCGAGATACCTTAGTTCATCTTGAGAGACAGCCACAGGTATGGACATCAGGACTTTTCGAGATTCCCGCCACAGAGGATTGGGAAACCTATAAGTCCGCCTATATTGAGCGAGAACTCGGTCAGATTCAGAAACGGTTGGAAAAGACACAGCACACGCGTGTATTTCATTACGACAAAGTCTTAGAAAAATATCGCAATCTGCTGGAGAACGATGAATTACCTAAGACAGTGTTTCAGGATTTACCGCCAGGTTTGTTTCAGGATTTACCACCAGATTTTCCTAAAGAATTGTTGCCGTACACCGTAGTACCGCAAACCGTCAAAGCCCTGCAAGGTGCTTACGACGAGAAGTACAACGAAAGGTATGCCATAACTTCTGGAAGTGTCAGTTACACGCTTAACAATGGCACTGTCTTTGCGTATAAGATGCCACTTCCGCTAAGCGAAGTAGACGCGAAATATCCGCGGGATAAGTGGCTTCAGATGCTGGTTAATAAAGGGATTACGATTGACAATTTTGAAGAGTATTGGGCATATCTATCAAAGCGTGGTGAATTGGTAGAACTCGAAAAGAAGCCAGAAATCTGGTCCTCCGAACTCTTCGGGATTTCACCGACCGATGATTGGGAAACTTATAAAGCCGCGTATCTGAAACAAATGTTTGAGAAACTCAACCGTAACAAACGGAAAATAACATTCTACGGTAAAACTGTCGTGCCGGATGTACATAGAAAGCATGTTGAGCAATTAGAACGCCGTCAGCGTTCCTTACGCGACCGTTAACATGCGCTGAACAAAATATGGCGAGGTCCTAAGACCTCGCCATATTGGATTTTACCATAGTCCCATCTAATTTTCTTCTGCTGTCGTATCCGTAGCACCCATAGTATCCATATCATTTTCAACGACAGGTTCGTAGTACCCGGAACCGAAGAGATAGCCATCGTGACGGATCGCCCAGGTACGCTTCATTTCATTTTCGCCACTCTCAGGATTGGGCCACAAGTACTCAATCCAGAGTCCTGTTCCAGTTGCCGCAGCGATCTCTACCCCAAGCATCCTTGACCCATCAAGACCGAGAACCTCTTTAAGATCCGTTCCGACGAAGTCAGGTCTCGGTGCGTGTGCGACAAACATATCGTCTGCATCGGTGATAAAGATGTACCACTGCCCATCAATATTCATTGGATCGTTGTAGTAGGCTGCCGTGGCTTCAAGCCCTTCAAATTCATAACGGGCAATCGCTGCTAAAACAAGGTCATGTGTAAATGCGGCTGGATCATCTTTTGAGGCGAGTGTTAACGTGGCAGGATCCGGTCCCCACGGTTTATAATATCCGGAACCGAAGAGGTACCCGTCGTGACGGATTGACCATGTACGCTTCTGTTCTATTTTGTTGGTTTCAGGATTGGGCCACAAGTACTCAGTCCAGCGTCCTTCGGTTGTCGCCATAGCGATCTCCACCCCTATCAGAGACCCGTCAAGCGCGGGAACATCCTTTATGTCTTTGCCGACGAAACTCGGTGCCGCCGCGTGTGCGACAAACATATCGTCTGCATCGGCGATAAAGACATACCACTGCCCATCAATATTCATTGGATCGTTGTGGTAGGCTATAGCAGCATCGCGACCTTCGGTTTTGTAAAGATCAACCGCAGCCTGTACGAAGGCAACTGCAAACGCCTCTGGATCCTCCATAGGCATCATTTCCGTCGGTGTGACGGCATCCATCATCGGTTCTGG
>JAAXHI010000317.1:0-4508 GCA_012270875.1 Candidatus Poribacteria bacterium | reverse complement strand
AACTAAACTATGAATCTTCTCCCTTACGATTGGGTTGCGATCGGATATTTAACACTTACAGGCGTGCTAATCCTTATTTTCCATAAAAATGTTGCACGCTGGTACTTCCACCTGATCGCGCGCGTGCTCTGTATCATAGGCATTGTATTACTGACGCTCACTGACGCGTCTACCCCCTTTCCCTTGCCGTTCCTACGGGATTGGTATCCGCTATCCACCATTGCCCTTTTCTATTTAGAGATAAAAAAATTGACACAGATGGTGTTCCAACACTATTTCGATGAAACGGTAATCCGTTGGGAAAAGCGAGTCTTTAAAGGGATGCCAAGCCTCGAACTCAGCGATCGCTTTCCGTCCGTAATTTTATCTGAAACCCTACACCTCTGCTATTTTAGTTACTACGTCATCGCTGTATTTTTAGCGGCGTGGCTCTATTTCAGTGGGAGGATAGGTCCCTTTCAAGAAACCGTCTTCGCGGAGACACTGACGTTTAATCTGAGTCTCCTCTTTTATCCGTTTCTACCTGTTACCGGTCCCCGCTATCTTTTTGAGAAGATTCAAGGCAAATTATCCAGAGGGTTCTTCTTTAGACTGACACATTTAGTCGTCTCAAGCGGCTCATCAAAAGGGACAGCGTTTCCGAGTTCTCACGTTTCATTATCCGTAATAGTGCTGCTCTACGCACTCCGCTATGATAGCACGGCGTTCCTAATCTTACTTCCGATGTGTATTGGTTTGACTGTCGGCACTGTTTACGGTAGATTTCACTATGCGATTGATGCGCTCGTCGGGGCAGTCTTGGGAGGCATTGTCTTTGGTATCACGATGGCAATTTTTTAGT
This sequence comes from Candidatus Poribacteria bacterium, assembly GCA_012270875.1. Classification (GTDB taxonomy): domain Bacteria; phylum Poribacteria; class WGA-4E; order WGA-4E; family WGA-3G; genus WGA-3G. The sequence continues at coordinate 3,667 of JAAXHI010000317.1, read as the reverse complement.
TTTGACAGGCGGTTTCGGGCAGAGGCAGGGAATAATACCAAATCTGAAAAATAAACTCACATTTCAGAGGTTTTGAAACTCATCGAAGGTTTCTGCGTGTAAGAGCGCAATGAATTGCGCAACTACGAACCGGTTTTCGATAATGAGAAGCGTTTATTCAGAAATGGTATAACAACCTATTTGCGCACTGCTTTTCGCTTGACAGATTTCTGGATAGCGTAGTAGAATTGAACTGAAATCGTAAGCAGTTTGGCTCTCGATAAAACCTATCCCAAACACTGATAAAGGCTATGAACATCTTGTATAATACAAATCACGTAGATCGGAGATTCGCATGTCCAACCAACTGGCAATTTCAGGCGGCGCGCCTGTCCGCAACATAGAAAGTGAACCGTGGTCCGCATGGCCCCTTACGACGACCGAGGAGTGGGAATCAAAAGTTGAACCGCTGCTTCGGGAAGTGTATTTGAGCGCGAATGAAGGCTCCGGTGGCACGATGATTGAGTGTTTCGGCGGGCAGTACGCCCAATATTCCGGGACGAACTATGCACTCTTCATGCCGCACGGCACCGATTCAATCAGTGCTGCCTTAGCCGGTGCGCTGGATCTCGATGGATTTAGCGATGGCGGTGAGGTCATTGTGCCGAACTATACATTCGTAGCAACTGCGAGCGCAGTATTGGAACGCCGATGCACTGTGGTATTTGTAGACATTTCACCGGAAACGTTTACAATTGATCCGGAGGCGGTAGAGGCGGCTATTGGTCCAAACACCCGTGCGATCCTGCCTGTCCATCTCGGTGGTCATCCAGCAGATATGGGCGCATTACAAGAGATTGCCCAACGCCACCAACTTGCAATCATTGAAGACTGCGCGCAGGCACACGGCGCAGAATACCAGACGAAAAAGGTCGGTTCTCTCAGCGATGTCGGTGCGTTTAGTTTCCAAGCCTCGAAAAATCTAACTTCCGGTGAGGGTGGGATGGTCACAACGAACGACAAAGACATCCATGACCGGGTCTGTGCCTTTATGAATGTTGGACGTGCGCCCGGTGGTGCAAGATGGGAATACCCGCGTCTCGGTTGGAACTACCGTCCATCGGAGTACCTCGCGGCGATACTACTGGTGCGGTTGGAACTTTTAGAGGTGCAAACCGAACTCCGTAACCATAACGCCGCCTACCTCTCCAATGCATTAGAGGCAATTGACGGTATCACGCCGCCACAACTTGCGCCGTGGGTTACGAAGCACGGCTATCATCTCTACTGCTTGAAGTATAACGCCGAAGGTTTCGGTGGTAAGTCACGGCAGGAGTTTGTCAATGCGCTCTCTGCTGAAGGTATCCCGTGTTCCATCGGTTACCGATCTCCGCTTTCGCAAGAACCCGGAATGGCATACGTCGCTGAAAAATACCCGCACCTCATTAGGTCGTTGCCCTGCCCAAATGCAGCATTAGTTTGTGAACAGAGTATATGGCTCTTCCAAAATATGTTCCTGAGTTCAGAAAAGGATATGGACCAAATTGTGGAGGCAATCACCAAAATTCACAAAGCATGGAGTTGATGGAAGTTGTAAGTATTGGGCACCCCTCGCTGAAGAGTTTCGATGCATCCACAAAGCAGCAAACCGATCCTTGTTTATGATAACGACTGCGATTTTTGTCGATACTGGATTGCACAGTGGCAACACGTCACTGGCGACCGAATCGACTACGCGCCGTTCCAAGAAGTCGCCGCGGAATTCCCAGAAATTCCACAGGTAGCGTTTGAAAGTTCAGTGCAGTTAATTTTGGAAAACGGAACAGTTTTGAGCGGTGCTGAGGCTGTCTTTCGTGCGTTGAACAGCGATTTTCCCCTCTGGTGCTATTACCGTCTGCCCGGGTTCGCGAGTGTGTCGGAGGGCATCTATCGTTTCATCGCACAGCATCGACCGTTCTTTTCTACCCTGACACGTTGGCTGTGGGGGACACATACGCAAAAAACGACGTTCTGTTTTTCTCGATGGTTGTTCCTGCGTGGACTCGGTTGTATCTACCTGATCGCCTTCCTCTCTTTGTGGGTACAGATTCACGGCTTGGTTGGGAGCAATGGAATTCTGCCAGCAGATCAGTATTTCGCAGCAGTCCGTCAGCAAATCGGGACGGAAAGTTACTATCTTCTGCCGACACTGTTTTGGCTGAACCCATCAGATGCTTGCCTCCATTTCTTGTGTGCGGGTGGCGTTGTTTTGTCTCTGGCTCTCATCGCAGGTTTCTTTCCACCCTTTATCTTAGCGGGTTTATGGGGGCTCTATCTGTCACTTGTAACAGTCGGGCAAGTCTTTCTCAGTTTCCAGTGGGATGTGTTGCTGTTAGAGATCGGTTTTTTGGCAATCTTTTTCGCACCGTTGCAGATACGCGACGCACTTAGACGCGCATCCCCACCTTCAAGGGCGTTCTTATGGCTTTTATGGTGGCTTCTGTTCCGGTTTATGTTTGCATCGGGGTTTGTCAAACTTGCGAGCGATGAAGTATGGCGAAACCTCACTGCCCTCAGTTTCCACTATGAAACGCAGCCGTTACCGACATGGTTCGGGTGGTACGCACATCAGCTGCCAGAGGGGTTTCACAAAATCTCGGTTATCGGTATGCTCGCGGTTGAATTGGTGGTCCCGTTTTTTATTTTCGCGCCACGCCGGTTGCGGAGTGTCGGATGTATAGGATTGATTGGGTTGCAAGTCGTGATCCTACTGACAGGCAACTACTGCTTCTTTAATTTGCTGACAATCGTGCTATGCCTTCTCCTTATTGACGATGTGACGTGGAAAGGGTTGTTACCCAAACGGTTCATGCCGAACTTCCAATCTGTTGAAGGGGTACCTCACCGATATAGGCGGTTCGGTATAGCAGTCGTAGCAGTCCTTCTCTTTCTGTTGAGCGGTATTCGATTCGGTGGGCAACTCTTTAGAAATGCCCCGCTGCCAGACATTGCTTGGGTTAGACCCTTTCGGAGTGTGAATACCTATGGACTCTTTGCAGATATGACAATATCGCGTCCCGAAATTATTGTCGAAGGCAGCAATGATCGGATCACATGGGAAACCTACCGTTTCCGATGGAAACCCGGTGATCTTAAAGCGGCACCGAAATGGGTTGCGCCGCACCAACCCCGACTCGATTGGCAGATGTGGTTTGCAGCGCTACGCGGGAATTATCGAAATACGCCGTGGTTCTCTCATTTCATAGTCGCACTGCTACAGGGAAAACCCGAAGTCTTGAAACTGCTGGCGGAAAACCCCTTCCCAGAAGCATCACCACGCTACGTCCGCGCAGTGCTTTACGATTACCAGTTTACCGACATCGCTACAAAACGATCAGAAGGGACATGGTGGTTCCGAGAACGGGAGGGACTGTATTGCCCAGTAGTTTCACTCCAAAAGTAGTAGGCACGCTCCGTCGTGCCGTTAAACCTAAAAGTAGGCACGTTCGACACTGTCGTTTAACTTTATGAACCCAATAGGAGGATTTATGCCGAGCGAATTTTTAAAGGTTGCATTAGAAGCAGCCAAAAACGCTGAAGAGGTTATCACCGCTTACTACACCGACGATATGAAAGTCGAGATGAAAGAAGACGAAACGCCGGTCACGCTCGCCGATAGAGGTGCAGAAAAAGTTATCCGCGAAACCAT
>JAAXHI010000382.1:491-1162 GCA_012270875.1 Candidatus Poribacteria bacterium | reverse complement strand
GTGACAGGGACTAAGCTTGGGTCTATAGGTGTAGTGGGTGGCTCCAACTCCCCACAGGTTACTTCGGGCTATTCACATCGGGTACTGCAACCTCCGGAACAACACTTCCCTCGTTGCTATGGCCTGCCCTTTGAGCTGTTGGACTGGGGCAAAGAGGCTCTGCAGTACGAGAAATTAATTGGTCATGATGTCTCCGAACTACAATTCCATCTTCTAGTTCAATTCGCGCCAGTTCCAGGGACCCACTTCGACCCCCGGGAGTAGTTTCTGACACTCACGGCATCACCAAGCTTCACTTCGCGCTTTCGGCTATGCTGATCACGTTGTTTCTTTTGTCTAGACTGAGCCAATGTACCGCCACCGAAATGATCCCCACCATCATTTCGGTGGCGGTACAGCCAAATGCACCCTTGTCGCTACATCCGGTCGCAGCAGATCGAGGTGAGATTTAACACTACGTTCCATCGTGAGTGAGCTGGAGATTCACCAGTGGTGCTTTGCGGGGTAATCCGGTAGATTAGAAGAAAACGAGCCAAATTGGTGTCAACAGAACCGTCACCCTGTTTCTTCATCCCTTGCGTCTGTACCGCTCGCTCAACCAGACCATTTGTACTTGGGTGGTAAGGTGCTGAGGTAATGTGCTTGATTCCATTTTTTTGCAAAAATGACTT
>JAAXHI010000382.1:0-390 GCA_012270875.1 Candidatus Poribacteria bacterium | reverse complement strand
AAGCGAAAGTTGACCTCATCTTGTCTTTGGTCACACTGGAGTTGGCAGAGTTCACACAGTGGATATCCAGCCACTTGGAATGGGCGTCAATGATCAGCAAGAGCATATCTCCCATGAAAAGTCCCGCATAATCTACGTGCACTTGCGACTAAGGGGGCCCGGCCATTCCCATGGGTGTAATGGCGAACAGGGAGGGGTCTTTTGGTGACTCTGACAAGTAGCACAACTTTTCACTTCTCTTCTAAATTCGCGTCCATTTTTGGCCACCATACATAGCTCCTGGCTAAACTCTTCACTTTGACTATTCCCGGGTGAGTATTGTGTAATATGTTCAACACCTCTTCTCTCCCTTGAGGGGGTACTATGACCCGAGCTCCCCATAAGAGGCAG
>JAAXHI010000464.1:9967-12278 GCA_012270875.1 Candidatus Poribacteria bacterium | reverse complement strand
ACTAATTACAGGATTTACTATAAAGTCCCCCTGATAAGGGGGATTTAGGGGGTTGGAGGATTTAGGGGGTTAAAGATACCGGAATTACTGCTTTTTGCGTAAGTCCTATTATCTTGACATATTCCCGCGATTGAATAATTCCGTTCCTGCTGCTTTTTCTTGACACTAAAATTTATATATGATAAACTTATCATATAATAACTTTTTATTTGCGTCAGTTTCAATCTCATGGAAATAAAATCAATCGGTTTACGAGTACCGCCCTTATTACAACAGGCAATTGAAACAGCCATCACATTCCTCTATCCCGCAGAATGCCATGTCTGCAACGGTTTTCTTGGGGTTGCGGCTATGCCTTACATCTGTGCGAACTGCTGGCAGGACATCCAGTTCGTTGAGCCACCTTGGTGCGATATATGTGGCACCCCAGATGCCAATGGACGCTGTGACGACTGTGCTGTCTCCCCACCTCGCTACGGCAAATTGAGATCCGTCGCATTCTACCAGACGACACTCCAACAGGCGGTACATCTCTTTAAATTCAGAAAGAAAAAGGCATTTGCGTCGCACTTGATTCAGTTGATGAACGCGCATATCCCCGTAGACTGTAACATTTCAGAATACGACTTTGTGCTGCCGATCCCAATCCATAAAAAACGGCTACGGGAACGCGGTTTCAACCAAGCGATGCTACTCGCCGATGGGATTGCAAAAGCAGAAGGCTTGCCAGTTCTTGCGGATGCACTGGTGCGGAAGCGACACACCGTTGCACAAAGCAGTTTAGACAAAGCAGCCCGTCAACAGAACATCGTCGGTGCTTTTGAAGTCCGAAACCCAGATGTCATTCGTGGAAAACGGCTATTGATCATTGATGATGTTTTCACAACTGGTGCGACGATTCGTGAGGCAGTCAGCGAATTATGGACTGCCGACCCCGCTGAAGTCGATGTTTTGACACTGGCAAGAACTTTAGACCCTTAAAAATCGTGAAACTTTTTCCATTTATACTACGTATATATGAACGTTCACGCTGCGGCAAGGTTGTAAGCACGCTTTCACGTTGTAAGAGAACGGACGTTTGAAAACAACTTGTCGTTGCGATTATTATTTTTTAAACTTGTAGTGGGAGGGTTGAACCTTTGCACTTAAATAGCATAAAAATTCGAGGATTCAAGAGTTTTGCCGAAGACGTTGAATTAATACTTGAACCCGGCATCACTACCATTGTCGGACCCAACGGTTGTGGGAAGAGTAACGTCTCCGATGCGGTTCGGTGGGTACTTGGCGAACAGAGTGCCAGGGCACTTCGGTGTACCTCTATGCGGGACCTGCTTTTCAATGGCGGTTCTAATTTCTCGCCCGCGCAGAAAACAGAAGTCGCACTACGCTTTTCAAATGTTAATGGTAATTCAGATACACCCACACAAGATGCCCCTAACATTGCGCTTGGATCTCCCGAAGTTGAAGTATGTCGTCATCTCACTCGCGCCGGCGAGAGCCGCTATCTGATCAATCAAAGTCCGTGTCGGCTCCGCGATATCAGTGAACTCTTTATGGATACGGGTATCGGTGTTGATGCGTATTCCGTTATGGAGCAGAGTAAAATCGACCTGATTCTGAACGTACGTCCAGAAGAACGCCGCTTCCTATTCGACGAAGTGGCTGGCATTACCAAGTATAAGCATCGAAAGAAGACGGCACTCCGTAAACTCGAACAGGCTGAGCAGAACCTTGTCCGCATCAACGATGTAATTCAGGAGTTACAACACGAGACTGAATCGCTCAAGGAACAAGCCGAGCAAGCGCGACACTATAATGCGCAACAGGCACAGTTAAAGGAATTTGAGTTGGACCTCGCTCGTCGGGAATACGAGAAACTTCACACCGATTATAGCCAAGCGCAAACCGATTTAGACGAGATTTTAACCAGTGTCTCAACGGCTTCTGAAACGCTTAAAGCTGCTGAAGAACGCATCGAGAGTTCCACGAACCGCCAGTCCGAGTTAGATGAAGCAATACGGGTCGGACAGGCAGCACTTCGCGAGACTGAAACACAGATTGAGAAGATTGAACGACAGATCGTGCTTCACAAGGAACGACAACTCAATATCCAAAAACAGCGTGAACGCGCCCTCCAGACGCTTGAATCCTTAAAGGCGGAACAGACAGCACTCCTCAGAAAAAAACGGGAACGCACCCAAGAATACCAAAAACTTGAAGCATCCTCCAAAATAGAAGAAAGCCGCTTGGCAGCACGTCAGCAGCTGCTGACACAACTCGCCGATCGCATCTCTGCCTCCAAGGAATCCGT
>JAAXHI010000464.1:4461-9922 GCA_012270875.1 Candidatus Poribacteria bacterium | reverse complement strand
CAACTCAAGTCCGCTACTGACACCCACACTGCGGTCCAGCGCGCTGAAACACAACTGAAGGCGGAATTGGTTCAGGTTGAAACCGAGAGAAGTCAGGTCGAGACAAATCTGCAAGAAAATCAGGACGCGCTCCGCAAGCTCGAAGCCGAAATTCAGGGGCTACAGAATACTTTAGGGAGTAATGTCTCACGGCTCAAATCGCTACAGGAATTACAATCTGCTTACGAAGGATATTACGCCGGTGTTCGGGCGATAATGCGGGCGAAAACCCACAACCCTGATCAATTTCAAGGCGTTTGTGGAGTCGTTGCCGAACTGCTCACGACGGATTCCGAATATGAGGTAGCGATAGAGGTCGCACTCGGTGGCGATATCCAGAGCGTTATTGCTGAAACTGCAGAGGACGCGCAAAGCGGGGTCGCTTTCCTTAAAAAGCATCGCGCAGGTCGGGTGAAATTTCTCCCCCTTGATTTCATACGGGAACGCAGGTTCTATGATGAAGCACTACTCAACAAACCCGGTGTCATCGGCATCGCTCAGGAATTGATTGATTATGACCGTAAATACGAGCCTGCCATGCAATACCTGTTGGGGAATACGCTCGTCATTGAAGATTTGGATGCTGCGGTCGCACTGACCCGTCAATTCCGTCCGAGGGCACGTCTCGTTACTTTAGATGGAGAGGTCATTGATACGTCTGGTGCTATCACCGGCGGTCAAACAAGCCAGAAACAGAGTGGGCTGCTCGGTCGCGCACGCGAGCTTGAGACACTTGAAGATGAAATTGGAAAGTTGACCCAGAGCTCGAATAAAAAGGTTGAGGCGCGCAAGGCGTACGCCGCAACAATAGCGGAATTGGAAAGAAAGCGGCAAAATCTTATCAGAACCTGGCAAGACAAGCGACTGGAAAAAGCGTCCCTAACGAAAGACGTGGAACAAGCGAATCTCCAAGTCACCCAGTTTGAACAGCAACTCGCCAAGGTTGAGGTGGAAAACAAGGAATTAAAGGACGCAGTCGCTGTGTCACGCGAGGAACAGCAGACACTTAAAACTGAAATCTTGGCATTGACACAAAAGCGGGATCGCACCGGACGCTGGATCGAGCGAATGTCCGAGCAGATTGAAAGTGAAGACCGGAAACGTGCTGAAGTCGCGGAAAGCTGCCAAGAAATGCAAATCTTCTTAGCGGGACAGCATCAGAAATTGGAAAGCATGGCATCTGAACTGCAAGCACTTGATGAGGCACAACAGCGGGCAACAAAAGAGATCGCCGAACAGCAAGCCGTTATTGACTCAGATGAGCAGACCAAAATTGATCTCGGAGAGCAGGTAGAGGTGGCACAACGTGAGTTCCTACGTTTAGAAGGGGATCGTGCCGAAGCCGAATCACATGTTGATGAACTCAATGAAGAACGGGAAACACTCCTTGAAGAGGTAGCCGTCCTTCAAAAGGAGATGCGTGCAACCCGCAGAAACTTTGAGAGACAGAATAAAGCGCGCCATCAACTTGAAGTCAAAACGACGCAACTTGAAATGCGGATCAAATCGGTCTCAACCCGTATCTATGAGAAATATCAGGTCTCGATTGATGCACTGCCACCTTTGGCAAATAACGAGCAAGCAATGGATGAGATTGATCTGCTTGATAGTATCGAAAAGTTGAAAGCAGAACTTTCAGGAATGGGCGCGGTGAATCTTAAAGCGATCGAGGCGTATGAGGAACATAAGCAGCGACACGATTTCCTTATTTCGCAGCGCGAAGATATCCAACAGTCGATTCAGGCTACCTATCAAGTGATAGAGAAAATCAATCAGACTTCAAGAGATGTATTTATGGAAACGTTTGAAAAGGTACAGACGAACTTCCAAGAGGTCTTTACGCAACTCTTCGGCGGCGGCGAAACGGAATTGTTATTGACCGATCCGTCGAATGTGCTTGATTCAGGCATTGACATTATTGCGCGACCGCCGGGCAAACGTCCGCAGAGCATCACGCAGCTTTCCGGTGGTGAACGTTCACTCGTCGCTATCGGGCTTCTGTTTGCTGTCTTCAGAATCAAACCGAGTCCGTTCTGTGTACTTGATGAAGTCGATGCTGCGCTTGATGAGGCGAATGTACTCCGTTTCGCAAATCTCATCCGTGCCTACGCCGAGAATACGCAGTTCATCATCATCACGCACAACCGCCGCACAATGGAAATCGCTGACGCAATGTACGGTGTAACGATGGAACAGGCGGGTATCTCAAAGATCGTCTCCGCCAAGTTTGCCGAATAGCCATCAGCAGTCAGCAGATTAGCCATCAGCAATTAGCAGTCAGCCTTCAGCAAAGAGGGTTTTCCGTTAATCAAAAACCTCTTAATGCTGAGGGCTGAAAGCCGAAAGCCGAAAGCCATTCCTATGGATAAATTGAATCGTGAGCGACTCACAGTTCTCCCGCTCTCCGAACGCCAGCACAAAATGACGGTGGCAGATGTCTACCCGTTAGACGCGGCGCCACCGTCCTACGAAAACCCACACCTCCACATCGTTGCGGATCGAATCGTTGAGGCGTATCGCGCCGGGAAACAGGTCATCTGGATGATGGGCGCGCACGTCATGCGGCGCGGCAATTCCCGCTTCATCATCGACTTGATGGCGCGCGGTATCATCACGCACGTCGCCACTAACGGGGCATGTGCCATCCACGATTTTGAACTCGCGCACATCGGGGCAACGCTTGAAGATGTGGAAGACTATATCCGGGACGGTAAGTTCGGCAATTGGGAGGAGACAGGACGTTACCTAAATGAGGCAATTGTTCGGGGATACCGAGATAAAATCGGGTTTGGAGAGGCGATCGGCAGATTAATCCAAGCAGGCGAACACGGTATCTCTTTTCCGCATCGCGATGTGAGTATGTTCGCAGCAGCGTTTCGTTTAGGCGTACCGTTCACTGTTCACAAGGGAATCGGGTTTGACATCATCGACCAACATCCTGCTGCCGATTACGCCGCGATGGGATGGACAACAGGTGAAGATTTCCTCCGATTCGCGCACAGTGTCTCTCAATTGGAAGACGGCGTTTTTCTCAATTTAGGCTCTGCTGTGATGGGACCCGAAGTCTACCTCAAAAGTCTCTCAATGGCACGCAACATCGCAACCCAGCGTGGCGCGGAGATTCGGCATTTCACCACTGCAAACTTCGACATCATCGACTTCCCCGATTTTCAAGACGAAGGCGCACCGACCGATGCCCACTACTACCACCGACCCAAAAAGACGATCCTCATCCGTACAGTAAAAGACGGCGGTGAGGGATACCACATCTCTGGCGATTTCTCGGTGACTGTCCCACAGTTATACCGTCTGATAACAATCTCTCTGTGAGACATTTGCATCTGTCTAACCGCGGTTCCGATATAAATATCACATCTATATTAATAAACACTGCTCCGATGTCCAACATCGTGAACAACAATCGTTCTTGTTTGTCTGTTGAAGGTATAGATAACTCGGTAAGCACCAGCAACGCGTAAACGGAACTTTCCTCTATGTGGGCCTCGGAGAGCTTCGTGGTCATGCGTATCGCAATTTTCACATAACCATTCCAATTTATTGAGGATTCGTGCTCGGATTGTGCCATCTAAACGTCGTAAATTTGACCTAGCGCGTGCCCTGAACGCTAACGTGTACATTTCAACTTAACCCCGAGTTCTTTGGCAACTTCCTCAAGTGAAATCAATTCTGCTGTTCCGGCTTCAACCTCTGCAACGCTGCGTTCCAGCCTTTCAGCCACTTCCGGACGTAATTCTAACCCCTCATCTGGGTCATAATAGTAATCTTCAAGGAACTGCTCCAACTCCAAATAGCACACAAAAAATTCAAGGAGTGCCGATTTCAGCTGCGCTGTTCCGTCAACCGATGGTCCCGCCTTCTGTAGTTTGACACCCTGTGCACGCGATGCGAAAAGTTCCCAATTCACAAGCGTCTCCATTAACGCACGGAATTCGTCATCCGATAAGGCTAATACCTTTATCTCTGGTTGCGGATCGGTGATCAGTGGTCTGTCACTCATCCGTCGTGCTATCCGTCCTTCAGGCGAGGTTTTTCGGACCGCTTCTACGGCTGCGACGCGCTTCTGCAGGGGCGCGAATATGTCGGATGCACGCAATATTGAAAGCAGTGATTCCTCATGTTCTTCTAACTCGAACGCCAAACCACAGTAGCCTTCATAAAACTCTTGGAACTCAGATTCCAATGCGTCTCTATTGGCATTTTCGGCAAGCAAGGCGACAAGTCGTTCACGGGATTCAAAAAGCGAACAGTTTACAATCGGTGTAAGCCAATCGCTAAATTGTGCATGGGGCATGCCTGTTATATTGTGTTTCATTGGTCTCTCCTTTAACTATAACTAACCAACAGATGCGATTTCCAAATTACCGCGCCAATGTTTCTGTAACATCAACTTCAGCAATTGATGCATCGGCGCATTCAACCCCGGATCGGCTTTGACCAATAGTTCCGCCTCTTTTTTCGCCGCTTCTAAAAGTGAGGTATCATGGATAATGTCCGCAATCTTGAAATTCGGAACGCCGGATTGGCGTGTCCCAAAAAACTCCCCGGGTCCACGGATATTCAGATCCGCCTCCGCAATCTGAAACCCATTATTTGTCCGAATCATCGCTAAAATCCGTTGATAAGAATCGTCGCCTTTCGGCGTAGCAACGAGGTAACACGCAGATTTGTGTTCGCCACGTCCGACACGTCCACGCAACTGGTGTAACTGGGACAACCCAAAGCGTTCTGCGTTCTCAATCACCATCAGCGTTGCGTTCGGGACATCAATGCCTACCTCAATTACTGTCGTTGAAACAAGGATATCAATCTGCTTAGCGTTGAACTTTGCCATAACCTCCTGTTTTTCAACGGATTTCATCTGTCCATGCAATAACCCGACCCGTAGGTCTGGAAAAACCGAATTTTGAAGATGTTCTGCCATCTCCGTGGCGGCTTTAAGTTCTTCCAGTTTTTCGGACTCTTCAACGAGCGGATAAACAATGTATGCCTGTCTACCGCGCTGAATCTCCTTCCGAAGATCACCGTATAACTTTTCCCTATCCTTTTCCTTTATCCAAGAGGTCTTAATCGTCTGCCGACCAGGAGGCATCTCATCAATAACAGAAACGTTCAGATCGCCGTAGAGCGTCAAAGCAAGCGTTCTCGGAATAGGCGTTGCTGTCATGACGAGGACATCCGGTGCCGGTGCGGCAGTAGACTGTTGTGGGTTGCCGTTTCTGGATTGCGCTTTGTTACGGAGTGTCGCGCGTTGCATCACACCAAACCGATGCTGTTCGTCGATGATCACGAGGCCGAGCTTATGAAAATCTACGCCTTCCTGTATCAATGCCTGTGTCCCAACAATGAGGTCTGCGCTGCCATCGGTGATTGCCGCCAACGCTTCATCACGTTCCGCCTTCGG
>JAAXHI010000464.1:0-4454 GCA_012270875.1 Candidatus Poribacteria bacterium | reverse complement strand
GTACCCTTGCGCAAATGCTCAAGCATTTCGGAGAGATTATAGTGGTGCTGTTCGGCGAGGATCTCAGTCGGCACCATCAACGCACCTTGATACCCGTTTTCAATAGCACGGAGCAACGCCATCGCTGCAACGACAGTCTTCCCGGAACCGACATCCCCTTGAATCAGCCGATTCATGACACTTTTCTGTCGCATATCGTTTTCGATTTCAGCGAAAACCCGTTTTTGGGCACCAGTGAGTTCATAAGGCAGCGAAGCGACGAAATCTCGGAGCAGGGAGGGCGCGTTCCCTTGCAGTTCGGTTCCAATTTGGAAAGCGATACCTTCTTGTGAAATTTTGCGATCTTTTTTCATCTCCATGCCGATGGTGAGCAGAAAAAACTCCTCAAAAGCGAGTCGCTTCTGAGCAGCTTTTCGATGTGCTTCCGAGGTCGGAAAATGGATCTCGTTAATAGCCGACTGTCTGTCAATCAAGTTTTGTCGTTGGCGGAGTTCAAGTGGAAAGATTTCAGCGATCTGATGTCCGTATTCGTCGAGCGCGGTCCGCATCCAAGCGCGCAGCATTTTCGCCGTAAGTTTTGCGGTAAGCGCATATTTCGGAACGATCCGTTTTGTGTGAATCAGGGTGTCTTCCTCAAACAGCTCAAACTCATAGTCGGTCGCCTGAATTTCATTGTAACGGCGCGAGAACTTAGCACTGACAACCACCTCTGTATCAACAGGAAGCAGCGACTTCATGATACCGATGCGTCTCCCGAAATTAACCAACATCGCGATACCAGTACCATCATAAATCGAGATTTTACCGATCCGTTTTCCTTTCGCAGTCGGCGATGAAGTGTGGTTGACAACTTTGCCTTGGATTGTCTCCGGCTCATCATCTTCTGCTCTACCGACCCTGTATATCTCTACCATTTTGGAACGGTCAATATAATCGCGAGGGTAGTATGCCAACAATTCGCCAACCGTTTGGATGTTGAGTTCTGCCGTAAGCATCGCCGCACGTCGCGGGCCGATCCCTTTGATATATTGCGGCGATTCAGAGAGGAAATCAAGCGAGGCGAGGTCAGTTGAGACAGAGATATTAGAGATCGGCACAGACGCTGTAGTCTCTTCCGTGGGCGGATCTTCTGATTGCTGTGGAGTGGTATCTACATTTCCAAAGAGAGATGGTGCCGCCGTCTGCGCTTTATGCGTTACAGGTGCCGCGATGGGTTCTCGCTGCGTCCGGACGCTTTCAGAACGGGTTTCTGTTTCCCCAAAAAGAGGCAACATCTCCGTCTGTGTATTCTTTTTGGAACGTGGCCGTCGTGTTGTTGGCTGTTGACGGGTCTGTGCGGGTTCTACGTCTGTAGCATCTGTATCTGTGGGGTTTAGCTGTTTTTGTCCGAGGGCAGCGTCAATTCGTTTTGTTGCCTCTTCAAGCGTCCGTCGGCGTTCGACGGACGATGCGCTTGCGTAATTTTCAAAGAGACTTGCCAATCCGTTTAGCACCTCTTTTTCAGCCGCCGCTTGTGTGAAGGCATCGCCATTTTTTGCCCATAACTGGACATAACTGCCCAATCCATTGACGACGACATCGTCTTTACACCCCTTTCGGAGTTCTTGCCGAAAGGGACGGCGGATGGTGGTAAGAATTTTTGCGAAATTGTTCATATTTTATCTATCGGTACGAAACGCCGTTATCTCGTTGGTAAATCCTTTAACCTTGCCAATATGCGAAGTATCCCTATAAACTCTGATATATTAGACGTAAATTCACTGTAAACGTTGAGTTCTATTGGCAAAACAGACTTGACACAGCATCAAAAACCGTCTATAATCCCCTTAAAGCAATTAACGGACTTTACCATACTTGAGTTACCACAAGGAGGGATGTATGTTATCTCCATACTTGACGGATGTCCAACAAAAAGTGTGGCAGACGGAGGGGTATCTGCTCATTAAGAACGTACTTTCGTCCACTGAGATTGAGACGCTTTTGCAGGCTGTGGATTCAGCCATTGAGACGTATGTCCAAGAGACACCGAACCTACAAGGCAATAATCGGTTCGGAAAAGGTGCCTATACGATTATCCGAGCGATTGAACGGACGGATGCCTTGGATCCGCTCACCGACCATCCGCGCACTTTCGGAACGATCCTTTCTCTGATGGGACCCTATCTCCAAATCATGGGCACGCAGATCTACGTTCGGCACCCGGATGTTGAGGCTTTAATGGGATTCCATACGGATGCCGGTCCCTCACTTCAACGCATCCATCCACACCCTGATAGTCTACCGCTTCAATTCAAAATCCAATTCTTTTTAACGGATTTGACTGAACCCAACCAAGGGAATTTTATGTGTGTGCCGAGAAGTCATAAAGTAGATTTCCCTGAGAACGGATTTAAAAAAGGCGAGTATCCCGAAGGTGCGATTCAGGTGCTTGCGGAAGCAGGGGATGCAGTCATCTTTCCATGGGCATTGTGGCACGGTGTCGGTCCGAATCAGACGGAACGCATCCGCAAAAGCGTTACCTTCCGCTATGGACAGATGTGGTCCCGACCTTATGACTATGACAAACTTCCCGCCGACGTTCTCGCACGCATGACTCCACGCCGTCGTCGGTTGTTCGGTGATATGGGAGAGAACCATCATCCAACCGATTACTTCAAACCGCACGATCAGCTTGAGGTTATTTGTGCCGACGAATGGAACGTCCCACTCCCATAAAAAGCCACACCACCCCAGGCCCGGTGTGCGATTTGCAACCGAACCATAGGTGTCAATTTTAGAGAAAAGTTATGGACTAAATACCCCAGGCCGGTAGGTTCGGTTTCCTAACCGAACCGGATCCTACGCGAAAACATTGAAAACTCCAAAACCGTCTTCAGTCCTGTAAGTCTCCAGGTCCGGTAGGTTCGGTTTCCTAACCGAACCGGATCCTACGCGAAAACATTGAAAACTTCAAAACCGTCTTCAGTCTTGTAAGTCTCCAGGTCCGGTAGGTTCGGTTTCCTAACCGAACCGGATCCTACGGGGGACTCTGAAGTTTTCAAAACCCTTTTCAGTCCCGTAGGGGCGGTATGTTTATAGCAGCTTATAGGGCGGTTTCCAACCGCACCGAATCGGTACCCCAAATTGGATTCCCACATCTTAGGCGGTGTGCTGCTGCAATTTCTCAAACAGATCCCGAAAAATAGCATCCCGATTAACACTTGACGCGACCCGCATGAGATGACGGTTGTTATCGAAACTCCACGTCGCTGCCTCCGTCAAAATCGGAGAGTGGACAATTTCTGTCGGCACCCACGAAGGATTGACAAGGTATGCCGTTGCGGAGAGATCCCATATCACCTTTGACCAAGCGAAATGGTCGCTTGAGTAATCTTTAAAAATTTCCACGAGATAATCACCGACTTTACCTCTACCCTGCACATAACGTTCCATCTCTGCGACCGTCGTATGTAAGTGTGAGACGACCCCACGTGCCGGTAGCCAAACGAACGGCACGCCACAATCCAAAACCACTTGTGCGCTTTGGAGGTCTTGCATGAGGTTGAACTCTCGCGTGTGTGGCCAGTACAACGGATTACCACCCAACCAGATAACCACAATCCGTTTGATGATTTCGGGTTCTATGAGGATAGCGGAGGCGACATTTGTGATAGCACCGACAGCAACGACATAAAGCGGGTCTTCAGTATCTCTCCGCATTGCCCGTTCAATCATATCGGTAGCAGCATCGCTCGGCACGGGGGTCTCTTTATCGGAAAGGAACGCTTTGGAACCGCGATAAGCGAAGTCATCAGCGGGGACATTCAGGAAGTCCAGAAGCCTCAGAATTTCGTCGTAACTTTTCTCCATACCATCTTCAGCGTTATCGGAGCGATTGTTATGGAAGGGAGCGGCATAGAGTGCCTCAACGTTCAGGTGTTCGGGTGAGAGCAGTGCATGAACAACTGCAAACTGATCATCGATTTCATTATAGGTGTCAGTGTCAAGTACCATTTGCACCTGCCCCGTTGGGGGTTGGAGCATCTCAATACGTTTCGACGCTGACAGCATTGGAAAATTCATAAGCCGTTTTAACCTTGCAAATAGAATATTTCCTTCAGTATATCACATCTGCAAAAAATAACACTTATTTATCTTCTTGGGGTGAAACCTCATCTATTCTATCAGGAGGAAACCACACAGGTAATTCTGCGAGATGTGACTGATTGACAGGTACTTGAAGGTCGTACCGATTAACTACCCTCTCGACCAGATCTAATAACCAGTCAGGGGCGGAAGGATCGATAACGACTTCTTGGATTAGCAGATTAAGGTCAACGTCATAATAAAGGCCAGTATCACACATATCCGGCCATATAGGGGTTTCATCGCCAAGAAAATTTGGAAGGTTCTCCAGACTGGCTTCGGGAGGTATGTGCTGTATGATGGCTCTTATAGTAAATCCTGTAATTAGT
>JAAXHI010000182.1:30209-45690 GCA_012270875.1 Candidatus Poribacteria bacterium | reverse complement strand
AAGGGAAAGAATTTCCTGCGACTCGCTTTCTTTGCACCCGTGCTGGTTGCGGGTGTCTTCGTTGCGATTATCTTTAACCTTGTCTATGACCAGCGTGCAGGCTTAGTCAACCAAGAATTCATCCTCTTTGGTAAGGAGATCGGTTGGCTAAACGAGGAGAATTATGTGATGCCAGCGGTTATTCTGACAGGCGTTTGGCAGTGGGCAGGGTTCAACATGATCTACTTTTTAGCAGGGTTACAAGGTATCCGACAGGAGTTATACGAAGCGGCGGCGGTTGACGGTGCGAACTGGTGGCAGGCATTTATCCATGTCACGCTGCCTTCGTTACGACCCGTGATCGCCTTCGTTTTCGTAGTTTCGATGATCGGTTCGCTCCAACTTTTCGATCTGCCGTTTATTCTGACAAACGGGGGTGAGCCTGCGGATGCGGGGTCAACGATTGTGATGTATCTCTACAAAAACGGTTTTCAGTTCATGCGCCTCGGCTATGCGGCGACAATCGGTTGGGTGCTGTTTTTCATTATTGCTGTTATCTCAATCGTCCAATTGAAATTACTCGGTATCTTCCGAGATGAATAGTAGTAGGCACACTCCGCTGTGCCGTCAACTGCGGAAAGGAAAGACTTTGAAAATATTACCGGCAATTGATCTTCGTGGTGGAAAATGTGTGAATTTGGTACAGGGTATCGCCTCACAAGAGACGGTCTTCTCAGACGCGCCTGTTGAGATGGCGCGGCAGTGGCAAGCCGAAGGTGCGGAATACCTACACCTCGTAGATCTGGATGGCGCGTTTCAAGGTGAATCGGCGAACCTCCATATTGTTAGCGAGATTGTTGATGCACTTGATATACCCGTCCAACTTGGCGGCGGCATCCGTAGCATGGAACAGTTGGAAGCCGTCTTAGCATTAGGTGTAGACCGCGCGATATTAGGCACGGTTGCCCTCAAACAGCCGGATTTGGTGAAGCAGGCGTGCGACAAATATGGTGCGCGTATCGCTGTCGGTATTGACGCGAAAGACGGTATGGTTGCTACAGAAGGTTGGTTGGAGGTATCCCAGAAATCCGCTGTTGAATTCGCACAAGAGATGGCGGAGGTACAGACGCTTATTTACACCGACATCAAGAGTGATGGTATGCTCAAGGGACCGAATGTTGAAGCGACGGCGGATATTATTGATGCTGTCCGTGCGAATGTGATTGCTTCGGGGGGTGTCACGTCGCTTGCGGATGTAACCGCATTGAAACAGATCGGTGCAAGTGGCGCAATCGTAGGACGTGCGTTGTATACCGGCGCTCTCGCGCTACAAGACGCAATCGCTGCGGGGTAGAAAACGGTTTATTCCAGACCCGTCACAACACCGAACCCAATCCGAGACCCCATCTTCTTCACCTCAAATCGCGTACCGATCTCCATCACTAACGGCAAATCAAGTGTAAGATTGACATGTGCGTAATCTCCCGGTGTCATCAGGGAGAGATCTTGTGGGAGTTTTAAGTGTGCTGGCATATCAACACTCCACAAATAGATGTTGGGTCTATCGTTTTCGATGAGCGGGATATGTGTGCCGCTCTCTTCGTGTGTTAGTAGATAGACGAGCGCAGTAAATTCGGAATGTGATTTGACGGTCTTCGGCGGGCAAAGCACCTGTCCGACAGACAACCAGTCGGGTTCAGATTCAACGCACACTTCATTTTCCTTTATGCTAAGCACCCGCGTCTTGATTCTATCGCCTTTACCTACAATATCCACCGCTTGACCGACAGCGATCTGACCTTGCACAACCTCACCGCGGACAGATACCTGATCCTTCGTTTCCTCAACGATTTCGTGAATTGGCATGATAAGCGGTAGGTGCGCTGTATCCACAGGTGCTGGCATTGTGCGGTTCATCGCGAAGACCAGATCAACGATTGGCTGCCATTGTGCGGAGGTAATGCTATTGCCTCTGTAGTCTAATGCCTTAAGCGCGTCCCCGACGGTTATCGGGGTAGTGTCTTCTTCCCATCCACATTCACTCAGTAGTTCGCGCATCTCTTGTAGACAGATATCTAAGAGTTCATCGTCTTTTGAAATACCGCCTGTATTGAGAAAAGGGAGTACTGTCGGTATATGCATCTGGTGTGCGAGGTCGAGATGTGCCTGAGAGTCCGGTGAGACACCCTCAACGGCATTCACTACCCAAATCCCGCCTTGAATTGCCGGTGAGCCGCTGATTAACATTTTAACGACATCAAAGTGTGTTTCACAATCAATTTGTGTATAAAGTTTGCCGCTGGTTTCGTAGGCTATTGAGCGGTAGGTGATGCCGACCCCTTCTCGGATGGGGTGACTAATAGGGTGTTGTGCTTCAAAATCGCCATCTCCGTTTGTGTGGATCGCGCCGATTCTTGAGACGACTTTCGCTATTGCCGCTGTCAATGTTGTCTTACCGTGGCCGTCCGCGCCGAGGGTACAGATGGGTAATCTGCGATGCGTAGTGTTTTTTTTCTCTGTCATTTTTCTTTTCTCCTGATGGGTGTCATCTCTTTACTGCAAATTCCGTTCTATTGTAGCACAAAGTCAGGAATTGCGCAACGAGGAAAAACTTGTCAAACAGTCCAAAGCGTGATAGACTATTAACGCTTGGAACTAACACAATTTGCCTCTTTATATCGTGATATTACATCGAAGCAGTTTAGATTAACAATCAGATCCGATTTACCCGCATAGGCAAGGAGATATCCAGATGACAGTTACCAAAAAGGTATTGGCATTCGTAGGATGCCTTGCATTAGGCATTTTCCTGTCCTGTGCCTCAAGCATTAAACAGCGAGGCGAAAAGATTTCCGAGCAACCAGACCTCGGACAAATTGCGAAAATTGGTAAAGCTGCCACGGTACAAATAGGGAGTTTAAGTGTTGAAGGACCGCCAACATTAGGGAGTGGATTCTTTATCAGACAAGATTTGATTGTCACCAACGTTCACAATATCAACCAGAAGTCTTTTGATGGTGATTTCAGTGTAGCTAAATTGGTGAACAAACCGACATGGTACAAGATTGAAGGTGTCATGGCGAGTTATCCGAAACGAGATTTGGTTATCTTAAAGGTCGCGAAGGTGACGGGTAAAGACCCACAAATTCTCTCGCTTGGAGATAGTGCTACAGTGAAGGCAGGCGATAGCATTATAGTTATTGGCAATCCTAACCAAGGGCGCAAGCGTGTGCAAGGTGATATCTCAAAGGGGACAATAAGCCGGCGTACGCCTCATTTCTTTCGTGTGCAGGCGCGGAATGTTCGTCCGGGATATAGTGGTGGCCCCGTCTTAAACGTTCGCGGGGACGTAATAGGGATTATCTCCCGCGGTCACGGAATAGGCGCAGGTTACGCTATTCCTTCAAATCATCTCCAGGCATTGCTTAAGGATATACCCGCACAAGCGAAATCGTTGGAAAAATGGCGTGAGGAACCCCTCATCCGTTACTACCAAGCGGAGTATAGAGCGTCGCGCGGGAAATTCGCAAGTGCTATCAAAGACTATGATACAGCGATTCGCCTTGCCCCGGATTTTGCTGATGCTTATATTAATCGTGCGGATGCAAGGGAAGAGTTAGGAGACCTTGAGGGGGCGATCAAAGACTATAGTACTGCGATTCGCTTAGGGGCAGATTATGCCTTCGTCTATGCCAGTCGTGCCAAGGTGAAGTCTGATTTAAGTGATAATAAGGGTGCGATTGAAGATTATAATACGGCGATTCGTTTAAAACCGGAAGATAATCTTTTGGCTGTAATCTATGTGAATCGTTCAAGTGTAAAGGTTGATTTAGGTGATTACAAAGGTGCGATTGAAGACTGCAACGCTGCGATTCGTTTAAAACCACGAGATACTATTTTAGCTATAGCCTATGTCAATCGTGGAGAGGCAAAGTCTGATTTAGGCGATTATAACGGGTCGATTGAAGACTGCAACACAGTGATTGGTTTAAAACCGATAGACACCATTCTCGCTGGCACTTATAACGTTCGGGGCAAAGCAAAGGCGAATCAAGGTAACAATATAGATAGCATCATGGACTATAATAAGGCTATCCAGTTAGAGCCAGATCACCCGGAAATTTATTACAACCGCGGCGTTGCAAATGCTGCCCTGGGATATACTTCGGAGGTAGTGACCGACCTCAAAACTGCTCTGAAACTTTTAGAACAGGTGAATAATATCTCAAAGTCGGCGGCTGAGACAACGAGGGTACACCTGAATGTACGTCCAGATCTCAAAACCGACGTTGAGAAAGCATTTCGCGATTTGGAATAGCGTAGTCCAAAACTTAAAGAAATAAAATGTTAAATCAAAAAATCCATCATCGCAGTGAACTGGCATCCCTTCTTCAAGAGGCGAAAGCAGACGGAGACATCGTTGTTACGACCAACGGTTGTTTTGACGTACTGCACTTGGGGCATCTCCGGTATCTCCAAGCGGCGCGCCAACTCGGCGATCTGCTTGTGGTGGCGGTCAATAGTGATAGTTCGGTACGGCAACTTAAAGGTGCGAACCGTCCGCTTGTGCCTGAAAGGGAGCGCGCGGAGATGCTCGCTGGATTGGAATGCGTCGATTACGTCGTCATCTTCCCGGAATTAACACCGATTGACTTGCTCTCCGAACTCAAACCGAGTATCCACGTTAAAGGTGGCGACTATAAACTGGAACAACTTGTTGAGAGAGAGGTCGTTGAGGCGAACGGCGGCAAGGTTGTTGTCGGTCTAAACGTCCCGGGTAAATCCACAACCAATCTCATTGAGGTGATATGTGAACGATATAAAGACACACCGTCACCATCGTAGGTTGGGTAGAGCGGTGAATGACCAAGAAACCTCAAATCTATCAGGAAAATACCCCTTTTCAATGATCTATTCATAGAAATAGACATAGCGAAACCCAACAATCTAACTGTGGAGGCAATTATAGCACAATGCAGATAAACGATTCATTATCTCCTACCGACCTGAAGCCTCAGCTTGAGCGGCTTTTTGAATATTCAGGTCAAAAGATTTTGGCTATTGAGGATACGTGGCCCCCCGAAAAAGGCACACCCGTCTTTACCGTCGCTGGCACCTACACGACCCGCGGCTGGACAGAGTGGACGCAAGGGTTCCAATTCGGTTCTGCGATTCTCCAATTCGATGCCACTGGTGATGAACAGTTCCTTGAAATCGGCAGATGGAACACGATTGAGAAGATGGCACCGCATGTCACGCACATCGGTGTACATGACCACGGCTTTAACAACGTCTCGACTTACGGCAATCTCCGTCGTCTGATGCGGGAGGGTGTGATTCCGCAGGACGATAACGAGATGCATTTCTATGAACTCGCGCTGAAAGCCTCTGCTGCTGTGCAAGCGAGTCGCTGGACCCGAATTAAGGACGGGACAGGATACATCGCCTCTTTCAACGGACCGCACTCGCTCTTTTCAGATACCATCCGCTCTCTACGGGTGTTAGGACTTGGACATACACTCGGGGCAGTGCTGATGGGTGAAGGCGATGTCGCTATCAGTCTGTTGGAACGCTTGCTTCAGCATTCACAGACGACGGCAAATTATAACGTCTATTACGGCGAAGGACGCGACGCTTATGACATACGTGGACGGGTGGTGCATGAATCGATCTTCAATACCAACGATGGGAACTATCGCTGCCCAAGCACGCAGCAGGGGTATTCGCCATTTACGACGTGGACGCGTGGGCTTGCATGGATTATTACGGGTTATGCCGAGCAGCTTGAATTTTTCGATACACTGTCTGAAGATGACCTTGAACCTTACGGCGGATATGATTTGGCAACGGCACATATACGCAAAGCAGCAGAAGCCACTGCTGATTTCTATATTGAGAACACAGCGCGAGATGGCATCCCGTATTGGGATACCGGTGCCCCGGGTTTAGCCCAACTCGGTGATTATTCGGTGGTTCCTGCGGATCCGTATAACGACCTTGAACCGGTAGACAGTTCCGCCGCAGCGATTGCCGCACAAGGGTTAATTCGACTCGGTAACTACCTCAAGAAGCACGGTGAAACAGAGGCAGGCAGTTCCTATTACCAAGCAGGCTTAACGGTCGCCAAGACGCTTTTTGCAGAACCGTATCTCTCGGAGTCCGATACGCATCAAGGGTTGCTGTTGCACTCAGTGTATCACCGTCCAAACGGTTGGGATCATGTACCAGAAGGCAGGAAGATTCCGTGTGGAGAGGCATCCATGTGGGGCGATTATCACGCCCGTGAACTCGCGGTCTTATTATGGCGGGAGATAAATGATAAACCGTATCTGACGTTTTTCTAACGTGTATGTGGTAGGTACGCTTTGCAAGCGTGCCTACAATCAAACCGGATTAGAGGAAACAACGATGAGCGAAGTCAAAGATACACAACAACATCCAAAGATTGAAATCGCCGTCAAGAATTTCGGTCCCATTGCCGAAGCGAATATTGATCTGCGTCCGCTGACAGTGTTTGTTGGTCCGAGCAATACGGGGAAAACTTATTTTGCTACCTTGGTTTATGCTTTGCATGGTGCCTTTAACGGTTTTTCAGGATTTGGTCTTCTAGCTCCTTTTGGGCTGGGGGCTGCTATAGAAATCATAGGTGATTTGCGACGTGACCTTTTAGAAGATTCTAGCTTACCCAAAGAGGAAGTTCAAGATGTACTTGAAAAACTACATACGAGTGAAAAACCCTTCAGATTGTTGGATTTGCCGAATAAAATGCAAAGCCAATTAAAGAATCTCATCAAGGATTCGGAAGTTTTTGAAAATGGGTTACAGGATGAATTTAAAAATTGCTATGATCTGGATTCCATTTCAATGTTAGTCCGGTTGGCTGAACGACAACATAACAAGATGGAAATCTTCTTAAAGGTTAGTGAAGAAAATCAAGAACATTGGAATATTAGGATGAAGGTTTCTGAATCAAATATCACTATAGATAGATGGGCTAATCGGGAAATGGTCATTTTCCCCAAAGGCATCAAGATTTCTTCTACAGGATCGTTTGAATTTACAATTATGCCTAGCTATACCGATGAGCGTGGATGGGTGGAGAAGAATCGATATTATCTTCCTGCTGCACGGAGTGGGATTATGCAAAGCCATCGCATTATCTCTAGTTCGCTCGTGAAGCGGACGACCCGAGTAGGTTTGGAACGTTTCCCCGAGGTTCCCACTATGTCAGGTGCTATAGCAGATTTTATGGAACGGATTATCCTTTATGAAGAAGACAAAACTTATAGTGATGAAATGAAGCACCTTGCAGAAACACTGGAGTCTGATGTGCTTGCTGGGCAAATACTCCTGAAACCTTTACCAAGCGGGTATCCAGATTTTTACTACCGACCACGAGGTATAGAAGAGGATATACGTTTAAGCCAAGCTTCGTCGATGGTATCTGAACTTGCCCCTTTAGTCCTGTTTTTGCGGGGTGGTGTTAAGCCGGGCGATACACTTATTATTGAAGAACCGGAAGCACATCTGCACCCCGGTGCCCAAGCAGATATGGCAGTGATCCTCGCGCGTTTGGTTCGTGCGGGAGTAAAAGTGATTATAACAACACACAGCGATTGGCTACTTCAGGAAGTCGGAAATCTGGTTCTTGAAGGATTGCTGGAAGATGAAACTGATGAGCCTGCAAGTTGGCTTTTACCAGAGGAAGTCGGTGTGTGGCATTTCCAAAAGGATGAACCCGTTAAGGAAATTCCTTTTAAGTCCAGAGTAGGTCTCTCTCCAGAAGATTACGAAGATGTTGCTGAAGGACTTTACAACCGCTCTGTGAATCTCCAACAAAGATTTGAGAAAAAGAAAGGTGAAGATGAACGTGAATCTTCATGAGGCTCTTGAGGAGATTCGTCGGTGGGTAGGAGACAGAAAGGCGACACCCCCTTATACCAAAGAAGGATGTCGCGTCTCTATGGCTAATCTACAATCCAAACCAGCAAACCGCGTTGTATTGGATGTAGACCTTGCATTTCCAACGGACCGAACCAAGACAAATCAATGTGACTTAATTCTTTTTCACATTGATGATGCTCAAAATGATCTCGTTGTGGTTCCAATGGAACTCAAGGGTGATACGGTTGCCTCAAAGGTGGTCAGACAATTGCAAGAAGGGGCGCGTATCGCTGACAACTGCACTCCAAATCACATTGAGATAAATCTTGTTCCTGTTCTGGTCCACGGACCCGGTATGCACAAATATCAACGAGACCGACTTAGAACTTCCAGAATCAGGCTCCGAGGCACAGAATTTCCGATTAATATCACGCGCTGCAGTTATGAAGGAAATCTATCACAGGCTTTGGCAAAGTCAACGAAACGTTGATTTCTTTTCTCAATCATTTAGCGACTTGCTCAACCTGTCCCGTTTCCAATGAACGGTTCGCGGCGAGGGTGACAGCGAGGCTCTTCGCAGCATCGGCGTAGGAGGAGAGCACCAGCCCTTGATCGTTCGCCTCAACAGCCTTGATGAACTGCTCAACCTGTCGGAAATAGCCTGCTTCTGCCCCCGTATAGTCAACGCCTTCACCGCTAATCTGACCCCGCAATCCGAGATCGTGTGTGAGTTTGAGATAGAGGTCATCGCCTACGAGTTCAGTCGCGAAATTCTCGTGTGCGCGAGCGACACAGGTACTCGTAATACTCCCTACCGCACCGTTCTGAAATTTTAGGTTGCAGACGGTACACTCCTCGAAATCGGCAATCCCATCGGAGACACCTTTGATGCCGTAAGCCTGAACACTCTCAACATCGCCGAGGAAGTAGCGGATGAGATCGAAGACATGGGTTGTCTGCTCCACCATTTGTCCGCGCGATACGTCGTATTTTCCCCACCACGGGTGGTTTGCACCCATCCTCGTAAGAAACCGCCCAATCCCCATCGTAAGTTTCTGATCGCCGACCAATTCCTTCGCTTTCGCCGTAATATCGCTATACCGCGCCATATAACCGACTTGATTGATAACGCCTGCGGCAGCAATTGCATCGCGAGCACGGTTAGCAGTTTCCAAGTCTTGGGCAACGGGTTTAGCGACGAAAACTGCTGCACCAGCTGCTGCGGCATCGGCAACCTGTGTTGTGTGCGCACCGGGAGGGATACAGGTGAACACGACATCTGGCTTTTCTTTTTGAAGCATTTCACTGTGGTCGGTGTATGCTGTTGCATCTTCGTCTTCAGCGATGGCCGCTGCACGTTCAGCATTTATATCACAGACCGCTGCAATGGGACGTTGGAGTTGGTTGAGGCTTCCTCGGTAACTCCCGGCGATGCCACCAACACCGATAAAAGTGATTTTCATATCAATTTCCTATTTTTCGTTAAAATACGGAAGTAAGGTAGAGTGTCTGACCCTACATCCTCGGTTAATCATCTGCTGGGACTGCGTTACCCAATAGTTCTTCATCTGAAACGGTTCGGAAGCGTTCCTCCGGATTTCTCAGGACGAGACCGCGTATGTCAGTTATGATGGCATAGAGTGCGGGCATCACGAACAGTGTCATCGTGGTAGCGAGCGCGAGTCCGAAAATGATCGTATACGCCATCGGCATCCATATAGGCGACTTGCCACCTAACCCGATTGCCATCGGAATGAGTCCGAAAATCGTCGTCATCGTGGTGAGAACAATTGGACGCAATCGGAGACTACCGCCTTTCAGAATAGCGTACCACTTGTTATACCCTTTTTCTCGGTACTTGTTGATGAAGTCGATGAGCACAATGGAGTCGTTCACCACAATCCCTGAGAGTGCAACGATACCAAACATAGCGACGACGCTAAGGGTCGCACGGGAAAGTAGGAGTCCTACCATTGCACCGATCATACCAAACGGAACAGCAAACATAATGATGATCGGTTGTATAAATGACCTGAATTGTGCACCCAATACCACATAGATGAGCAACAGTCCAACGATGAACAACTTCCACAACTCGGAAAAGGATTCTGTAATTTCATCAAAGACCCCTCGAAAATCGAGTTGGTATCCCGGATACAAGGATTCTATATCAGCAAATGCGCTGATGAGTGATTGATTCACTTTAAAGGCAGTCGTCTTTTCACTATCTACGGATGCATAAACCGTGATTGCTCGTTCCCCATCGAAGCGATGGACATCTGAATATCCCCTTTCCTCCTTGATGGTCGCAATATCTTTAAGTGGAACAATCGGACCTGTTGGGATTGCAATCAACAAATTGTTAAGTTCTGCAAGGTTTTTGAGCGTATTTTCCTCATATTTGACGACGACATCAATGGCTTCGTCTGCTTCACGATAAGTTGTGGCTTTAGCCCCCTCCAGAGCCGTACGAACGGTTTGTGCAACCTGAAACGTGGTTAATCCGTATTGATAGGCTTTCTCCTGATTCAAGTAGATACGGAGTTCAGATTTTCCGATGCTGAAGTCATCTCGGATATCGTAAACGCCATCTATCTGGGATAGGGCAGACTTAAGAACGCCAGTGAGTTCAGTCAGGTTCTCAAATCTAGGTCCTTTTACTTTGACTTGCACATCCGCTACTTGTGGTGCTCCGCCGTCCTGTGTGACGAAACCCAGTCGCTCAATTCCACTAATTGTAGCGGTTTTCGTCCGTAGTTCTGCGATGATCTCATCTACACCTCGGGTGCGCGCTTGCTTTGGTGTGAGTTCGACGATTACCTCTCCTAAATTTGAGCCGTAGGTAACACTTTTTCTTACCAAACCCGACATAAATGTGTGTAAACCGACATTGCTGACGACCGCATCAACTTCAGTTGATGGCAGTCTTTTAGCCATCTCTTCAATTTGGACAATTACCTCTGTTGTTTCCTGTATTCCGTAGGAAGGTGGCATCTCGGCTTTGACATAAAATTGTGGGAACTCTTCACCAGGGAAGAGTTCCCTGTCAAGGACAAAAAATGCCCCGATGCAGGCAACCAATCCGAAGAAGAGGACACTCCCTACAAACGCATATCGGTATCGAATGGTTACTTTTAGGATTCTAACGTATCGGTTCCGTATGAGGTCAAAAAAGGTAGCGAACCACACAAAGAAGCCGGTGATGCGAACGCTTAAGGTAAAAGCACCTTGAGATCGGGTACGAAGGTTGTCGAGTCTACTACGTCCTTCCCGGTGTTTGGCTTTTCCCCACTCAGCGACGTGTGCTGGTAAAATTACGAAGACTTCAAAGAGAGATGCGATTAGGACGAGAATCGCCATAATCGGCACGATCCGCATAAACTGTCCAGTAACACCAGACATAAACATCAACGGTCCAAAAGCACAGATTGTCGTCAAACTTGCCGCGACAACGGGCCAACCGACCTCTTCTGCGCCGCGGATAGCGGCAACTTTCGGAGGGACGCCAGACTCAATATGCCGATAGATATTTTCCATGACAACAATAGCGTCATCTACAACAATGCCTACGACTAAAATAAGCCCAAACAGGGAGACACCGCTGAGCGTATAACCCGCAATGGACATAAACCAAAATGTTGCCATGAAGGCGACCGGTATGCCGAGTGCAGCGAATAGAGCATTCCGCCAACCAATAAAGAGAAGGAGCATCAGCACAACAAGCACCAAACCGAAAAGTGCATTTGTTTCAAGAATTCCCAATCGTTCTTTGAGAACAACGGAATAGTCATTAACAACCGTCAGCTCAGCACCTTCAGGGAGATCCGTTCTCCGATTGTTGACTAATTCTCGAAGTTTAGTAACTAATGCAATCGTGTTGCCTTCAGTCTTCTTTTGCACACTCAGACTAATCGAGGGTTGACCATCAATTCGCGATAGCGTTCGCACCTTCTCGTAGGTGTCAGAGATCGTTGCGACATCTTTCAGACGGAGCGGCGTACCTATCGGCTGGACGGTGATGAGAGTTTCGCCAATAGCGTCCAAATCGGCGAATTCTCCCATCGTTCGGATCATGAATTCTGTCCCTCCCAGTTCCATTGTACCGGCGGGGAGATTTAAGTTGTTTGTTCCCAGCGCGGTAATAACGGCTGAAATTGGGAGTCGATATGCCTTCAATCGATCAGGGTTCACCTCAATCCATATTTCCCTCTCACGGAGCCCAGCTATTCGGACAGATGCAATGTTTTTGATGTCCGAGATTTCATCTTTGAGATTTTCAGCAATATCCCGCATCTGCGTTTCCGCAATATTTCCGCCGACAACAATCGTCAAGATAGGAAAACCAAATGAGGTGTCAAATTCTTCGACCCTCGGATCATCTAAAATCTCCTCTGGCAACTCATTTACCTGTTCAACAGCGGTGCGAAGGTTTTCAAGTTCCTTGTCAAAATCTCGGTCACTTATCTCCTCAAAATCGACAAAGATAACAGAACGCCCCTCCGAAGAGGTGGAAAACAATAGGTCAACTTTGTTGACGTTCTCCTCAATAGCATCTTCAATAGGAGCAGAGACAAGCATTTCAACTTCTTCCGGGGAGGCTCCCGGATATAGCGTTGTCACAACCGCGCTCTGGACTGAGACTTCTGGAGTGAGTTCTCGGGGTAGGTTCATCCATGCGTACAACCCAAAAATGATGATTATAATCATTAACATGTTTGCTAAAACAGGGTTGTTTACGGATATCTTGGGGATGGACATGGTGATCGAATTTTACGGGAATTCGGATACGGAGCCTTACTCGCAGATGTTCGCCTCACAATAGCAAAAATTGTGTAAGGCGAGGTCCGAAAATCTCGCCTTATCGTTCTGTTTAATCATCAGCGGGGACTGCGGCACCGAGTAGGTCTTCATCTGAAACGATTTGGAACCGCGCCTCTGGATTTTTCAGCACTAAGCCGCGTAGGTCTGTCGTAATCGCGTAAAGTGCAGGCATTACAAACAGCGTCATCGTAGTTGCAAATGCAAGTCCGAAGATGATCGTATACGCCATCGGCATCCAGATCGGCGATTTACCACCGAGACCGATCGCCATCGGAATAAGTCCGAAGATTGTTGTGAGTGATGTTAGGATGATCGGACGTAGTCGGATGCTACCACCTTTCAGGATAGCGTACCACTTATTGTAGCCGCGTTCTCGGTACTTGTTGATGAAGTCGATGAGCACAATTGAGTCATTGACGACAATCCCGGAAAGGGCAACGATACCAAACATGGCGACCATGCTGAGTGTCGCATTGGAAAGAAGTAATCCAAACATCGCACCGATCATACCGAACGGCACTGCAAACATAATAACAATCGGTTGGATAAACGATTTGAATTGCGCGCCTAACACGACATAGATTAACAGTAGACCGACGATAAACAATTTCCACAATTCCGCAAAGGAGTCTCGAATCTCATCGAAAAGTCCTCGAAAGTCGAGTTGGTAGCCTGGGTACAAGGTTTCCACATTGGCGAATGTGCTGATTAACGCCTGATTCACTTTGAAAGGCGTTGTTTTCTGTCTATCTACGGATGCCGAGACCGTAATCGCCCGTTCCCCATCGAATCGACGGATATCGGAATAGCCTTTCTCCTCTGTGATGTCGGCGACATCTTTGAGCGGAACAATAGCACCCGTGGGGGTTGCAATCAACAGATTGTTGAGTGCTGCGACGTTTTGGAGGCTATCTTCCTCGTACTTGACGACGACATCAATCGCTTCATCTGCTTCTCGATAGGTGGTGGCTTTAGCACCTTCAATAGCGGTGCGAACCGTTTGTGCGATTTGGAATGTTGTTAGCCCGTATTGATATGCTTTTTCTGGCTTCAAGTAGATGCGGAGTTCAGATTTGCCGGTGCGAAAGTCGTCCCGGATGTCGTAAACGCCATCCATTTCAGTGAGAGTGGTCTTAAGGACTTCAGCGAGCGCGATCAACTGATTAAATTGGGGACCCTTTACCTTGACTTCTACGTCTTGTCCTTGTGGGGGACCGCCTTCCTGTGTAATATAATTCAATTCTTCTATCCCACTAACGGTTGCTGTTTCCTTTCGCATTGAAGCAATGATTTCATCTACACCGCGGGTCCGCTGCCGTTTAGGGGTGAGTTCAATGATGACCTCACCGAAATTGGAACCGTAAGTAACGCCTTCCAGCATCCCTGAGGTAGGGGTATGTATACCGATATTGCTAACAATCGCAGCGACTTCACTTGATGGAAGCGTCTTCGCGGCTTCTTCAATTTGTGCCATGACTGCGGTCGTCTCTTGCATGCCGTAAGAAGGCGGCATCTCGGCTTTAACGTAGAATTGCGGAAAATCTTCGCCCGGGAAGAGTTCTTTGTCGAGCACTACAAAGGCACTGACACACGCGATCAAGCCGATGAAAAGGACACTACCCACAAAAGCATACCGACGGCGGATTGTTATTTTTAGAATCCTGACATATCGGTTCCGAATGAGGTCAAAAAAGGTCGCGAACCACACAAAGAAACCGGTAATGCGAGCACTTAAGGTGAAAGCACCTTGAGATCGGGTGCGGAGGTTGTCGAGTCTGCTACGTCCTTCCCGGTGTTTGGCTTTTCCCCACTCGGAAACGTGTGCTGGTAAAATTACGAAGACTTCAAAAAGAGATGCGATTAGAACAAGAATCGCCATAATCGGCACGATCCGCATAAATTGACCGGATACACCGGACATGAACATCAAAGGACCAAAAGCACAGATTGTCGTCAAACTTGCAGCGACAACGGGCCAACCGACCTCTTGCGCACCGCGGATGGCGGCAACTTTCGGCGGTTCGCCTGCCTCAATATGCCGATAGATGTTTTCTATGACAACAATAGCATCGTCAACAACAATCCCGACAACTAAAATGAGTCCAAACAGGGAGACACCGCTGAGTGTATAACCCGCGACAGACATGAACCAGAAGGTCGCCATAAACGCAACCGGTATGCCGAGTGCAGCAAACAGAGCATTCCGCCAACCAATAAAGAGGAGGAGCATCAGCACAACGAGGATCAGACCGAAAATAGCGTTCGTCTCTAAAATCCCTAACCGTTCCTTTAAGATGACTGAGTAGTCATTAACGGCTGTCAATTCAGCACCTTCAGGGAGGTCAACTCTCCGTTTCTTAACCAATTCACGGAGTTTGGCTACTAACGCGATTGTGTTCCCTTCCGTCTTTTTTTGTACGCTCAGGCTGATAGAGGGTTTGCCACTGATGCGTGATAGCGTTCTGGCTTCTTCGTAGGTGTCCGAGACAGTTGCAACATCGCTGAGACGGAGTGGCGTGCCTGTGGGTTGGACAGCGATAATAGTTTCGCCGATGATATCGGGATTGGCAAATTCACCCATAGTGCGCACCATGAACTCTGTATCGCCGAGTTCCATAGTGCCAGCAGGCAGATTCAAATTGCTTGCACCGAGTGCTGTAATAACCGCCGCAATCGGAAGTTGATATGCCTTCAACCGATCGGGGTCCACTTCGATCCAAATTTCCCTTTCACGCAGTCCTGCTATTCGGACAGATGCGATGTTTTTAATATCTAAGATTTCGTCTTTTAAGTTCTC
>JAAXHI010000182.1:20692-30106 GCA_012270875.1 Candidatus Poribacteria bacterium | reverse complement strand
TCACTCATCTCTTCAAAATCGACAGAGATGATAGATCTCCCTTCTGAAGAGTTGGAAAGCAGTAGATTGATTTTATTGACGTTCTCTTCAATGGCATCTTCAATAGGGGCAGAGACAAGTTTTTCGACCTCTTCCGGTGAAGCACCCGGATACAGTGTTGTCACAGTCGCGCTCTGTAATGCGATTTCTGGCGTGAGTTCTCGTGGTAGGTTTATCCATGCGTACAACCCGAAAATAATTATTATAATCATTAACATATTTGCTAAGACCGGGTTGTTCACGGAAATTTTAGGAATGGACATGGCGGTAGCGTTTCTCCTTAGTTCTTTGCATTCGTCTTTAAGCGGTTGTTTTTTGTGGAAACAGATTTAGGGGCAGCGATAACACCGCCCCAATTTGGATTTACGGTTATTGGCCCGTTTTGAGATGACTCCATGTTGTCGCTAATTTACCTTCTGGGGCAACTGCCAAGGGTTTGATCCCTTCGCCTTCGATGGAGAGCGAATCGACAAGGAACGTAACTGTTTGCCCGCCCCAATTGTTCATAAAACCGATACCGACACGCTCTACGTCGAATTTGTGGTTCCACGTTTTGTCGCCAGAGAGCTTCCACTCATCTTTTTCGTTTTCGCGGTAGTAGCCGGAGAAGACATCGTCCTCTTTGACAATCTTAAGATGAAGTGGAACATCAAACCCAGTTTGGAAGTGTCCTTTGTCTTGCCAATTGGCTTGGACCATACTCCCGATAAGCGTTTTTTGGGGTTGATTCGCTTCGCCACCAAACAGGAAACAGGCGTAGTTCAGATCGTCGTCGCTATAGAGAAAGATACCGATCCATGCATTTGCAGGTTTGTCAGGCTCGGTAGAGAAGATCCCACTGACCGTTATGTTCTTAGCGGCACTCTTTGGCACTTCTCGCTCAAGCATCGGTTTATCAGGGGTGGTATGTCCCCATCCGCCCTTCGGATTCGTCATCTGAAAAAAACCGTCTTTGACTTCAAACGTAGTTTGCTTAGTGTTATGGTCGCGAAATTCCCAGCCTTCAACGAGTTCATTGCCATCAAACGGGTCTGTCCATACACCCGCGGACGCTATTCCAGCAAGGCTAAACATCAGGATTCCGCAGATAAGAATCGTAATTCGCATGGTAGTCCTCCTTTTGGTTTAATCCATTATAACATATTGTGTAATGTCATCGTTAACAAAAAATAAAGAGAACTCAATAGAAATGTCACGGTTATGAGATGCCGCATTTACGTTGATTGTAAATTAGCGGTCTGCTTTCAGGGTTGCCCAAGTTGTTGCGAGTTTGTTCGTCGGTGCGACCGCTAACCCGCCAAGTGCTTTCGCTAATCCGTGCTCCGCGATAGTTGTCAAATCGTCTTCACTGAGGACGACGTTGAAAATAGCGGCTTCATCAATGATACCGACAAAATATGAACCGCCACCCCATCTGCCGATCTCAACGGCGTTTGCTGTTACAGCAATATCTCCGGGACGTGTGCTGACACCTGCTTGCTTACCATTCACGTACACAACGAGCTGCTGGTTTTTCGCGTTGCTGTCGTAAGTCGCTGCGAAGTGGATCCACGTATCTTCATCGGGAACATTCGCGGAGGCTCTCGGTTCCCAACTGCCACCAGGCTTGACAAACGCCGACATCTTGTTGCCTTCCTGCGGTGGATCAATGCGTAGGAGATACTCGTCGCTTTTGGCAATAAGTTGTCTCCAATCGCCGATATCTGTAGCGAAAAACCATGCCATCATGGTAAGTTCTTCACCGACTTGTAGTTCCGGTGTTGACTCGATTGTGACCCACTGACCCCCATCAAATTCAAGTGCTTTGCCGAATTTACCGTCTTTCCATTTCGCACCGTTGATTGTGCCATCGTGGTCGTTTCCAGAGGCATCTTTCGTTTCATTGCCGCCACCTTCATCGAACAGCCAAACACCGACAGCGGTTTCAGGGTCAATCTCAGCGACGGAAACTTGCGATAGAATCCCAACGATTGAATAGGTAAGTGCTAAAATTAATATCAATTGTCGCATTTTATCTCCTTCATTTTTCTTTTGATGATTCTGACAATAGTCCGTGTAGACTTTCAATATTATAACATTTTGTACGTTGCACTCGCAAATAGAAAGTTTTTATGCCAGTTATCAGTTTTCAAATTGGTATCCGATTGGAATTGTGATAATGTGATTACAGATTTCTAATTGGACATTCGATTGAAATTGTGGTAATCTAATATAAAGTCGTGAATCTAAGAATTATGCCTCCAAAGGAAATAGACTATGCACCAGAAAGAACAACTTATTGCTGACCTCTCTGAACTCCTCGGTCCTAAGAATGTTTTGACAGATGCGACTGCGCTGTCCGTGTATGAATGCGATGCCGCCCCTTCTTTCAAGGCGATGCCAGATGTCGTTGTCTTCGCAGATACGGCGCAGCAGGTGTCGGATATTGTAAAGTTAGCGAATAAATACGAGACACCGTTTATTGCACGTGGCGGTGGCACAGGTTTGAGTGGCGGTATGCTCTCTGTTCAAGGCGGAATTATTATTGCACTCAACCGGATGGACCGTATCTTAGAGATAGACCTTGAAAATGAACGGGCAGTGGTTGAACCCGGTGTCGTGAATCTATTGTTGACACAGGCTGTGCAAAGCAAGGGGTATCACTATGCCCCCGATCCGTCAAGCCAAAAGGCGTGCACAATAGGCGGGAATATCGCCGAAAATTCTGGTGGACCGCATACTTTGAAATACGGCGTTACGTCTGACCATGTGCTCGAATTGGAAGTCGTTTTACCCGATGGTGAAATTATTGAACTCGGCGGAACTGTTGAGGAGACACCGGGCTATGACTTACGCGGTGTGATGATTGGTTCTGAAGGCACGTTCGGGATCGTGACGAAAGCAGTTGTGCGTCTCACCCGCAATCCGCAAGCATATCAGACTGCACTTGCTGTCTTTGAAACAATGGACGACGCTTCAAACGCCGTTTCAACGATTATCGGTGAAGGTATTATTCCAGCTGCGCTCGAAATGATGGATAGCCTCGTTATTCGTGCTTTGGAGGAGGCGTTTGCGTTCGGTTTCCCGCTTGACGCTGAAGCCATTTTGATCGTGGAACTTGATGGTATTGAGGCGGGGATGCAGAACCAAACCGATCAGATATTGGAAATCTTTAAAAAGCACAACGCGCGGGAGGTGGATTACGCCAAAGATGAGGCGGAACGGCAGCAGCTTTGGAAGGCACGAAAAAGCGCATTCGGTTCGTTCGGACGACTCGCACCGAACTATATCACCCAAGATGGGGTCGTGCCGCGGACGACGCTGCCGAAGGTACTACGGCGGATCTCTGAAATCTCCGAAAAGTATCAGATCCCGATCGCGAATGTCTTCCACGCAGGCGACGGCAATATCCATCCAATCGTCCTCTTTAACGAGCGCGACGCAGATCAGTGTGAGCGCGTAGAGCATGTTAACATGGAGATTCTTTCCGTATGTGCTGAAGTTGGTGGTACAATCACGGGGGAACACGGCATCGGTGTTGAGAAGATGGACTATATGCCACTGATTTTTAGTCCTGCGGATTTACAGGTGATGGCGACTGTCAAAGAAATTTTTAATCCGACAGGACTCTGCAACCCTGGGAAGATTTTTCCGACTGCCGAATCCTACGAGAAGTTGGGTTTACAACCCGAATTAGTGAGGAACTTCTAAATGAAAACCTATTCTAAAGATGATGTTATTAGCACCATCCAAGATTTACTTCAAAATGTTACTGAAGTTGAATCTGTTGAACATGTCGGTGGGAATGAATTCTCAGTCCGCATTATTATTACGGAATCGGACAAGATACCTGTTATTCCTACGCACAGTTATGAGCGATTTATTGACACTTTTGCCTCCGTATTAGGAAATAAATTTAATTCTGAAGGTGTCATCTCAAGTACTGGGGACAGAATGGAATACCTTGATAGCAAATCCGGAGAGTACTGGACGAGACGGATTAACGTCAGTCTTGACCAGATTAATGTGGAAGGATAGAGTGGTGATGAAAACAGAAGTAATAATTGCCTTGCTTGCAGCAGGAGTACCTGTATTACTCGCTATAGTAGGAGGCATAATATGGATTGTTCGGGAGTTCAGAAAAGTTAATTCGCGATTATCTCTACTTGAGCAGAGCGTGAAACACTTGAAAGATTCGCCTGTTTACCAGGGACCTGTTCAACCCGGGCAGGTTGAACAGATTGAAGGATTCGAGATACGGATTCTCACCAGTAAATCTGAAACATAGTCGTAGGAAGAAAGAGAAATACATGGGAAATTCATGTGCACTGCACGATGAACTTAGACACATTGTAGGAGAATCTGGTATCCTGCCAGAGGCGCAGATTGCCGCTTACGCTTTTGATGGATATGTACCGAAGGCAGTCGTTTTGCCTGCGTCTGTTCAGGAATTACAAGATGTCCTTCGATTTGCGGTAAAACAGGACTTATCGGTCATGCCTGCAGGGGCAGGTACGAAACTCGGTATCGGGAATCTACCGCAGAAAGTGGATCTTGTGCTGGCGACTACCCGCCTGAACGATGTGATAGAGTATGAACCGGCGGATCTAACTGTCACTGTGGAAGCAGGTATCCGTTTAGCCACTTTACAAACCGAGTTGGCACAGCATCGCCAGTATCTTGCGTTGGACCCACCACATGCAAACCAATGCACCCTCGGCGGGATTGTCGCAACAAATGCAAGCGGTTCGCTCCGTATGCGATACGGGGCTGCTCGGAATCAGGTCTTAGGGTTGCGAGTTGTTCACGCGAACGGGACCGTCGTCAAAAGCGGCGGTAAAGTGGTGAAAAATGTTGCGGGTTATGATCTCAACAAACTCTATATTGGTGCTTTTGGAACGCTCGGTATTATTACCGAAGTGACGCTCAAGTTGTCGCCGATACCCGCATACGAAGCGATACTCGCAGCAGGCTTTCAAGACCTTCAAAGTGCCGTTGACACGGGACTGAACATTGTAGGTTCGCAGATACTGCCGATGTTTGTGAACCTATTTATAAATTTGAATATAGAAACCGGTGTTGCTACAGGTGCGGATAAACCGACGTTAGCCGTTGGGTTCGGTGGGGATCCCGAAACCGTAGCATGGCAATTGACGCAATGTCGGGAAATTATGGAACAAAATAGGACATTAGGTGTCACAATTACTGAAGGCGAATCGCGAGTGCTTCTTCAGAAAACCGTTCGTGAATTCCCCGCTGCAAACAGGGATACCGAGAACGTAATGGTCAAAGTGAACCTGAAACGCACCGATATTGCCGAATTTGCTGCGCAAGTTATAGATGTAGATTGGGCGCGTGATGTCCAAGCAATGGCACTGCTCGGCAGTGGCATATTATATCTCTCTATGCCTGTTACTTCTGACACAGATTTCCGTGGACTCGCAAATACGCTTACGCAGCTGCGTGAATCCGTAACGGCGCGGCGCGGAAACCTTATCGTAGAAACTGCACCCTTTGAACTCAAACAGCATATTGACGTTTGGGGGGCCGTCGGAGACACACTCGGTTTAATGCAACAGGTCAAAGATAGATTTGATGCGGAGGGGTTGTTGAACCCGGGGAGGTTTGTCTCTGGTATTTAATCTTTACGCTGTTTTTTGTTGAAAATTCACGATGCGCACCCCGAAAATATCGGAAAGCGGCGGATTGCTCGTTTTATCAAGATAGTAAGGGCACTTTGCGATCCGATGTCGCGCTTTCGTCAAGCGGATTTTGGCTTGCAAGCTGCACCTAAGGGGGTATACCATGAAAGAAAAAAGATGGAGGATCCTGTGGATTGATAATCAGATAACTACTGTAGAACAACCTAACGAACAGTCTGAAGATTCATATCGTGAAGAACAAAAATATATAACACCGAAACCGTATGTTCGTTTTTTGGAGTACGAAGGATACGATGTATCCTTAGCGGACACGGGCGCTGAAGGTGTTGCTTTACTCAAAGATGAGACATTTCACGCTGCCTTATTGAATTACGATGCAGCGATGCAAATGGATAACCTACTTGCGTGTATTCGGGATGTGGACGCACATATTCCGATCATCCTTCTCACGCACGAGGATGGACAGGAAGTTCTGCAGCAAGCAAGTCTTTATAATGTTGGCAATATCTTCATGATGTCAGAGAACGCTCAGGTTAAGGCTTCTGCAAGACAGTTGGCATTATCACTTGACTTTTTGCTTGAAAAGCAGGGTGTTCGGGAAGCCTATACACCGCAAGCGTACGTCCAAAATTTTAATCGGACGCGCATCTCCGAGGGGGAGATACGAGGACGCGACACTGATAGCGAATGGCAAGCATGGATAGATACTTACGTTCGTCTCGTTAAATGGGATCTTCGGCTTGATACCTTACATAATGTTGACGGGCTTAAAACTATCCATGAAATGGAGAAACGTGAAGCAAACGCAGCGTTTGCGAACTATATTCAGGATAACTATAAGCATTGGCTTGTCGGTAGAGCGTCGCCGCCCTTGTCCGTGGATGTTGTCTACAAATATGTCATCCCTGAAATTCAGGCGGGGAAGCAGGTCTTATTCATCGTTATGGATTGTATGCGGCTGGACCACTGGCTGAAAATTGAGCCGTTGCTGTATCCGCTGTTTGACATAAAGACGGACTATTATTATTCCATCGTGCCGACGGCGACGCGTTATGCCCGAAACGCGATTTTTAGTGGGTTGTTTCCCCTTGAGCTTGCTGAAAGATATCCAGACCTGTACGCAGAACCAGATAACACACACACGAGCATCAATCGCTATGAGAAGCAGCTGCTGCGTTTACAATTTGAGCGGCACGGCATACCTCTCAAACCGCCCCTGCATTACTTCAAAATTTTTGATGTGCGTGGGGAGATGCAATATTTGCACTGGCTGAGCGTCGCAGATCGGATTAGTTTGTCCGCACTCGTTGTCGATTTCTTGGATATGCTGACCCATACACGGTATGAAGTCGATTTACTGCGGCAGATGATTCCAGATGAAGCGGCGTTCCGGACACTCGTCCACGCGTGGTTTCAGCACTCGCGGCTCTATGAAATATTCAGAATCGCTGCTGAACGCGATTTAACCGTCATCTTAACCTCTGATCACGGATCGATACGTTGTCAAAATGCTGCGAAGATTTCCAGCCAAGCCGAACTCACTGCTGGACTTCGGTTTAAAGAGGGCAGAAACATCTCGTGTGACGCTGAAGCCGGGTGGATCCTAAAAGACCCGGAGGAGTATCGCTTACCCGGGAAAGCAGCGCGGAAGAACTATGTGCTCGCGAAAGAGGACTGCTATTTTGTTTATGATCGGCAGTTCAACGTCTATAAAGAAATATTCCAAGGCAGTTTCCAACACGGTGGTGTTTCACTTGAAGAGATGATTCTGCCCTGCATTGTGCTTGAACCGAGGTAGCTGAGGAGGATTTTTACGCATGTTGAGGACCATCAAACGCCATCAATACCTATTCTGGAGCCTGTTAACACTCATCGCGTTAACTTTCCCGATTCGCGCACAAGGACAGTTGGCGGACTTCGGACTTGGTGAAAAAACACCTGTTGAGAAACTCTCGGTGAAGGATTACCTCTCACTTGACAAGGTGCAACCGGGCAGTCAATTTCAGATTGCTGTCGTTGTAGAGATTGCCAAAGGCTGGCACGTCAACGCCAATCCAGCAAAGGAAGGGTTTATCGCGACCGAGGTGACCCTGCCTGAGACACCGCATCTCACTTTCGGAGAGATGGTATATCCTGCAGGGGATGTGCTAAAACTCGGATCAATTGGAGAAGCACCCGTCTATCACGATACCATCACTATCGGTATCCAAGCCGACTTAAGCCAGACGGCACCAGTTGGGTTAAATACGTTGGATTTTCAGCTGCAGTATCAGGCGTGTAACGATGAACAGTGTCTGTTACCTGAAACCCTCGATTTTTCGGTGCCTATTGAGATTGTCGGTATAGAGGAAACAGTTCAACGCGTTAATGAAACGGTTTTTGCTAATATTGAATTCGCAGCACCGCCGGGGTCTACTGGTGACGAAGGCAGCCTTGCGCGCGCCCTCTCCGGTGGACAGGTTTGGCTGGCGTTCTTACTCGTGTTTGCGGGTGGAATCTTGACCAGTTTAACGCCGTGCGTTTATCCGCTTATACCGATTACTGTTTCGGTCTTCGGTGCTAACGAGTCTGCCGGTCTATTCAAATCTTTCCTGCTCTCCGTTGTGTATGTCATCGGAATTGTTGTTATGTATGCGATCTTAGGCGTAGCGGTTGCTTCAACAGGTGCTGTCTTCGGTCAAATAATGGCGAATCCGTGGGTTGTCGGTTTCATCAGTTTAATTCTCGTTACTCTCGGACTGTCAATGTTTGGTGTTTTTGAGATTCGGTTGCCATACGCAGTGCAGAATCGGCTGAACACTGTCGGCGGTGCCGGATTTGCTGGAGCTTTCGCGATGGGAACCGTCGCTGGCGTGATCGCAGCACCTTGCACGGGACCGGCGTTAGCGGTAGTGCTAACTTATATAGCGACAACAGGGAGTCTGTTCCTCGGATTCTGGCTCATGTTCACGTATGCACTCGGCATGGGACTCCTCTTTATCGGTATAGGGACCTTTTCCGGACTGCTCTCTGCGCTACCCCGTTCAGGGGGATGGATGTATGTTTTGGAGAACATCTTCGGTGTTGCTATTATTACAATGGCACTCTACTTTCTTAAAGATGTATTTCCGGTCTTACAGAGTTTCCTCCAGAATTCGCTACCCTTTTTCGGCATCGCTGGCGTGTTAGTCCTCGTTGGATTGTGGCTCGGAAAATTAACCCAACGTTTCAGCGGCATCCCCGGACGTGTGAAATTCCAGAAAGCCTGTGGTCTCTTGTTAGTGGTACTTGGTGCCTATATGTTTGTTGGTGGTATCCAACAACCCGCGGGTCCGCATCTTGATTGGGTTTATGACGAAGCGGAGGGATTTGAAATCGCTAAGCGAGAGGACAAACCCGCGGGTCCGCATCTTGATTGGGTTTATGACGAAGCGGAGGGATTTGAAATCGCTAAGCGAGAGGACAAACTCGTAATGCTCGATTTTTATGCCTCTTGGTGTGCTGCGTGTAAGGAGTTGGATCATCTGACGTATGCGGATCCTGCTGTTGCCGCGAGACTCGCTGATTATGTCAATGTCAAACTCGATTTCACCCGCACCTCCGAAACGACGAAAGCACTCACCGAGAAGTATGAGATTCCTGGATTGCCGGTCGTCATTTTCACGGATGCTGATGGTGTCCGGCTTAAGCGGTTCACCGGTTTCGTTAATGCCGAGAAGATGCTCGGTATCCTTGATGAGATTGAGAACGGTAG
>JAAXHI010000182.1:18694-20620 GCA_012270875.1 Candidatus Poribacteria bacterium | reverse complement strand
AAGGAGTTAACATGTCGTTTAACACCAAATCCCTATTTTCCTTACGCAGTTGGCTCATTTATGCAGAGGTATTAGCCGTCATCGGTTTTATTGTGCTTGCGGTACTCTATATTCGGCGCGGCAGTGCCGAACTCGAAGCACCCCCCTTATCACAAGCGGCAACATTCATTGAAAAGGCGGACACGCTCTTTGCGGAACAAGATCTCGTTGATGCTGCACTGTTCTACTGGCGGGCATTACACGCCTTGGAGACTGCCGGAAAAGAGCAGGAAGTCTCGGTAAACGGCGTATCACAGACAAGTGCTGAGATCCGTTTGCATGCGAACCTCCGCATCGCCGAAATCTATTCTCAGAGCAATTGGCTGAAAGATGCAAAGGCACGCTTGGAGCACGCAGCACGCATTCAGCCGGATCATGCCGATGTGCGTCTGCTACGTGGCAAGCTGCTTCGCGATGAAGGCTTAGATGATGAGTTGTTAGCACAAGCCACTCAAGAATTCTTGGCGGTACTCGAAAGTGATCCAAGCAACGCTGAAGCACATTATCTGCTCGGTGTCCTCTATCAGGGGAATAGACAGTATGCGCAAGCAGTTGAACACTACAAACACGCGATTGACAATGACCCCGAATTCCGAGATATAGCGTCTGAAAAAGCACCTATTGGCATCCTTGCTCGCCTTCAATTGTCGCGGACCTACAGCAGAATGCTCCAAGGCTATCGATTCTTGGATCGGGAATTCACCGATGAAGACTTGGCTGAAGTAAGCCGACTTGAGTCGGAATCAATTCTCGTTCTTGAGCAGGCACTTGAAAACCGTCCGGAGATGGACGAAATTATAGGTGATCTTGTACGTTTATGGCTTGTGCGTGCGACTGCGCTTGAGCGAGAGGATATTGAAACGCGTGGGTATGCGAACGCACTTCGCGCCTACGAGCGTATTGTAGAACTTGATCCGCAAGAGATACGGGCATGGGAACGGATGGCTGAAATTTATGGGAGTTTCCTTCAGGATAAAGCGAAGTCACTTGAGATGTACCGAAAAGTATATGAGATTGAGCCGCATCCGACTGTCTTAGCGAATA
The DNA here is from genome assembly GCA_012270875.1 of Candidatus Poribacteria bacterium. GTDB lineage: Bacteria > Poribacteria > WGA-4E > WGA-4E > WGA-3G > WGA-3G. The sequence goes on along the minus strand of JAAXHI010000182.1, from coordinate 19,537 downwards.
TCAAATCGCTTGAAGAGGAGATTGCTGCTGAATTGGAAGAGTAACGAAAAACGGAAAAGAACCCAATATTTTCAGGACGGCGACCTACGGAGAGGGTTCCGAAATCCGTGGAGAAAATTCAAACGCCGTGGACGACGGTGCCGTTTTAATAACCTATCAATTTTCCGCTTAGTCTTCTTCGGAAGGGAAGTTGTTAAACGCTGAACTTTTTTGCGGTTCTTTCTGTAAGCGGCTTTGGCAATCTCAAGTGCAAACGGCAGATATTTCAACCGCCGCCGTAACTTTCGACCTGCCTTCTTCGGCAAACGCGGAATAGCCATTGCGATGCCATCACTCACCTTTTTAGATTGCGCTGAAGCGCGCTCGGTTAGATTCTCAATAGTATCTCTGATTTCTTGGCGATGTTTGTACAGGAGTCTGGCAATTTCGAGTGCCAAGGGCAGAAATGCTAAGAACCCAGGCATTAATTTTTGAACCCCTTTCGGTAAATGAGGGAGTATTGCCTTTGATGCGTTCAGGAGTGGTGCGGTATTAATCATCGGTGGGACCCCACGGTTTTCAGAAGTTAGATCCATGGGATTCTCCTTTTGTTTTTTTTGGAATAAAAACATTATATAGGAAATCCCATGGATTTACAAGTGAAAACTTGGGTTACTCGTTAATGTAATCCGAACGTAACTCAAATTTATGCAGGACCTGGCTCCAGTTGCCTGCTTGGCTCTCAAGTGTAGCCGCCGCAATCTGTATCACTTCTTCTAACGCATGGTAAGCATCGGCATCTTCCTGAGTGGAAAACTCAAATTCAACGAGTCGGTGTGGAGATTCACCGTAATAGTTGTCGTA
>JAAXHI010000182.1:0-18656 GCA_012270875.1 Candidatus Poribacteria bacterium | reverse complement strand
GTAGTCAATCAGGTAAACGTGTTTAATCTGCCTATCGTCTGCCTCTTCTTTCGCGTAGGTATAGTCAACATCCAGGATAAATGTGTATGTGGTTACTTGGTTTGCGTGATTCGGAAGGCCTGCGAAAATAGCGGCGATCTCTGGACGGTTCAGATAGGTCGCTGCATCGAGAAAGCTATTAAAATCGAATTCAACAAGCCGATGTGGACTCATTTCTGGGTCTTGATTATCATAAGACCGGATCCGAACAATTTCTTCCGGGGCTTGCAGCGTTTCCACAACGGAGGCGACCCACTCAATATAAACATCCTTGCCACCCTCTGGGTAGTCGATTAACGAGATCAACCTGACTGGATTCGCTTCCATATCCGTCATGGTACTTTCCATGCTGGTGTCCGATGGCACCTCATCGATTATCATCTTTTGTGCTCTCTCACAACCTGCCAGTGCCACGAGTGCGATGAGAATTACGAAGAATAAATTGGTACATTTCAAATTCATGATTTTGTTTCCTTTGTAAAAAAATAAATTGCCTAAACTTTAACCCAAGTTACCACTTGAGTAAGTCAGGCGAGTTAAATCACAAAAATCGTAAAATTGTAATTCCTGATACTTCTCAAAGTTATCAAGGCGTAGTGATCATCAATTTTTGAGAAATATCAGGAATTATATTTTTAAATTACATATTTTTAAAATATGTCTCAACATGACTATAATAGCACCATCTACGATTAAATAAAATATAAAAGTTACGCTGCTTAAGGATGGCAACTTAGGTTATAATATTGGGGAGTAGAAGAGCCGATGAGAGGATTTGAACCTCCGACCTACTGATTACGAATCAGTTGCTCTTCCCCTGAGCTACACCGGCTTAGCAAGATATTGCGATTGGAGAGAAATGCCGAGAGGCAGAATCGAACTGCCGACACAAGGATTTTCAGTCCTCTGCTCTACCGACTGAGCTATCTCGGCATCGGACTATATAATAATATCATAAAAGCAGTGGGTTGTCAAGTTTTTTTCAGAAAAAACAGGTCGATTTAGCTTTAGTAGGATTTACGCAGCCGCTGCGTTGACGAGGTGTTTTTGCTTGAGGGTTTCCTCATAGTAACCTCGTCCAGTTTGGCTGAAAATTAATCCCTCTACACTCAAAGGATAACCCTATCTACGTGGTGCGTCTTTAAGATTCCAGACGCATCGGGTATATAAGACAAATATGTCCTTCGTCGCCGATCGGTTTAAAGGCTACAGTGGTCACCGCACTTGTAAATTCTATCGCGATTGATTCTGTTTCGATATGTGCGAGCGTCTCTATCAGATAGCGCGCATCCATCCCAATCCGTTCACGTCCAGTGCAAGATTTAACAGGCACAGTCTCGTATGCCTCACCTACTTCCGGTGTCTGCGTTGAAATCTGGATCTGTTCAGGATCGATCTCCAAACAGACGCAATAATTTTTCGGATTTGATAGCAGTGCGACGCGTCGTGTCGCGTGGAGGAGTTGTTCTTTAGAGACGACTGCTCTGCCTGCTGAGGATTTCGGGATGAGTCCCTGATATTTCGGATAATCCCCCTCTACAAGGCGTGAGGTTAAAGTGGCGTTCTCATCGGCGAAGAGAATCTGGTTCTCAAAAATTGAGACCTGTACCTGTTCGGATTCAGCAAAAGTGCGTTCTACCTCTTTAATGGCTTTCAGTGGAACGATGAACCCTTCTATATTCTCTGGAACCGTGAACGCTTCGCATTCGGTGAGTGCAAGCGATACGCCATCGGTCGCGACGACTTCGGTTCTATCTTCAAGGAAACTAAAATAGAGACCGTTTAGGAAGTAACGCACATCGTCTGTCGCTGCGGCGAATTCGGTTCTACGGAGGACAGCGCGTAAAGTTTCGCCTTTGATCGTCAGTGAATGTCCATCAATGGAGGGAAGTTGCGGAAACTCCTCGTCGGGGAGTCCGATAATTTTGTAGACACCATCGCCACAGGTGATTTCAACGCGATCATTTGCTGTGGTTGCGAGGTGTATAGTTTTATCTTCTGGTAGTTCTTTGACGATGTCCGCCAGTTTTTTGGCAGAGACAGTGATCGCGCCATCTTCTTGGATGATACCTTCCACCCTAATCTTAATCCCGATTTCGAGATCCGTGGCGATACACTCAATTTTACCATCTGCAGCTTCAATGAGGACGTTTGAAAGAATCGGTAGCGTACTGCGGCCACTCGCGACCCCTTGTAGGACTTGCAGGGAATGCAAGAGGTCATCTTTTTCAAAGGTTAGTTCCATTCCGTTTCTCCTTATTATAAGTTTCCTACGATTCTACCAGAAAAGCCCCTTAAAGTCAAGCAGTTTTCAACTGATGTTAAGTGGTTTCGGTGACAACATTGACTTAGACATCTGCTTGAATCCGTATGGACTATTTTCGGAGTAGATCGTGGTAGATTCGCGCGTTGAATCGGTTCGGCATCTCTCTGTAACACCAAACCGGACTATTGAACGCGGGGTGTGTGTACTGCTGACGGGAGTGTCTGATCCCCCGTTGTAATCGGAGCGCATTGTGCGTAGGTTTTGTGCCTTAAGCTTCCAAACGCATTGGCACTACAAGGCAAATATGTCCTTCTGTATTGGTCGGTTTAAAGGTTATAGGCTTCACTTCGCTTGTAAATTCTATTGCGACCGATTCCGTTTCGATATGTGCCAGTGTCTCCACCAGCAAACGAGCATCAATGCCGAATCGGATATCTCCAGTACAGGACTCCACAAGCAGTGTCTCGTGTGCCTCGCCTAATTCCGGTGCCTGCGTTGAAACCTGAATCTGTTCAGAATTGATCTCCAAGCTGATACAGTAGCTTTTCGGATTCGATAACAGTGCTACGCGTCGGGCGGCATGTAGCAGTTGTTCTTTGGCGACGACTGCACTGCCTTCCATAGATTTTGGGAGGACTTCTTGATATTTCGGATAATCCCCCTCCACGAGGCGTGTGGTTAAGGTGGCGTTCTCATCGGCGAAGAGAATCTGGTTTTCAAGAATTGAGACCTGCACTTTATCGGATGCAGCGAAGGTGCGTCCGATCTCTTTAACGGCTTTCAGTGGAACGATGAACCCTTCTACGTTCTCTGGGGCATTGAACGATTCGCATCGCGCGAGTGCGAGTTGGACAAAATCAGTCGCAACGACTTCGGTTCTATCCGCAAAGAAACTAAAATAGAGACCGTTTAGGAAGTAACGCACATCGTCTGTCGATGCGGCGAATTCAGTTCTGCGGAGGACAGTGCGCAAGGTTTCGCCTTCGATCGTCAGTGAATGTCCATCAATAGAGGGTAACTGGGGGAATTCTTCATCCGAGAGTCCAATAATTTTGTAAACACCGTCGCCACAGGTGATTTCAACACGATGATTTGCTGTGGTTACGAGGTGTATAGTTTTGTCCGTAGGTAATTCTTTGACGACATCAGCCAATTTTTTCGCAGAAACAGTGATTGCACCATCTTCTTGAATGACACCTTCCACCCGAATCTTAATCCCGATTTCGAGGTCCGTGGCGACACACTCAATTTTGCCATCTGCAGCTTGGATAAGGACGTTTGAAAGAATCGGTAAGGTACTACGTCCACTCGCGACACCTTGTAGGATTTGCAAAGAATGTAAGAGATCATCTTTTTCAAAAGTTAATTCCATGTATAATTCTCCTTGTTAAATGTTCTACAATTCTATCAGAAAACCCCCATTAAAGTCAAGGAATTTTTCAACGTATGTTAAGTAGTCTTAGTGCCAATAAGGACTTAGACATCGGATTACATCCCTGCGCACTGTTTCTGGAATAGGGTGTGGTAGACCTACTGCGTTAAATCGTCTGGCATATCTGCCTCGTTTCAATAGGTCTACCTCGTGAAGTGAACCCGATTTTACTCAAAAACATTTTCGATCTGAAGCGGTTGCGTCATCTTCTGATTTTCGGCTTCTAATTTCTCACGACTTGCGACGACACATATCGAGGCTTTGTCCTGATTTTCTTCAAGGACTTGAAGCAGGGCGCGTTTTACCGCCTTGGGGGTTGCGCGTCGAAGTTGTGCATATCTTTCTTCGATTATCTCGTGCGTCTGCCCTGTGAGATGATGCGTAAGGGCATCGTTTGCGGCTTGACTGGCTCGGACTGTTTTTAGGTAATCTGTCGATTTAGCAATAATCGCCCGGTCAATATCAGTTTGTGTCCATTCTGTCTGCTTAACATAGTCAACTGTCCGTGCGAAAACGTTGAGTGTTCGGGCAACGTGCGGGTCAAACTGTGATCCTTGGCAAATCAAGGATTCAAATGGGTTATATGAGAAATAAAAACCGTATGCATTGCCTTTTAAACGAATTTCGGGCAACATATAATCATTTTCTAAGATATGCGCGCCAATAGTCAAGAGTCCTGAATCCGGATGTGAGTGGTGCTGTGCTGGTATCATCTGTGTGCAGTGCGCTACTTGAAGTGGTGCCGCCAATCCTTCACGCGGTGGTGTATCAAAAGATTGAAAACCTATGGGTGTCGGGGTTATCGGTTCATCACGCATATCGCCAATCCATTCGGCGAACTGTCCTTGAAACATCTCAAAAGTTTCATCGGAACCGGTAAAACTTGCAGTGACGCGACCTTTGACTAACAGGAAATCTCGGATCTGTTCAATGGAACCCCTAAGTTCCTCATAGGATTCATCAAAATGGTTGAGCAATCTTTCACTTGCGCGGAATTGTGGCAGTCCGAAAACGGTTTCTTTGAGATATGCTTGCGGCGAAAGCCCGCGGGCAGCATGATGATTTGCGATACTTGGACCGCTATAACTGTGTATCATGTTCTGATATCCTACGACTGCTTGATTGAGCACATCATAAAGACGTTCCTTGTCCCGCGGGTTCACAGTGAAAACCAAATCGTGCAAAACACCCAAAGCAGCCTCCATTTTTCTGTCAAGTGCCTTGAGTCGAAACTGCATGTTCCACACTGAGCGACTTGGATCAAGCGCGTGGGTGGTAAAGTTCGGGGAGCATCCAATGCCTCCGGTAGTTGCTGCGGTACGCTGTGCCATCTGTTCGTAATTGATATTTCCAGCACCGAGCTTACTGATAGCATCGGTGTATCTGGGTAAGTGCTGCCAAAGGTGTTGCGGTAATCCTCGCAAGTTGAAGTTCAGCACGAGGTAGTTCACACCGTTTGAAAAAATATCGTTCCGAAGCAGAGGATATTCGCTAACTGTCTCAACGGTTGTCGGAATGTGGAGTGGTTCCTCAGGAAGGTCAGAGACGTGCAGTTGCGGCAACTTTGCCAAATCCGCTGGTGAATTCGGTTGTCCACTAAGACGTTCAAGTTCAGCAGCATCGGCAGCGATCTGCTTCATCTGTTCATCGGTGAGTTTTGCGCGGATTGCGTTCAGCCTTTCGTTCTCGTTGGCATCAAACTTTGCCTGCATATCTGGATCAGGGGAGAGGATAAGCGTCAATCGATGTGGGTTATCAAGGAGCCGTTCGTGAATCAATTCATTGAAAATCTGCGGATTTTGCTCCCAATGCTGACGGATAGTAGAGAGGTGCTTCCCCATTTGTAAAAAAAGGGTCGGTTCCTTTTCATATATCCAGGTATTTATGACCCGCTTCATCATTTGAAAAGGGAAGTTCGGCGTGACTTCCTGATAGTCATAAGTGATTTGTTGGAACGCGGTTTCCACCTTCTCTTTGTCAATTTCTGCGTCTGCAATTTGCGTGAGTGTATTGATGACCAATTCCGTGAAAGTGTCAACGCGCGCTGCTTCGCTTCCAACCAGACCGACACTAAAAATTCTATTTGGTCCTGTCAGACCATCCAAGAAGTTAATGAGTGTATCAGTTCCAAGTTTTGAATCAATAATTGCCTTGCGGAGCGGTGCGCCTTCATTGCCAAACAGAATCAGGTTTAAAATACTGCATAGGATGACATCTTCGGGATCTGTTGTCCCGCCGATGATCCAACTCAACACCAGGTAGGTCTTTTCAGCGAGTGGTTCATCTGCACCAATTGGATAGGTATCCGTCACAGTTCGCGGGGATTTCCACCTCGGTTGCTGTGAGATTTCCGCGCGGAGGGGATGTAGAAACTCTTTTGTCTCAGGCTTTGGAAGTGCTGCCAATTTATCGGCAAGAAATAAGAGATAATCGTTTGTTGGTATATTGCCGTAGAAGAAGAAGTAACTATTGCGTGGATGATAGTAGGTTTTGTGATAGGTTTTCAAGCGTTCGTAGGTTAAGTCAGGCATAACCAGTGAATTTCCAGCACCTTTGTATGCATAGCAAGTATCAGGCAGAAGTCCACCGCTCACAGCGTAGTGCAGGCACACTTCTGGGTCCGACAGATTATTTTTTACCTCATTGTAGACGATCCCATTTACTTTTAAATCGCCTGTAGGCTGATCTGGATCAACAGGTTCAAGATGGTGTCCTTCACGTTTGAAAGTGTCCTCTGTCAGTAGTGGATGAAAAACGGAATCAAAGTGGACTTCTGCAACATTAAATAGGTCTTTTTTGACATTGTTTGAGGTGTAGTAAAAGGCGTGGTCAATGTAGTTCATGGCATTTGTACTGTCATAAGTCGCCAGGCTCATTTTCATTATTTCAAAGGCCACTGCTTTTACCGGATAGTTACGAGATCCCTTCAGGACAGAGTGTTCAAGTATATGCTGCAATCCTGTATCATCTAATATTGGTGTTATTGGACTGATTGAAAACCAGTTTCTGGTGTCGTCTGTATAGAGATGAAGCAGCCGTGCGCCGCTCTGTGGATGCGAGAGTTCTATTGCTACTGCACGTAATTCGTCAATGGGTGTGACGGCTTTTACCTCAAACCCGTGAAGATGTTGCCCTGGGGAAAGGTTAACAGATAAGTAAGGCGAATTGACCTGACCTTGTTGGAACGAATCGTGTGTATTATTCCGTTTTAATGCCATCTTGACCTCCAAAATTTGATGTTCGTAGAATGCGAATGGGATTTTGATCTGAAAGAAGAGAAATCTCCTACAGACCGAATCCGACCGAAAATCGTGGGATCTCAGGCAACATAATTTTTGGCTAAGACCCCTATTTTCAGCCCCTCTTTGGGCGTATTATTACTACAAACGTGTCGCTAAAAACTTGCACATTTTCATTTGCTTTGTTGTTAGTGACACAATTTGGAGACGAAAAGAGTGCATAATTTTGTATAAAAAGATAGGAAGTCAAGGTTTTATTCGTTCCAGATGCCGATTTCTTGATAGAAACGGATGGCACCCGGATGAAAAGGTGTACCTACGTTTTTGACAATGTTCGTTGGGTTAATCGCTCTTCCGGCTTTATGTATCTTGACGACTGCTGCGCGATGTGTATACAAGGTTTTCGTGAACTCGTAAACGGTATTTTCATCAACCGTTTCGGCAGTGATGAGGTGCATTGAACCTACGTTCATGCTTTCAAACGGCTCTGTTTGTCCGTCATAGGCACCGGCAGGGATAGTGATCGCGTTAAAGAAGGGATATTTTTCAAAAAGAGACTGTTTGGCTGTTTCATCGAACGGAATGAAAAAGATGTCCTGAGACGTGACGGCTTGCGTGACGGCTGGTGTTGGGATCGCACCGCCCATGAACGCAGCGGCAGCGGCACCGTCTGCTAATAAACCTACCGCACCGGTATAATGACTGTTGAGCGGTGAAAAATCTTCGTAAGTGATGCCGTGTGCAGACAATATCGGTTCGAGGAAATACTCGAAACCCGCGCCTGCGGGACCAACAACAATTCGTTTGCCAGCGAAATCCTGAATTTTACGGATGCCTGAGGACTGTGATGTAATGAATAGACCGACATTCGGCGCAAGCGTCATGACACTACGGATAGGGTGTTCTGTTTTCCACGCGCCTTCTCCACGCACTGCGAAATAGGAGATTGCAGCGTTAGCAAGCGCGAATTCCAGTTCCCCGTTCGCGAGGCGGCGGATGTTTTCTTGTGTGCCTTTCGTGCTTTCTGCTGTTACTTCCCAACCGGCTTCCGAAGTGTTATCGGCAACTACAGCAGCAATCGCGCCACCGACGACGAAAAACGCGCCACCTGTCGGGGCAGTCCCGATGCTGATGTTGACCCGTTTTGCGGTGTTACTACTCTCGGCAGCTTGGCGTTTTTGCGCGTTATCGCATCCGAACCCCATACTTAGGGCAAAGATGAGAACGATAATGGATAGATAGGACGTGATTGATTTCATGAGATTCTCCTATGGATATGCGGTGCATGTTCTATGTTAACCGAGCGACATCTCAGGTGGAAGCGGACACATTTTTGCCATCGCTGGGAAGATGTGTGTTACGTCTTTCCTGAACACATCCCCGCTCAAGATGTCAACGATGCCTCCCTGATGCTCCGGGTACTCTGATAGAAACCGTGCGAAGCTGAATTCTTTTGTGTAAAAAGCGTAGACAAGTTTCCGAAACGCCTCCATACCGTCCACAAACGCTGGTCCGAAACTGCCGAGTTGCGCTTCGGAAAAGTCGTCTTTTTGGAAGGCTTCAATGATGACATCCGCTGCCATCTCCCCGGATTTGAGTGCCAGAAACAGCCCAGTCGAGTAGACGGGATCCAAGAATCCGAACGCGTCACCTACCAACACCCAGTTGTTGCCTGCGATACGACTGGCACGGTATGAAAAATCTTTTGTGGTTTGGATCGGAAGCAGCTGCTTCGCGCCTTCGAGTCGTTGCTGCAATGGCGGGCACTTCGCGAGTTCCTCGTCGAAAATTTTCTGAGCGTCGAGTCTGCCGTCAGCGTCTCTGCGATTTTGGAGGAGATAGTCCAACTCGCCGACAACCCCGATACTCGTGCGGTTATACGGGAGTGGAATCGACCAGAACCAAGAGTCTTTCTCTTCGGTGTGTAAGATGAGCGTCGCGCCTTCGTCGATGCCTTCGTCTCTCTGTCCGCCTTCATAATGCGTAAAGAGCGATGCCATTTTGAGGTTCGGTTCTATCGTGTTCAGGTTCAGTTGTCTTCCGATGAGCGACCGCTGCCCGGTGGAATCGACGATGACGGTTGCGTTGAGAGTTTCGCGGGTGCCATCTGTGTTCTGTGTTAAAACACCGGTTGCTGTGTCTCCTTCAAAGACGACTTCTCGCACACCTACGCCGCGGCGGACTTCTACGCCTTTTTCTCTGGCGTTGTCCAGAAGCATCTGGTCAAACTCGCTCCGTAGGACCTGCCATGTGACGGCACTCTCATGTGGATTGGTTTGGAAAAAGTAGAACGGCGTGGAGCCTTTGCCGCTGCGCGAATAGAATTGGACGCTGTACTTCTGTGGGAAATGGCTGGCGCGTAGTTTTTCGAGCATACCGAGCCGTTTAAAGGTCCAGTATGTCGCGGGGATCAGCGATTCGCCGATTTTGAATTGCGGTATCGTTGCCCGTTCAAGGAGCAGCACGCGATACCCTTGTTCAGCAACAAGTGTTGCGACGGTACTCCCGGCAGGCCCGCCCCCGATAACAATGGTGTCGTAGTTTTGGTGTGTTGTCATTTACACGTGTTCAGTTGAGGAGGTTTTTTCACGATGTTAAGAATTGAAATCAATCTGCGGCTTTCTCGTCATCCGATTTCGTAGCTTCTGGTTTCTCATCTGGTGGATCCACAAATTTGTATTTGCCAGACTTCCGGTATTCTTCTTCTAATGCTTGATAGTGGGCAATCAGCTTGTCGACATCATGATCAAATCGCGCGGAGATTTCCCGCCGAATCCTACGAATCTCATCAATTTCATAGTCTGCCATTTGTGTCGTTACCCCTAAACGATTATAACTTTGGAGATACCGTTGTGGTGCCGAGGTAGTCATTTGTCAATTTACCTATGTGCTTCCATATACGATCGCAGCACCGTATTTATCCGCTCGTGGTAATCCTGACCTTGATTCTTGAACCACTCCAATACTTCTTGTTCAATCTGAAGGTAATTTTCTGGGACAATCCGCTGCGCATTTTCCCAAAAGTCGTCATCAAGTTCGGGGATATCCGATGTATCAATTGTGTCATCAGGCAGGTTTTCAATTTCAGAAAGTCGTGTTTTTGAAAGTTTCATTATAGGCTGTTGATACACGTCCTTCCAAGGATTCAAAGTCAATCCGCAGCTTCTTTGTCTGCGGGTTTTGGAATTTCGGACTTTTCTGGCGGTAACTCCGCAAATTTGTACCCTGCTTTCCGGAATTCTTCATCCAAAGCTCGGTAGTAAGCCCCTAATTTTTCGGCATCGTGGTCAAACCGCGCGGAGATTTCCCGTCGAATTCTGTGGATTTCATCAAGTTCGTAGTCTGCCATTTTAGTCATAAGCTCCTAAGTAATTGAGAGGTGTTGCCAACTCCGGCGTTGGCAAGCCAAGTTCTTGGTTAATCTGCCGGATGAGATGGATCTTGTTAAAATTTGCAAGATGTTTGCAATTCCATGTTAGAAGCGCGTCTGTATTATGAAACGAGGCAAGTGCTAAGTGATGTGCGTCACCAAACAAATCTTTAGGCATTATCAATCTATTAATATAGGTTTGTGCTATTTGATGAATCCGTGAAGGAACTGGCAGCATTTCAAGGTCCTTGATTAAATTAATACGCTTTTGCGTTTTTTCGCCTTTTCCGCTGCGTAGTTCGTCAATAACAGCACCACTTGAAACAAGCGTGAATTGATCCGCGTATTCTTCCCACCACTTCCGGGTCCAACTCTGCTTAGCCCGGGATTCAAGATCCTCGCGCAATGTGTAATAGAAACTCGGAATTGTCGTTTCAATATAGACGCGATGTTGTGTTTCGTTATTCAATAATTATAGTCTCCAAAGGTTTAGATGTCAAGGTAAACCATTTTGACATCAATTGATAGGTAATTCATTATGTTTTCCGTTGCAAAGTCCGTTCGTCGGTGAATCTGTTTGATTTGAGTTCATACCTCGGTAGTGTTCCGAGTGGTACTGCTTTCACAGTGGCGCGTAAACCTAATACATCTCGAATCGCAGCGGCGACAGCAGTGGCAGTTTCCGCGGGGTTCGGGTTCGTGGATTCAATCTGAATTTCGAGTTCGTCGAATGTCTCTGTGCCGTAAACACGACCGGCAAACTCTTGGACATCTGGGAATTTGAGAATGATGTTTTCAAGGGTTGCAGGATACACGTTTAGTCCGCGGATAATCAAGGCATTGTCTAACCGTCCGATAACGCCACCGTCGAGGACGCGGCTCTCTCGACCACATTCACACAGTCCCGATTTGAGTTTAACGTAATCTCCCGTCCGATAACGGATCACCGGCATACCGACGCGCCCTAAATTGGTGATAACCAACTCGCCTTCGTCCGCCGGATTGTTAGTTTCTGGATCAAGTACTTCACAGATAAACTCGTCTTCGTTGAGGTGGAGACCCGCCTGCGGTTCGCACATCACACCCCATGCACCGACTTCTGTTGCACCGGCGTGATCGTAAGCGCGTGCCCCCCAACGCGTCTCAATCCGTTCTTTCGTCGCGGGCAGACTTGCACCGGGTTCGCCTGCATGGATGGTTACCCGAACTGAAGACGCTTCGCTGAGATTGATGCCGTCTTGTTCGGCAACTTCGGCGAGTCGTAATGCATACGTCGGCGTAGCGATAAGCACGGTTACATCGTTGCTGAGGATGGCACGTATCCGCTGATCCGAGGTCATACCACCGTTTGGGATTGTTAGCGCGCCAAGCATCTGCGCTCCGTGATAGGCACTCCAGAAACCGATAAAAGGACCGAACGAGAAAGCGATCATCAACCGATCCGCCGAGGTCACACCTGCACCGCGATAGATTTCTCCCCAGCATCTTCCCCACCAGTCCCACGATTCCGCTGTATCTAACCATCGCAACGGTTCGCCTGTTGTACCGGAGGTGCGGTGGAGGCAGGTATAGTGTTCCAATGGGAAGGTGAGGTTTGTACCGTAAGGAGGGTGTGAGACCTGATCTGCGCTGAGTTCTTCTTTTGTAGTGAAGGGCAGCTTCCGATAATCATCCAGTGTCTGTACGTCGTTTGGGTGTGTAATTGCGGCTTCGGTGAGTTTTTGTCGGTAGAAGGCGTTTGTCTCTAACACTGGGATGAGCATCTCACGGAGGCGATATAATTGGGTTTTTGTATCCATAAATTAGGTATATCGCGTGTTTTGGTATTCAGGAGCATAGAACGCTGGTAGCAAACTATCGACTTGGAGCAGTCCGCGCTGGGTCAGTTGGATTTCATCTGATGCGGCGTTGACGCGCAACATGCCATCGTTTTGTAGTTTTTCGTAAGGTTCGGCAAAAATATTGAGGATGTCTGCGTTGAACTTCGCTTGGAAATAGGAGGGACTGATTTTGCCAAGTTTAAGCTGCAGTATCATCTCACGCGTCAAGCGTTCCGATTCCGTCGGTTTCAGGGCGCGATAAATTGGGAGTCTGTCTTCCGCAAGGTGACCGAGATAATCTCCCCATGCGGGTGCATTCTGGAAATGGATCCCGCTGAGGTGTGAGAAGGAGGCAACGCCTGTACCTATCATATCGCTGCCTTGCCAGACTGCGTCGCGATAGACGAATTGACAGTGTTTGTCTTTCTTGAGGACGGTATACGCACTGGATTGTGTATAACCGGCTTGTGCGAATTGTTCAAAAGCGTATTGGTGCCATTCACGCTTGAGTTTCCAATCCGCCACCGGCAGTGCGTCGCCACCGAGGATGTCCTTGGAATAGACGGTATTAAACGGCAGTTCAAGTTGATAGACGGTGATGCTGTCCGGATCGAGTTCAATCGTCTTTTTGACGGTCTCGCGCCAGCTTTCCCATGTCTCACCGATCATACCTGAGATGAGGTCGATGTTGACCTGATCGAATGCTAATCCCTTTATCCAGGGTGCGATGCGATAGACTTCTTTAGTGAGATGTGCTCTCCCGTTTTCAGCGAGAATTTCGTCATTTAGATTCTCAACGCCGAGACTCAATCGGGTTACGCCGATCGCTTTGATGGCATCAAGTTTCTTCTCTGTCAAGGTACCGGGTTCGCACTCAAATGCCACCTCTTCAGCAGCATCCCACGGCATTACCTTTTTCACCCGATCGACGAGTGCCGTCAAGTGTTTGACACTGATATAAGACGGGGTGCCGCCACCGAAATAGACGAATTTCAAAGGTCTGCCTGCGATTGCGGGTTGTTCGCTGTAAAGTTCGATCTCTTTCCCAAGTGCGTTCAGATATGTATCAATTTCCGAGCTGTTTTTATCCGTATAGACCCGAAAATAACAGAATTTACACCGCTTACGACAGAACGGAATATGGAGGTAAAGTCCTAAAGTTGCATCTGGGCGCGGCGGCTCGTCAAGCGCGCGATGCACCTCTGGCACATCGGATTCACCCCATGTGGAATACGGTGGGTAATTTGAGACGAAGACGCTCCCTACGGTTGTATCCTTTGAATCTATGCCTGCTGTTGCGGGTTCCGGTTTTGTTTCAGGCATTATCGTTGCTCCTTTATCCTACTTGCGTGTGCCTTGACATGCGCCTTTCTAAGGCACTGAATGTGATTTATGAAGTTGCTATAAGTCCGTATCGTTTTGTACTATACTATAACATAGAGCCAGACGTTGTGTCAATTCTATGTTGACAGCGGCGCAGGACGATTTAGTTTTTGGTTTTGATTTTGGTTTTCGTTTACATAAGTTAACGTTTTTTCGCCATATCGCGAGCACAGCTCGCTCCTACAGAGGAAAGTGTATCCATATATGAAGTGAATTTTTAAAACTAAATTCCCCTGAACAGCGGTATTGGTGTATGTCGTGTGATTACCGAGAAATTCTCGCTTGATGAATCCGTCATTGAAAACTGACCTATCCAAAGCAGTAAAGGATTCCGTCCTCGGTGCCGATATAAATTTTACCGTCTGAGACACTCGGCGATGCGACGATAGATGAACCTGTCGCAAATTCCCACACCGATTCCCCATTTGTAATATCCAGAGCGATGAACACCCCGCGAGTCGTCCCGAGAAAAACACGTGTGCCGACGACGACAGCAGAAGACTCAATACTCGCTTTAGCGGTGTAAGTCCATATCGGTTCGCCGGTCTCCTGTGAAAGTGCGTGTACCATCTTATCGCGCCCACCAATGATAACGCTATCCTTAGTGAGCGCAGCTGAGGCAAAGAACGGGAATTGCCGTTTTGGATGCCGATATCGCCACGCAATCTCTCCACTATCTAACGCTATCCCCAATATTTCGGTGCCGTAGGTGCCACAGTAGACCTGATCTTGCGAAATCGCAGGGCTTGCACCGACGTACGCGCCGAGGTCTACCTGTTGTGTCTGTGTGCCGTCATCAATGTTGATAACGCGAAGGTAACTGTCGCATCCCGTCAGAATCACGAAATTAGCGGCAGCATCGGATTCACTCTCAGACTGCATCCACACGCCGGGGGTACCGTGGACATACCCTTCCGTCTCGAATTTCCAGACCAATTCTCCGCTTTCTCGGTTGAGACAGTAGAGGAATCCGTCATACGAGCCGAATAGCACACGGTCGCCAGCAAAATTTGCTGATGATATGATTTCGCCTTCCGTGCTAAACTGCCATTTCATTTTCTGGGTGTTGATGTCCACTGCATGAAATACCCCATCACCGTCGCCGAAGTAGACGACCCCATCGTGAATAGCCGGTGATGCTTTGATTGAACTGTTCGTCTGATACGTCCACCGCTTTTCACCTGTTTGTGCGTCAATTGCGTAGAGTATCCCGTCCAACGCACCGATATAGACCGTTCCGTCAACGATTGCAGCGGTGGATTCGATCATGTCCCCTGCCTGAAAAGTCCAAAGCAATTGCAGATTGTCGGGGAGTACGGAATCCGCAGCACCGGTAAGTTGTGGGTTTCCACGGAAACTTGTCCAGTTACCGAGCGTTGCGTTTGTAATACTAAGCAGCAGTAAAAGCGTGAGGAAAGTAGCAGGCACACGCCATTGTGCGGTAGCCTTCGACTTTTTAAGACGCGTCCGATTTCGCTCGCCTGTTTGTCTGTCAATAAACCTGTTCATAAAGCCCCATAAAGTCTCTAATGTCCAAAGGACGCGGGTTGAACTGCGCTGTCCACTGTGCCGCCGCTTCCTTTGCCAACGTTGGTATGTCCGCTGTTCCTATCGTGTATTGGACAGGATAATCCCGAAGTCTGTTCGGTAAATTACCCATCTGCTTGAGTGCCGTAATTCGGTCCACGATATCTCCGTCCGGATACAGTTCGTGATAAGCGTCTCCTACGACGGTGCTATTGAATCGGATGACATGCGGTAAGATCAAGGCGACAGCGACACCGTGGATGACATCGTATCTTGCCGTCAAGGGATTCGCACAGGCGTGTGCGGCACCGAGCATCGAATTTTCAATCGCAAGCCCGGCGAGATAGGCACCGAACAGCATTTTGCTGCGTGCTGTGGAACTGTTCGGTCCAAGAGATGCCTCAAAGTGAGCATCTAATAACTCCCAGGCGTGCCGTGCGAACATCTGGGACATCGGGTTGTGTCGAGTTGAGACATAACTCTCAACGGCATGTGCGACAGCATCTATCGCGGTAATTGCTGCGATCGGTCTCGGTAAGGTTTTGGTGAGCGTTCCATCCAAAATTACGGTGCCGAATCTTGCCTTTTTATCGCCACACGCCATTTTGATGTGTGTGTCTGCTTGTGAGATGAGCGCGAAAGACTGTGCCTCGCTGCCGGTACCGATGGTTGTCGGGACACCGATAGCGGGCAACATCGGTTCTGTCGCTTTGTTGGTGCCCCAATAGTCCTCCATCTTGCCGCCGTTTGTGAGCAGGAAGTTCGCGCCTTTCGCACAATCCATCGAGCTGCCACCGCCGAGTCCGATAATAAAGTCTATCGGTGCGTTGGTTTTCGCGACTTCAACGGCGGCCTCGACATCCTCTGTCGTCGGATTGGACGTGACATCGGCATAAATGTAGGCAGCGATCCTTTCGCTTTGCAACGCTGAGACGGCTCTCGCGAGGATACCTGCCTTTTCGATACCCGGATCCGTTACGAGGAGCACCCGACTCCCACCGAGCGAGCGCGTCAACTCACCGAGCCTTTCAATCGTGTTATCACCGAAGATAACCTGTTGTTTGAGTTCACAATCAAAAGTATCCATATATGAATCCGATATAATATGGCACACTTATAGCGTGTGCCGGTAAAAGATCGTATCGTATAAATTATAAATCCTATAAAAGAATACCAGAATCTGGAGAGGAAAGTCAAGAAGAAGGCGAATTGTCTCAGAGGCGTGATTTTATGGAGGAGTCAGCATTGCGGCGATATCTTCTGGTGGATTGACATCGGGAAGCTGTTCAAGATTTGCAATGTTTCTGCTAATGTGTTGAAATGATCTGATGTTGTCTTTTCCGATGATTTTAGCGACAGTCAGGTCCAATCTTGCATTTTCCCATTGTTGTAGTTTTGACCACACTGCGCCACGATTATAATATGCTACGGCATAATTGGGATTAGATTCTATTGCTTTGTCTAAGTTTTCGATGGCAAGTTCCAACTCACCTTCAGCTAAATAAACAAGACCGCGATTGTTATATGCTTCCGCAAAATTTGGATTGAGCTCTATTGCTTTGTTGTAGTCTACGATAGCACGTTCAAATTCGCCTTTTGCATAATAAGCGTAACCACGACCACCGTACGCGTAAGCGAAGCCTGGTTTAAGTTCTATCGCTTTGCTAAAGTCCTTGATGGCAAGATCAGCTTCGTCCTTTTTGTTGTAAATCACCCCCCGATTGTTATATGCCTCTGTATAATCGGGTTGCAGTGCTATCGCTTGGTTGTAGTCTTCGATAGCACGCTCAAGTTCACCTCTATTTTCGTAAGCAACACCACGATTGCAATAGGCTTCGGCAAGTTCAGGGTTCAGTTGTATTGCCTTGTTATAGTCTTTGATAGCGAGGTTCGCTAAGCCTTTTTGCATATAAGCGTTACCGCGGTTACTGTAAGTGTAGGAAAAATTTGGAGACAGTTCTATCGCCTTGGTTGTGTCATCAATGGTCTGATCGAACTCGCCTTTCTCGCGGTAAGCAATGCCACGATTGTTATATGCCTTGGCAAAATCGGGTCTCAGTTGTATTGCTGTATTATAGTCCTTGATAGCGAGGTCAACTTGATTCATCTGGAGGTACATCAAGCCGCGACCATTGTAGACATCGGCAAAGTTCGGTTTAAGTTCAATGGCTTTGTTAAAGTCTTGGATGGCGCGCTCGAATTCACCATTTTTGCTGTAGGCGATTCCGCGATCGCAATATGCATCAGCGAGGTTTGGCTTGAGTTCTATCAGTTTATTATAGTCTTTGATGGCAGATTTAAAGTCCCCTTTAATGCGATAAGCGTAGCCGCGTATACTATAGATAGGCGCGTAATCTGGCTTCAGCTCAATTGCCTTGTTATAGTCTTCAATGGCTTCGTCGTACTTTTTCGCGAACAACCTCTGGTCACCGCGTCGCGAATGTTTGGAGAAAAGTTTGTCTCTGTCAGTTAATCCGTTGTTCATAGTAGTGTCCTTCAGGAACCGAGCGCGTCAACTGGTAGGTTATAAGGTTGCGTAACACTATTTCTTTCAAAAAAACCGAGCAAGTCAGAAAATAGGGTTCTTTCTGAGATTCCCATTTTTTCTAACCCCGTTTTGATATTCACTTTGTCACTACTGCGGATTATGATTTCTTGTGTGATCATTTCTGTGTCTATTTCCGGTAAGCCAAATAAAAATACCGATTGCTGCATAATCAGCCGTTGGGTATCTACTATTTGGTTGTCCAGCGTGGGGGACCATAGATACCAATTTCCCTCATCAGCTGAAAAAAATATATCCAAACCCTGCTGAAGTTGTTCAACGGTTGTTATCTCTGCAATTTTCTCACTATCATTTTCCAGCACAATAACCTTGCCATTTATGTTCTCATCAGCGCAGGCAAACCAGAGAGCAACCAACGGACTAAAGGTAAAATCAATTAAACCTGTAGCAACGCGATTATGCTGTAAATGTGCCATACACTCTAACGGAGACAGATCTCTATATGTAGACGGATACCTTAGTTTAATCTCATCAATGATTTCAAGGAGATAGATTTGGTACAAATAGCGCAACGAATAAGGTTGAAGATCAACTTCCCGACCCAAATCTTCGGAACTGCTTACCAAGCGACGATAGGCACTACTGGTCACACGCCACGTTTCGTCTTCCTGACCGCGATAGAGATAACTCTTTTCCGGATGGGTAATCTCATCTATTTGGTTGATATATTCTGTTAGACTCGATATCTCGATAGGTGTATTCATGCGTTGGTATTCTGTTCTATATCCCTCCGGTTAATCCAATGTCTATTATACAACTCAAGGATACGTTTGTCAATTTCAATTTAGAAAAAGAATCTGAATCACAGATTATCAATAATGACCTGAATTGAAAATCCGCGCAATCCGTGAAATCTGCGTAATCCGCGATTCAGACAAGTCAATAAGGGCAAGTTGCAGTGGGCTAAAATATAGTCAAATTTATACAAATCTATACATATCTAATTATTCTATACATTGTAAGATTTTCACTTGACAAACACTATAAGAATGTGGTATAATTATAGTATGAATG
>JAAXHI010000042.1 GCA_012270875.1 Candidatus Poribacteria bacterium | reverse complement strand
AAACTCACGTTTGTATATATAACTTGATGACGTGATGCAAGTTCATCTTCAAAAAATTGAAGGAGGTCCTTCTGTGCTTTAGCGTGGAGCGATAATCCAGGTTCATCTAATAACAAAACGCAATAAGTAGTTTTGGGATTGGTTAATTTTTGATTTACGAATTTAACATCATTTTTACGAGGTCTTCTATAGGTTTTAGATCTCTAACAGGACAATAATGTGCAGGCGTAGGGATATTATACCTAATTGGTTCTGGTAATCCTGCATGATACCCAGCAAGAACTAATGTATTATTTGATGTAAAGAATGCTTGAATATAATAGTCTACTGAAGGCATATTTTGTGTTTCTCTAACACCAACAAATAGATTATAGCGTATCATTCTTTCTTTAGATAAATGTACTGCCATCGGAAATTCGGTCCACCCTCTAAAACAAGATTGTGATAGAATAACAATCTACTGAAAGGAGTATCCGATGGCGAAACGAAGAAACTTCACCCCCGAGTTTAAAGCAGAAGTTGTGCTTGAGGCACTCCGCGGTGAAACCTCTCAAGCAGAACTGTGTCGACGATATAACCTCAGCGAACAACAGCTCTCGAAGTGGAAGCAACAAGTCGTTGAAAATGTGGCGACTCTCTTTGCATCGACGGATCAGCAGTCCAGCGAGGCGGCGGAGCGTATGGCTCACCTTGAGCAGCTCGTTGGGCGGTTAACCGTGGCGTTAGACATCCAAAAAAAAGCATTGACTTTCTTGAGTTGATTCCCTCTGAAGAATGTCAAATCGTTGAGGCATTACGGACGCAGCACTCGGTGCGAGAGATTTGCGAGGTGCTGGGTTTCACCCGAAGCAACTTCTATTATCAACCGAAAATCGACACGTCTGAAGATGTCCTGCGAGCAGAAATAGAGAAGTTAGCTGCGAAGTATCCGACGTACGGATATAGACGTATCACGCACTTGCTGGTGCAGGCAGGATACCCCATTGGGTATCGGCGTGTTGCCCGATTGATGAGAGAAGAGAACCTCTGTGTCGCGGTCAAACGTGCGCGTCAAACGACCCACTCCACTGACGGTCTGCGTCCGTGGATCAATCACCTGAAGACCGTTTCGATCTGTCGATGCGATCAGGTCTGGGTGGGCGATGTTACTTACGTCCGACTCAAGGGGCACTTCGTCTATCTCGCGCTCCTCATGGATGTCTTCACCCACATGATCAGAGGGTGGAAACTCAGTCAACAGTTGACGCAATCTCTGACGTTGAAACCTTTGGAGGCAGCACTACACCGAAGCGTCCCGGAGATACACCATTCCGATCAAGGCGTGCAGTATCTTTCAAATGCGTATATTTCGGTGCTCAAAGCGCACGATATTGAGATTTCGATAGCTCGGAGAGGGTGTCCTTGGGAGAACGGATATGCCGAAAGACTCATCCGCACCCTCAAAGAGGAAGAAGTTCACCTCAACGACTATCAAAACATCTATGAAGCGAGAGACCGCATCGGTCATTTTATCACACAGGTGTATCATCAGAAACGTCCACATTCGGCGTTAGGGTATCTGACACCTCTGGAATTTCAACGACAAAACTTGTCTTAACTTTGCTAAATTTTGGTCTGAATAAACGTTGGCACTTCAGTCTTTAGCGATTTTCGTTGAATCCTTCATACTGGGATTTATCTTAATTCCAGTAGTAGTTGAGATATGTTTTATAATACCGTCTATGTCAACCTCAAAACCATATTTGCTCACCGATCTAGTGTTTGAATAGCCACCTAACAGAGTAATCGTAGGGGCACTAGTATTTACACATTTGCAAGTTAGAAATCTCTCTATTTCCTCAATATCTTCTTGTTCAAGCGAAAAAGTAGCTTCTATTACGCCGTCCTCGTTTTTCTCAAGATCCACAAATGGATAGTCCTGTTGATAATCAAAGTTGCGGGAATGATCAAAAGAATTAAATTTATGTAAAGCCTCTAATACAGCAGTCTTACCTGATTCATTTTTACCGACTAAGCAGGTAATATCATCAATATCAAACTCTGTAGAATCATGGATACACTTATAATTTTTGATGCGTACTTTCGTAAGTTTCATAATCACCTTATTTAAGTGTGTTAGGTGGAGTTTCTTGTTTCCGAGTCCCCGTGGTCAAGGATGATAGACACACCGCCTTGGTGAATGAGCTTTTTGAACGCTGATATTCCATCACCTGCAGTGTCTGGCCATAAAATTAATGTTCAACAAGGAGACCTCCCTTAGCAACTCAGCATTCAACCCGTATCACGGGGTTGGATAGGACTCGGCACTGAGGTGCGCCGAGGTGATACTCCTATCCGCCAAGTTATTAAGAGTATAACACGAAAAACGAGAAATTACAAAGAACGTAGCATTTTGATTATAAAGACTGCAGTTTTGGGTCGATTTCGTGCATAAAATGAAAAAATCCTGAAAAAAATCAGGAAATCTGAGTTTTCGTCAAAAAATTAAGGAACGCACACACGCAACTTTACGCATCGGCGTCCTCTAAAACGTAGCTCTCAAAAATAACTTCGTCAGGGGTGCGTGTTTGCCGCCGTAAGCACACTTAATGCTATTCCAAACCCTGTGAATCCCTTTTTGTGAGAGGTGCGAGTTGAGTGTGTCCTCCGCGGCCTCGATGCAGCTATCTAAAATGTCCAAGACTCGATCGATGTTCTCGGAATCAAAAACGATGTCCTTCTGCGCTTGGGGTAGTTTATGGATTTGCTTGAGGAGTGCCTTCGTCAGGAACACCCGGTAAACGCTTGTTGCTTTGATATATTGGACCTTGTGCTTAGGCCTCTTCACAACAAAACCTTCCGTCTCAACGTGTCCGGCAACATATTGATGTATTTCATAGATAATTCGATTCGGATTCAGGCGTTCCTGTGTTTCCGCGTCTGGCATATACGATTCAGGGACGATCTCGGCGTATTCACACCGCAAAATCCGTTTGTTGATTTTCTGATGAAGGGGTTTGGGCATTAGAAGATTCTCCAATGATAAAATGCTCACGCGCGCTGGCTTTGTTTGGCCATCGGAGACTCCCTTCAATGACAGTGTCATTATAGCACAACCTTGGTTTAGAGAGTGGCCCAAATTTCCGATGGCAGTACAACTTGTGAAGTCACGTCCCACGGAGGTACAGAAGACCAACGGTTTCCTATACTACAAGTGAACATATTTATGCAAGTCGCGAGCACAGCTCGCTCCTACAAGAAGATAAGCATAACGCGGAATCCAGACGCGCTCTAAATACTGTTTACCCATCATTTTATAGTAGATTCTGTAATTACTTATACACTCAGCATCGGTGCGGTTAGGAAACCGCACCTACCGGGGGCAGGGTCCTTCAATTTTAAGATTTCTCAGTTTATGAGGTTAACTGCGAGTATAGGTTTTGCTGCGAAAAGTTGGAGTGCGTCGGTGATTTTTGTATGTCCGGTGCATCGTAAGACGGAGATTACTGTGTTTCGCATCGCAGCCATGACTTGAGGGATACCGCCGGTTCGGAGGTTTGAAGCGTCTTCCTGAAAGACGGTATCTCGGATCCAATGGAGTTTGTTCTCAATCGTCCAATGCTCTCTGCGGCGTTTGAGCAAGTCTGCGGCTGAGGCACGTTGGGGTGTCAGGCTTGTGATCCCATACTGCGTGTGGCATTTGACCTGTCCGGTGTTTTTATGTTTCTGGTGTGTGGTGTATTGATAAACTTGCTGTAGCCCCGGCCACTCGATGTGTTGCGTCAAGAGCGTGCTTGCGGTGAGAGTGCGTGTGATTATTCTGCCTTTTGCGTCTTCTACGTGGGTATACGTTTGAAGATGTGCCCCGGCTTCTGCGTGAAGATTTTCAAACCGGCGATGTTCTACTTCGGGTGGGTCTGTTTCATCAAAGGGTTCAAAGAGGTCTTGAATATCTTCATACATCTGCTTCTGATTCGCTTTGACGGGGAGGCAGTAATCTGCACGATGATCAAGGAGTGCTTGACAGAACTTGCGTTGGGTCAAAAGGGCATCTGTGGTGATGATGAGCCCTGTGTCATCAAACGCTTTCAGGAGTTCAATGGAAACGGGAACTTCATGGGTCTTTTCACTCACTGCGCATTCTGCGACAGGGATGCCTAACTCATGAAAGACGGCTGCGAGCAGATGTGTCCTGCGGGTGTTTTGAGTATGACTGTTGCCTAAGGTTTTGCCATCTATTGCGAGCCCCTTCAAGTCGGACGTGGGAATGTGCAAACTTGCTAAAGTCTGCGTTGTCCACTGCGTGAGGGTCTTTTCTACAGCGGCGATGTCAAGACGCCGATAGAGATAATGAAAGGTTGCTGCTGCGGGAGTTTGCTTTGCCGTGAACCCCGAAGCCTGTCGCAAGTCTGGGTGGAGGCGGGCCCATTTGGCGATCTGTGTGTAGCTGCGCTGTCCACATAAGAGCCCGACAACCGTCAGCGAAAGCATCGAAACTAAGGGATGCCGACATCCTTTTTTGTTGCGAGGATCCGGCACTTCTGCTAACATAGTCCGTAAGTGGCAGGAAGAAGTTCTTGTCATGCTTCACCTCGAAAATGTGGTCAATTTTAGGGTGAAGTATAGCAGAAGTCGCGTGAAACGTCACGCGACTTTTGCTTGTATAAAAATATGAACATCTGTGAAAAATACAATACAAAAAACCTACAATTGAATGACCCTG
>JAAXHI010000076.1 GCA_012270875.1 Candidatus Poribacteria bacterium | reverse complement strand
TCATTGGACGAAAACAAGGAAACTAAGAGTTTTGCGGCGTACCCGCCTGCCCCCTTGAATGAAGTTTAAGAAAATATTTCGGTAATTCTATATTTTCTCCAGGTCCGGTAGGTGCGGTTTTGCGGGCGTACACGCCCAAATGCGACCTGCATTCCAACCGCACCGGGATTGTTACGAAATTACCGAATTAAAAAATTAATCTTCATATAAGGGGGAATGAAGGGGGGTTGCGACGTGCATCACGATACAAAATCCTGCGGAGAATCAATCACTTTCAATGAAAATGGTCTCCGCACGCCTAAAATCTTATGAGTAGCAACTTGGGTTATAGATATATGATTGAATCAACATTGTTTTGCTAAGGTAGCAACTTAGGTTAGAATACTTTAAGCGAGGTTTTGGTTATGCCTACTCGAGTTAAAACCAGTTTTTTATTTTCCATATTTATCTTATTTTCATGCCTGAATTCCTTTTTCGTCCGGAACGCCGCTGCACAAGTCGGCGATGAACCCGTTGGCATATCTGCCAACTATACTTTTGAGACGATTGAGGTTCCGGGTGTAGATTTTTTAGCGGTGACGGCAAGCAGCGACTTTGAGGACTACGCAGGCAACACGCCAAGTGCTGATGGCGAAAAAATGGTCGCCTTTACGCTCATTGACGGCGTTTTTACCACCCACGATTTCCCCGACTCGAAAAACACCTATTTCTACGCACTCGGTAATAATGGCACTGCTGCGGGGCACTACGAGGATAGCGACGGTCTTTTCCACGGTGTCATCTTGGAAAATGGTGAGTTGCGGCAATACGATTTCTCGGATTCTGTTCAAACGGAGATCTACGGCTATAGCGATTCAACCGGGCTAATGACCGGTAATTTTACAGATGCCTCTGGCATTCGGCGTGGATTCTCAGGAGAGACAATCGTTGAGTTCCCCGGAGCATCGACAACTTATGCCGACTTTGTGAGCACGATAGGCAATATCGTGGGCAGCTACGTAGATACTGAAGGCATATATCATGCATACCTGCGTGGACCTGGCGGTAGCTTCGCAACGCTGGATATCCCAGAAATACCAAATCAGGAATACTTTTTTCTCCACGGTATCAACGATGCACTAATTGCCGTTGGCAGAGCGAAAGGGGCGGATGGTGTCCCGCTCACCTATGCTGGCAACCCTCTCAGGCTACAAGAATTGAAGGTTCCGGGCAGCGTTAGCACGGAAGGCTGGAATGTCAATCAGGACGGCTCTATCGTCGGACACTACGACACAGCGGATGGACGTAGACACGGATTTATCGCCAGACCTATACAGGAGAGTGATGTGCGACCACCTCCTGACCTCAGTTATACGTTTGAGAGTATTGATGTTCCGGGCGTGGATTTTTTGGCAGTGACGGCGAGTTCCGACTTTTTTGATTATGCCGGCAACATGCGCGGTCCCGATGGTGAAAAAGATGTCGCCTTTACGCTCATTGATGGCGTGTTTACGACCTATGATTTTCCTGACTCGCAAGGCACCTATTTCTATGCGCTGGGTAATAATGGGATCGCTGCCGGACACTACAAAGATAGCAATGGGCTTTTTCACGGTGTTATCTTAGAAAATGGTGAGTTGCAGGAATATAATTTCCCGGGTGCTGTCGAAACAGAAATCTACGGGTATAGTGATTCGACGGGAGCACTGACGGGTAGTTTTGTAGATGCCTCTGGGGTTCGCCGCGGATTTTCAGGAGACACAATCGTCGAGTATCCCGGGGCACCGGAAACTTACGCCGATTTTGTGAGTTGGACACGCAATATCGTCGGCAGCTACGTGGATGCTGATGGTGTATATCATGCATACATGCGTAGCGCGGTGGGTAGATTCCTATCTATCGACCTGCCAAACGCACTAAATCTCGAATACTTTTTTCTCCACGGTCTCAACAGGGCAAGGACTGTCGTTGGACGAGCGAAGGCGGTGGGGGATGTCCCGCGTACCTATGTCGGCAGCCCCCTCAATCTGCAAGAATTGCAGGTTCCGGGCGCTGTTAGCACAGAGGGCTGGAATATCAATGAGGACGGTTCTGTCGTCGGGCACTATGACTCAGCAGATGGACGCAGACACGGGTTCATCGCCAGGCTCGTTCCCAAAGCAGAGGGCGATCATTTTGGCAATACCTACACCACTACGCTGTCTAAAGGGTTGAATATGCTTTCTGTGCCGTTAGCACCATCAACTCCGATGAACGCCAAATCCCTTGTCGCGTTGACAGGCGCAACAACTATCATCACACTTGATGCGGAAAATCAACAGTTCGTCGCATGGACACCCAGCGCACCCGACGATGGATTTCCAATTGAAGGTGGTAAAGGCTATATCGTCAATGTCCCAGAACCTCGCAGATTCGCATTCATCGGCGCACCTTGGACAGATCCAACGGAGGAGACGGCTCCCACAGCACCTGCGATTACGAGGGATAGCGGGGTTGCACAGGAAACGTGGGCATTCGTCGTCAGTGGACACTTGGCAGGGAAACCTACCTATGACGGCTACAAGGTCATCGTCCGAAACCTCAGAACAGACAGCACGATTACCGCATCAGTGCAAGGCGATTACTTCGCTGCTGCAACCGCCGATTTGACACGGCGGAGCGTCGTCCGAGTTGGAGACATCGTTGAGCTACGCGTCATCGGTCCCGATGGAAACTTTGAGGCACAACCCCTCACTTTTAAAGTGACCCCTGAGCACCTCGCAAACGCGATTCTGCCAGTCAGTCTTGATAGCATCGGTCAGCCGACGCAGAACCTCCTGCTGCAGAACTATCCGAACCCGTTTAACCCAGAGACATGGATTCCGTACCAACTTTCGGAAGACACCGATGTATCCATATCTATCTATGGGACAACAGGAGAATTGGTTCGCACCCTCTCACTCGGCTTCCAATCCGCAGGCTTCTATAACAATCGGGAGCGTGCCGCGTATTGGGACGGACGCAATGCACTCGGCGAACGCGTTGCGAGTGGCACCTATTTTTACCAGTTGACGACTCCCACTTTCCAGCAAACGCGGCGACTCGTCATCGTAAAGTAGAAGCCATCCGTATAAAACGAATAGGTGTCACAGTTATGCCGTCGGCGTAACTGTGACACCCTTACCCCACAACAAAAAACGACGATCCCCACCTGTTACATAGAACCGTTTTTTCCAATCACCCCGTCAAAAACCCAAGAAATCCGCGTCATCCCCGATTGTTCCTAACAATATTTTCTTCTCCCCAGACCCGTAGGTTCGGTTTGATGAAGTTTAAGAAAATAAATTGGTAATCCTATAAACGATGATTTTCGGACAAGGACAGGCTCCAATCCCGCAAATCCTTGAATCCTGTAAATCCTGATTCAGACAATTAACACCAAACATTACCGAATTAAAAAATTAAACTTCATATAAGGGGGGATAAAGGGGGGGCTGCATTCCTAACCGAACCGGCTCCTACGCGGAAACCTTGAGGTATCCTTACAAAACCCGCTTGAATCCCGTGCCCCCTTATGAAACCCCGCGAACACCTGTTAACTGTCGTGAAGAAGTCTTCGTCTGTAAAGAGACCTCTTTGCTCCAGCGGAGCAACATATCTATAGAAAAGCGAATGTCCCTTCTTGCACTCCAGCGGAGTACCATGTAAACAAACCGCTCCTACCCCAAAAATTAATCCTCTGACAAAAACTTTATACACCCATGGGGTAAATGAACTAAAAATAAAAAGTGGTCAATATCACAGAAAAATGCTATAATATCCATAGAGAATTCCTTTTAGTATTGATTTGAATAACGCATTATATAGTAGATCCCGAAAATAAGTTT
>JAAXHI010000576.1 GCA_012270875.1 Candidatus Poribacteria bacterium | reverse complement strand
TCCACCGACACATCCAAGAATTTGCCAATCTCCGTCGTTGTCATTTCGCCGAGATAATAGAGTGTGATCACTGTACGCTCACCCTCCGGCAATTTTTCCAAAAGCTTTTCGACGATCTCAAAACGCTGTTCAGTTGCCTCTGTCTCGCGCTGTTCCAATTCGTAACGCGCATAAGTAGATTCCGCCACTTCTGCCATAGGTGTGTCCTCCAATGATTGCAACTGCTTCTTATGTTTTTTTTCTTTGCGCAGCCAATTCAGACAAAGCCGATTCGCAATGACATACAACCACCTAAGAAACTGGCTCGGGTCTCTCAACGTGGAAAGTTTTTGATATGCGCGGAGGAAAGTATCTTGTGTAATTTCTTCTGCATAGTGGAAATCACCGATTTTCTGCCACGCGAGGGCGTGAACACTTTTTTGGTATTTTTCAATTAAAACGCCGAATGCCGAGTCGTCGCCTGATAAAACGGCATGAATCAATTGAACATCGTTTTCTCTCTTCACGGGGTTCCCTCCTCATGAACAGATTCAACTGCATTGATATTTACTGGAACATCTAATTAAGCTTGAGTCTCGGACCTTGTGCAATACAATCCACACAATTGTGTTATCCAATATTATTCCAAACATTATTAAATTAATCACGATACTATTAAAGTAATCATGATATCATTATAAAGACACATTTTTTGCACAAAACGTTACATCACGTAAAAAAAAATATTTTGTCCGGCAATGACTTACAACTGTAGAAGGACTTCCGATTCCGATTCTACCCCGCGATGCCCTCCGAAAATCGAGGAAATCACGAAAACNNNNCTTCTGTTAAAAAAAATAAGGCGAGGTCAGAAACCTCGCCTTACGGATAATTCAGGGATAACGAATCCGCATTTTTCACATATATTTCGATTAAAATCTACCACCTACGCGTAAAATTCATTCTACCCGTAAGCCCGGTTTCACCTTCTTCTTTTTTGGTTTCATACCCGACATATATGCCGAGGGTGTTATTCTCACCATAACCGAGATTCAAACGTCCACCGAAATTGAGTGCCCACAGTCCACCACCATCGCCAAGACCGAGGACTGATTCAAACTGTGGACCCACAGCGACAGTGTCGTTTAAGGCATAAGTAAGATAAGTCCGGTTGTAGAGTTCATTAAGGCTTTCGGCATCAAATAGGGTCTTAATCGTGCTGATTGACCAATGGAAACCGAAGATTTTACCAGCAGGTAGGATCGCAAAGATTTGTGGGTATAAGGCATAGGGTCCGTCTGGACTGGTATACTCAAATCCAACGCCGAGCATCGGTGTTAGCAGCAGTGCCATGCTATCATTTGCGATAACAGGGAATGAAATACCCATATCAAACTCACCCAAATGATCGTTAACGTAGATGTTAGAATCAAATGAAATGCCACCGCTGAGCGGATGGCTTGCACCCACTAAAAAATAGGTGCCTAAACTATCGACATCAATCTGGAACCATCCGGTAATTTTCGGTTTTTCTTCCATCGGCATTTCTTCCATTGCTTCACCCTCAGCCTCGTGGCCATCGGCGAAGGCAGCAGAAAAACTGACAATAGACATCAGACAAACGAGTGCTACGATAGCAGTTAATCGAAAAAGATTGTTAAAAGTCCACATACTGCAGAAAAGACGACCGTTCATAAAAAAAACCTCCTTTTTAATCGTTGTTAGTTTTAACCATCAACTCGTGCTTTAACACTTATAACAGAGGCGAGTTGGTGGTTAAGGTTAAGAAGTGGCTGTTAAACCAAAGCTTGCTTTAATCGACAACTGGTAACTGATTGCTATTTTTTAATTCGGATTAGCTTGCTTGATCTGTTCCATAAGTTTTTCCAATTTTTGTGGGTCTTTGATGCCTTTTGATGCTTCAACACCCGAACAGAGATCGATCCCGTGCGGACGGATCGTCTCAATCGCGGCTTTGACATTCTCTGGACGAATCCCACCCGCAAAGAATACCGGTAGTGGACTCTCAGCGATGAGTTCAGCGGCGACATTCCAATCACAGGTTTTGCCTGTGCCACCGTATCTCGGCTTTTCCAAACTCATATCAACGCTATCAAATAAGAGGAAATCTGCACCGGCATCCCGATAGGCTTGCATCTCCGCGCGAACAGCAGGTATATCCACATTCTCTGGACTCCCCGCAGGCAGATAGACCGACTTCCAGAATTGGCACGTCACAGTGTTCTTAAGTGTTTCAACCTGTTGTGGCGATTCTTGCCCAAGGAGCTGAACAGCGAACGGTTGAACCTGTGATACTACTGTCTGGATGTCGGATGTCGTGCGATTGTATAGCAAAAGCACAGTTGGGATGGGACTTTGGCTGGCGATTTCGACCGCTTGGGCAGCGGTGCGTGTCCGTTCGGATACGGCGACATCCACTAATACGCCGGCGTAATCCGCGCCTGCATCAGCGGCGAGTCGGGCATCATGGATAGAAGTAATACCACAGATTTTGACACTGCAGCCGGATTCTTTCGACATCTTTTAGTTATTCCTTGCGTAGAATGGGAATCGGGATTACAAATCCCTCCTACAAATACCTGTTCTTACTCTTCAAAGACAGTTTGTCGGTCAGCGTCCGAATAACAGATGATCATCGTCACGGGTTGCCAGCCGGTGTTGACGGCGTTATGTTTGACATTACGCGGGATACGCAACATCATCCCTGGTCTGAGCGGGATAATTTCATCTCCCAATTTGTGGTCGCACTCACCGGAAAGCACATAGATGAGTTCTTCGCAGTTCGGATGGTAATGCGTAGGATTCCCTTCGCCAGCGTTGATGTAGACGACACCGAAAGTCATTTCGGCTTCCGGATCAATCTGATCATTGCAGAGCCATTTAATAGCACCCCACGGAAATTCAAGCGCACCCGCATCATTACTATTGGTTAAAGTAATCTCCATAGCAATTCCTTTCTTCTGAATTCCTTCAATCTTCTTACAATTAGACCTCAAAGCAGGTTAAACATTGCGTAGCATAAGCCTGCAAACCGACTGTAGGTTTCTCGTGTAGATAACCAACAGGGGCACAGATAGCACGGACATCGCGAATTTTCGTGTTAATTGCCCGATGCGTATGACCGAAGAGGACGTGTGTTACAAGCGGTTCGTCTAAACAGTGGGCACCGAGACCTTTACTTCCCATGAATGCCCGAAAGAAATCCCACGGCAATTCGCCGTTATATCGGATACACTCTCGGAACGGGACATGGTGCGTAACAACGATGATCCGCGACACATCGTCTCGGACAGCGGTAATCTGTGCGTTAAGTTCCGCCTCAAAACGTCTTGCAATCACACGATCCGTAGCCGACCATTTCGCGTACCGTTTATCATTCCAGACCGCACCCATCAATTCCTTTTCAGTATATTGGGCATCGGAGAAGTCGTATCCATCGGGTGCGAAACTGTAATCGTACCAACCGATAGTCCCACAGAAACCGATCTGATCCTTGATGAAGGGAGCGTCCATGAGCGGGTGAAACCCACACGCATCACAGAGTTTTGAAATAATGTCGCATTTCTGTTCGCTCGTGACATCAGGTGTCTCAATTGCCCAGATGTCATGGTTGCCGGGGATAAATAGTATCTCGCACCCTAAATCTGCTGTCTGAAAGGCGTTAAGTGTTTCAGAGAGTTGAACTAAATGCCGTGCGATATCCCCTGCGAGTACGAATACATCCAACTGCGCTGCCTTCACAGCCTCAATAAGATGTGGGACGAGTGCTTTGTTCAAAGGCGTAACATCTGTGTGTAAGTCTGAAATAAGTCCTATTTTCATTAGCAGCCCACACCCCGTTACGCGAGCCTCCGGACAAATTACACTGGACTTACGCAAAAGTGATATGTTTCATGTTATAAACCCCCTAAATCCCCCTTATCAGGGGGACTTTAAGAAGGAATGCGTAAGTCCTATTACATTGATTTCTGTGCCAGACTTTTGAAGACTTCATCTAAAAAGATGCGGATACCGCTGTCATCATCATCTTGGTATTGCTGACGTTGGCGTTCAAGTGCTTGTATTGAAGGCGCGTCCCCGATTTGGGCAATTGCATCAACGAGCGTGAGCTGAATTGCGGATTCACTGGCGTTTTCCAATGCCTTAATCAAGCGATCCCGCGCCTGAGTGCCTCCGATACCACCGAGTGCGGAGGCGGCAATGTCCTGAGTACTGGTATCACCGCTTTCAAAAGCAGCAATGAGTGCCTTAACAGCGGGTTCACCAATTTGCCTGAGTGCGACTCCCGCTTGGAAACGGATACCGGGAATTTCTGTCGGATTTTCGAGAACAGTAACAAGCACATCAATCGCAGAAACGGGTTTAAGAGTTCCGAGTATAGCGAGGCAGGCACGCCGAATTTCTTGTTCCGGTTCCACCTCGATTTGAATGTATTCCTGGGCGAGTACTGCAAGTTGCCCTTCGTTAATTTTCTGGTAGAGTGCTTCGGATCTATGTCTGAACTGCGTTCCGAACGGTGCTTTGAGGGTCGCAGTGTTTTCAGTTCGGTCTACGGTAAGTAAACCGAGGATTGCGGCGGACTCCAGATGCTGTGCTTGAAGGCTATCGGCAGGCAGTTGGTTCACATTTGCGTTCTGAAATTGCTGGAAGAGTTCGTTTAGCACGCTCAATTCAACGAGACGTTGTAGACTGCTAATTGACGTTTTCCGAAGCGAAAGTTCTGTATTATTCCTGAAAATATCCACCAGCGGTTCGATTGCCCGGACATCCCCCAAATCGCCAAGTGCGCTCACAGCAGCAATTTTCACACCGATCAATTCAGTGGTTCGGAACGTGACCGACTGTTTCGTGAGTTTCTTGATCGTTTTCTTATAGTCATCAAGGCTATAAATTTTGCGTTCATCAACAATCTTTTCAACAACGTCGCCTATTTGAATATCGGTGTTCGCGGCAGGGGTCCCGGGACGGATGTCTTCAACACGGACGGTGCCGTTGCCCTTTACACTCAATCCGACTTTATCGCCTTGTCTACGAAGGGAGATGCGAAGCGGAGGTTTATCTTTTAAATAGAGAACGAAGTTATTATCTTCATCTAACCCGTTTTTCACTGCGTTGTTAAAGTCGCCAGTACTTCGGATAGGATATTCTGCGATAACATAAGAGATGAGTTCACCGCTCTCAAGTTGCGCCTTATCCGCGGGTCCATTCGGCGTAGTATCTAAGACCACGACTCCACTCGTTGACCAACGGTCTTTGAGGTCGCTGTCCAATTGTTGGACTTGCATTTGTAAACGTTCATCGTAATATTGATTGTCGCAGCCGAGTCCGACACTCATTGCCAAAAGCGGTAGGATAAACATCAAGTAGCGAAGTTTGTCGAACCTTTCCATTTTTTCTCCTTCCCATTTCATAGCAAGTTTCGGCTTGCCAGCTGCACCGAAAGGTGCGCGTCCGACTTTCGATTTAATTAAGAGGGATAGCGACATCTCGACTGCTCTGTTCTTTCAAAGCGTCTAAGAGCGGCTCCACAACTTTTTCGTCGCCGAGGACTGCTAAAGCGCGTATCGCATCAACGCGTAGCGACGACCCTTTGTTTTCTACAATTTTGACTAACTCTGGCACAGCAGCACCCCCGATTTTTCCAAGTGCTTCGACAGCGAGTTGACGGACCTCCGGTTCTTCTCGGTCGCGTTCCCACTTGGCGGAACCGGATTCAATCACTGTAGCGAGTGCCAGAATCGCCTTTTCACTGCCAACCTCCCCAAGTGCCTTAACGACATTCAAACGGGTTTCCGTGCGCCGGTGTTCCAGAAGTTTCACGAGGATAGGTACAATCGTGTTCGGGTCATCTTTGCCAAGGTTCCCGAGGACCCAATGTGCGTTGTGTCTATCGCGATTGTCGTTCGATTTAATCGCTTTCTGAAGTTGACTGAGGAGCCGTTTCTGACCCCCTTGTTTATAGACGCGTTTTAGGGCATCAAGTGCGGCGTTTTGGATATCCAAGTCATCATCGCGGAGCGTTTCAAAAACGAGTCTCTCAAGATATTTACCTTTTTCTGCTTGATACGCAAGGAACATCTGTTCGCCGCGTTCAGCGATTGACGCCTCCGCCCAGTCAGTCGTATTAGGCTCGTAAAATTCTTGGGAGTTATAAAGCCCAAGCAGATAATGCGCTTCGGCGTTATCTGTCGGTTGCTGCAGCGCGAGTTTAAATTCTCGGACAGCGCGTTCTTCTTTGCGCCGTTTATCCGATTTAATCAATTCCTTGCCCTTCGCGAGGTTTTCGTTCTGGGTGCCGCATCCAATACTAAAAAGGACGAGTACAAAAGCAAGCCAGATTTTCTTCATATTCGATTTCCTTATGCGGTCAGCACGAGAACCACTCACACCCCCTACGCCGTTCAAGCCTCGCTTGATTCAAAGTTCGTAGAGACAACTTGTTCCCGCAATTCCGGCTGGAGGTTCTTGTAAATTCTCCTGTTTGTAGGCACGCGCCTTCTGAAACGAGGCACTTCACAAACGCGCCTACAACAAAGTGAGATGCCTAAGTTCTTCTAATATTCTTAAGAATCAAGCAGGTTTTGCTGCTCACCGCCTGTGTCAGCAGCCTCGTCTTCTTCTCCATCCTCGTCTGCGTCTTCCGCTTCTTCTGCGGGTGCCTCTCCGAGTGCTTTCTGGAGAACAACGAGCGGTTTTTCAGTGAAACCCCAATCCTTATATCGCTGTATAACATTCGCCTCCGAAGACGGAAGTTCGATTTCGAGGGTGCCTATGCCATCATCTGCTGCTGCCGCCTCAGCGGCAGCCACGAGGTGGTCAGCTACCCCTAAGGGACGAAAAGGCGCGGACACAGCGAGATCACCTATTTCTGCGATTTCAGGATCAACGGCACTCCGCGTTATGGAAATTTGTCCAATCGGATAGCCGCCGACCTCCGCGACAAGTCGGTGTGTTTGACTCTCTTCTGCTAAATCGGCATCCAATTCTTTCGTAACCTGCGTCTTGGTTTTTTCGGGGAAACAATATGAGTGTAAATGCGCTGCATCATCTTTTTCAGCCGATCGCACTTTAACGGAACCAGCCAAATTGAAGTCTTGATTTGCCATGTGTCTCTCCTTCAATTGTTATCAAAATGTTAATCTTTTCTTGTACACTACATAACAGTGTACCTACATATCCAAGATCTATATCTGTTGATGCTACCATTCTAATATAGATCGTCTTATATTACAAGTATTTTTCTTATCTGAAGCAAACTTACGAAGAAAGCAATACAGCGTCTTCTGGCTCGGTATTATCGGATTCTTCAGGCGCAACAGGTGGCGACTCGTCGGTATCAATAACGTCTGCCGTTGCCGTTTCCTCAAGACTTTCCTGCCCGATCCGCAATTGTCGCTCGGCATCAACAACATCTCTATTAATTTTTTCGATGCACCGATTGAGTTTATCCACGAGGGCTGTATGCCCAGCCATAGCACGGCGGATTTGACGGAGTTGATCAATGACGAGTCGAAAGGTTCGGACAAAGTCGCCAGCATCTAAATGTGCATATTTTTCGAGTTTATCAAACTCACAACCGCGACTCCACGCCAGCATCGCCGTACAAAGCCGGAGTTCTAACATAGGCGTAATTTCTGTCACCTTGTGTTTGACCTCTAAATACTGGATGCTTGAGATTTCAGAACTGACAGCG
The DNA here is from genome assembly GCA_012270875.1 of Candidatus Poribacteria bacterium. Classification (GTDB taxonomy): domain Bacteria; phylum Poribacteria; class WGA-4E; order WGA-4E; family WGA-3G; genus WGA-3G. The sequence goes on along the minus strand of JAAXHI010000576.1, from coordinate 2,909 downwards.
TACAGTATGTCTAATAAACGTTCATTCTTGAGACGTTTAAAGTAACCATCTTTACGCGGTTCCGAGACGATCGCTACCATGAGACAGTTAATTTCGTCTTCCGTAAGTCTTTCAAAAATACCGCTAAACAGTAATTGGGTCAACTGGACTTCATACCCATAGATATGTGCGGCGGTACTCCCGCGTGGTAGCACTGCTTGTGCTTCAATATATCCTAATTCCTCGAGTACTTTAAGCCGCGCGGCTATCTGCTGTCGGGGATCGTTCTCAATAATCGTCGTTCGCTTTTTGAGTTTCTGAAGTCGTTCCTCTTCTTTGCGGATCGTTTTATATCTCCCGGTACAGGTGCGTAAGTGCTGACATCCGTCACACAAGCTCTCCTCTGCGTGCGTTTGAAACCGCTTTATCTGTTTGTGAATCGTCCTTAATCTCTTACTGCGTTCTTTTTTTCGCCTTTTGCCTCGCGTCTCCGATTTAATTTGTGCCATCTCTACATGCAAACGCTGGAGATTTTTTTCATGATCCCGTTTGTGCCGATAATGTTTCTGAATCTGCTTAATTCCCTCGATGCCGTCATGGATGCACTCTGGTTCAGGGAGTGCCTGAAGTTTATCCGTTTTTACGGCGATCTGTTTGTTGAGATTCGCGACGCGTACTCGGTTCTGATGGTTGCTTAAACTCATGGTGTAGACATCGTATATGTCATCGCCATATTTCTCATAAAGATTAAGAATACTGGAATAGGAGAGGTTAAACTGACTCTCTATCGGCTCTATCTTTTCAGCAACAACGCCTTTAATCTCATCTGAATCGGCGTATTCGGGTATAATTTGGGCGTAAACGTAACCGATTGTATCAATACCGCGTCTGCCAGCACGTCCTGACATCTGATGATATTCCCGCGCTTTGAGATAGCGGAATCCGATACCATCAAATTTTTCAAGGCTATCAAAAACGACAGAACAGGCAGGCATATTAATACCAACAGCAAATGTTTCTGTGGTAAAGAGGAGTTGAATTAACCCAGAGGTAAACAGCCTTTCTACGACCTCCTTGAGCGTCGGTAACATACCGGCGTGATGATAGGCGATACCACAACTCACCAGTCTACGGAATTCAGTAATCTTTTTCTCTTCAACGATGTCAAACTGGACACAGAGTTCGTCAAATTGGCGTAGAATCTCTACTTTCTGCTTTTTATTCAGCAATTGCAACTGCGATCCGAATACTAATGAGAAAGCGTTTTCTTCACACCCCTTTCGACTAAAACAGAAATAGAGGCAGGGCAGCTGCTTCTCACGACGGAGATGTGGAACAAGGCGTGTCTCTGTGAAATCAGATGAAAACCCTTTTACAGGTTTCTCATTATTTACAGGTTTCTTATTAAGCGGATCAGATTTTTTGGGTCTACGTCCATCGCGCTGTGCTCTGCTCCGCAGCGCAGCGATATGTTTTACAGCACCAATACCGTAATCTTTAAAATAGAGATGATGCTCCAAAGGGACGGGTCGTTTTAATTCTTCAACGGTCTCAATGTCAATATCCCGTACGCTTTGCATCCACTCCGCGAATGTATTGATGTTCGGAATTGTGGCACTCAGGCAGACAAATTTGATATGCTGCGGCGCGAAAATAATGCTCTCTTCCCAGACGGTACCGCGCTCAATATCATTAATATAGTGAATTTCGTCAAAGATGACGTAAGAAACGTCCTGTAACCGTTCAATATCATCAAAGATGGTATTCCGGAAAATCTCGGTCGTCATCAACAACACTTGGGCATACGGATTTAGCACTACATCGCCGGTAACGATGCCAATTTTGTCGCCGTATTCAGCATAAAAGTCCCGATATTTCTGATTGCTGAGGGCTTTGATCGGTGCGGTATAGATAACGCGGTGGTTTTCCTCAAGACACTTTTCGACAGCGTACTCTGCGATAACGGTTTTGCCTGCCCCCGTCGGTGCGGTGACAATAACCGAGGTATCCCGATTAATTGCAGCGATCGCTTCCTCTTGAAACCGATCCAATTCTAACCCTTTATAAAGCATTCAATCCCCCTTTGCATCGAGAGCCTCTCCGTGTAGCGTACGAACGTTTGAGGCATCATATTCTAAATAATTCTAATAGATATGGTATTTTTTGTCAAGTGAAATTGTCTTTAGCCGTTAGCGGTCAGCAATCGCAGTCAGCCTCTGCGGATGTTAGGTTTACTCTTGACATCCACTGCCTCCTATGTTATTATGATTTCTATACTTGGCTCTATATCCATAAAAGTTGGAGGAAAATCATGCAAGACGGCAAGCGGCTGCGAAAGCGATATTCGCATATCTGGATAAAACGAACCGTAAGTATCCTTATATGCGTTGGACTTTGTGGGGTTATCGCGTGGGCACAACAGCGTGAAAATAAAAACGAACAGGCAAGAACATGGGCGGATCTTGGCGTAACACCCGCACATCAGACTGAACTTAAAGCGTTATGGGAGTTGAAACGCCAACAGGAGATTCAGGCAGTCAAAGACTTGAAAACTTTAAACCGATTTGCGAAGGACTCGCTTGTTACAGATACGGAGATTCAAGAAACTTTGGACAAATTTCGAGCGAAACGCGAGGAAACACAAGCACAAATTGATAAGACTGAGAAAGCGTTGATTGAGATATTGCCGACACAAGCCCAACTCCATTTAACGCTTTTAGGCATCTTAGATAACGGTGTCCCCCGCAGAATAACGAAGTCGCAAACGAACAAGAAAACGGACGAAATACCGCAGCAGACAAAATAAAAAGTGGAGGATACCAGACTTGAACTGGTGACCTCTTGCATGCCATGCAAGCGCTCTCCCAGCTGAGCTAATCCCCCACATTAAAGATCACTTTAATTATCTGAGGGTGTTTCATAAATCGTTA
>JAAXHI010000190.1:17757-25259 GCA_012270875.1 Candidatus Poribacteria bacterium | reverse complement strand
TTGGAGAACAGACACGACTTTACGACGGTATACCGTTCAGTCCGGTGTTGATGCTCGATAAGCTTTCCAAACGGACAGCCCTCGCGTTTCATCTCTGGCGATGCAATCACTCCAACCGTATCTATGTCATCCAATCCATCGGGAGCAACAATGCGCATCCGATTGTCCAAAAAGTCGCTGAAAGCATTAAATGCCACTAATAGCAATCAGCAAAGAGACTCCCGTTAAATAAAAACTTCTTAACTGATGGCTGATAGCCGAAAGCCGAAAGCCAATATGCTAAATAGAATCCTTTATACCCTCAAACTCAAGAAACGTCCCGACGTGGACAGAACACGGGTCATGAAATCGTTTCCTGTGCGGAACCAGTTGATTACTTGGGAGATAGACGATAAAGGCGAAGCCTCACTCGTCGTCCCCCAAAAAGATAAACTCTGGGTACGGCTGGCAAGCAAACTCTTTATGCTTCCGAACAAGAGAGTGATTGTCTTGGATTCTATCGGAACCTATGTGTGGCAGATGTGCGATGGCAAGCATACAATTTCGCAGATTATTAAGAGCGTTCAGAACCAGTACCAGTTGACCCGTAAAGAGGCAGAAACATCGCTCTTTACGTTTATGCAGCAACTCGGCAAACGAAATTTCATCGGGTTTGCGATCCCACAACAGGACACATCAGCAATGTCGGAACCCGAACCCGCAAAACCGGGATTTCTTGGATCCCTATTGAGACGATAAAGGAGTAGTTGTCAGTTATCAGTTTTCAGTTAAAGAAGTTCGTAAAGTGTTTCTAAAGGTAAGAAAGTTTGCAAGTGTTCTAAAGTTTNNAGTTTGATAGTTAGAAAGTTGAGAAGAGTCCTCGGACAACTTTACAGACTTTAGGCACTTTAGTACACTTTACTGATTTTATCTGCCGTAGCACACTTTCTAACATTGACAACTCTCACTGCAAGACAAACTGACGACCAATCAGGAGAAAAAAAATGAACGAACAAATAGGTGATGTTGGCGCAGCTTTCGCCGAAACACCAGAACGCTTCGAGCGTCTTATTCCCAAAGAGAACACAGTCCGCGTCCGAAACCTCATCAAACGGTACGAGATGGGCACGCAGACCGTTGACGCACTCCGTGGTGTCAATTTCCAAATCCAGCGCGGTGAATACATCTCAATCATGGGACCCTCCGGTTCCGGGAAATCGACGCTCTTCAATATGATTGGCGGACTCGACAAACCCACTGAAGGCAGAGTCTACATCGACGAAGTGGACATCGCACAACTCGATGCCTACGAACTTGCCTGGCTCCGCTGCCGGAAAATCGGTTATATCTTTCAGTCGTTCAACCTCATCCCGGTTATGACGGCACTCGAAAACGTCTCACTCCCGATGATTTTCGCGGGGATGAGTGCCGACGAGAGCAGAGAGAAAGGCGTTGATCTTCTCTCGCTCGTTGGACTCGGTGACCGCGTGCAGCACAAACCGTTAGAACTCTCCGGTGGACAGCAGCAGCGCGTCGCAATCGCACGCTCGCTCGCCAACGACCCAGCGATCGTCCTCGCCGATGAACCGACTGGAAACCTCGATACCAAAACCGGGTTGGAAATCATTGCGCTGCTCCGTCGCCTCAACGATGAAAATGGTGTAACCATCATCACAGCGACACACGACCACAAGATGTTAGATGTCTCCGACCGCATCTTCCACATGGCTGACGGTAAAGTGGACAAAATCGAGACCCGCGAGGAGATTGATCTCCACGTCGGTAAATTAGACGGTGAGGAAGTGGGATAAATAGTTTAGAGTTATAAGTTATAAGTTTTTAGTTAAGAGGGTTCCGATTGTCCAATATCTTTTGGTAACCGCCGGTACTTCAATTAAGAAGCGACGGTTACAAAGAAATAATCAAGCATCAGAAACCAGACTTATAACTTATAACCAACAACTTATAACTACTAAAAAATGAACATCTACGAACGCTTAGGCATCCGCACAGTGATTAACGGCAACGCAACGCTTACGCGACTCGGCGGCTCCATTATGCCGACTGAAGTCGTCGCCGCGATGGTTGATGCTTCCAAGCATTTCGTAGACATCATCGAACTTCAAAAACGGGTCGGTGAAGAGATCGCGAAACTCACCCACAACGAAGCCGCCTACGTCTCTTGTGGTGCCGCCGCTGCCTTAACGCTTAGCACCGCCGCGTGTATCACCGGACTTGATGCTACCAAGCGTGAGAAATTACCCCATCTCGATACGTCAATGAAGAACGAAGTCATCGTCCATCGCCACGGTCGCGTTGGATACGATTTTGCTGTTCGTCAAGTCGGCGTTACATTCGTGGAGATAGGCGACGAGAACGGAACCTCTCCCGACGCGTTAGAAAACGCTATCACGGAGAAGACCGCCGCGATCTTCTACTTCGCGAACCCCGGCAGAGAACACCTCTGGGTGCCTTATGAAAAAGCCATCGCAATCGCGAAGCGGCATAACGTCCCACTCATCGTTGATGCTGCAGCGCAGCTGCCACCGCCGGAAAACCTGTGGCGTTTTACACAGATGGGCGCGGATCTGGCACTCTTCAGTGGCGGAAAAGGTCTATGCGGACCCCAGAGTAGCGGATTGATCGTCGGAAAAGCATCGCTGATTGAGGCGATCGCTTTCAACGGACCGCCGAACCCTTTTATCGGTAGAGGTATGAAAGTCGGTAAAGAAGAGATGGTCGGACTACTCGCCGCTGTGGAATGGTACGTGAACCGAGACCACGTAGAATTACAGCAGTCTTACGAGGATCAGGTTACCTACTATGACGACGTATTTGCGGACATTCAAGGCGTTACCGTCCACCGCAGCTTCCCCTCCGAAGCCGGGCAACCGATGCCTCGCACCGAAATCCGATTCGACGAGGAACACCTCGGCATTACACGCAATGAAATCCTTCAGCAACTCGCGGAAGGTGAACCCTCTATTGATATTGCAGGCGCAGGCGCGAACGGCGTACTGATTAATGGACAGACCTTGATGCCCGGAGAAATAGAAATTATCGCGCAAAGACTAAAGGAGATTTTGAAAAGATAGCATGAAACTCAATAACGGTATTCGTCTGACATGGCTCGGACATTCCACCTTCAAAATCGTAGCAGATGGACAGACACTCCTCATCGACCCGTGGGTGACAAATAACCCCGTCTGTCCCGATGCACTCAAAACCTTCGACGCGCTTGACGTGATACTCATAACACACGGACACGCTGACCATATAAGCGATGCCGTGCCACTCGCTAAGAAACACGCGCCAACGGTTGTGTCCATCGTCGAAATTGCAGGATGGCTCGGTAAACAAGGCGTTGACAACACCATTGGAATGAACAAAGGGGGAACTGTCACGGTCGGAGGCACAAAGGCGACGATGGTCTCAGCAAACCATAGCAGCAGCTTCACAGAAGAAGACGGCACGACGGTTTATCTCGGTGAACCCGCAGGCTACGTGCTCGAATTCGCAAACGGCTATAAGATTTATCACGCTGGGGATACAAACGTCTTCGGGGATATGCGGATTATCGGTGAGATCTACCAACCCGATCTCGCACTACTCCCTATCGGCGACCATTTCACGATGGGCCCCCGTGAAGCCGCTTATGCCGCACAACTGCTCAACGTGCCAGCGATCCTGCCGATCCATTACGGCACCTTCCCACTCTTAACAGGCACCCCCGAAGAACTGCGTGAACTGACGGCTTCTCAAGATGTGGAAATTGTCACATTAGCGGTCGGGGAAACCTTAGACTAAGAAATTGTTCAAACGAAGTCAAGTTTCCTATTGTTGGGCCAATTCGGTGTATTCGTACACAGGTGTTACGATCGTACGGATAGGGCGGCATTTGCCCCATACTGCTTGATGTAAACGCTCAACAGTTTCTGGCGAAAAGTATTTTTCGCCCGTATCAACGTTAACTCGGGCAGGCACATTCTCAATCAGGACGAACTGACCATTAATTTCAATAGTGTACGTCACATTCTTCTCAACTAAAGTTTCATTCCAAGCCACGTTGTCAGACATTTTTTTTCCTCCTTTTGAAATTAAACCATCGCAACGGATCAGGTTCATACAAAGTAATGATCTTAACCAAAGGTCTTGATGGATAACTACATTGAATATGCAGAGGTCTTTTAGATCGGGTGAACCCGAGAATCAGACAACTTGGGCCATACTTGTCGCTTGGATAGTTTTCAACTTACATAGTAACACATCTGAAACTTGTTGTCAAACAAAACGTCTTCTAAGCAAAACATCCCGATAAGGACCCTGTAATCCGAAGGCGTTCACAGTCCTAAGCAGTTCTTGTGGGTTGCCTGTATCGTAACGCTGACCCGCGACGCGGTAACCCGACATACCTTCCTGTTTTATCATCTCTGCCATCGCATCCCGTAATTGAATCTCGCCGTGCGTTACGATTCGGTGTCTGTAGTTATAGTCCAGTATATCAAAGAGGATGGGTGTAAGAAGGTCTATGCCGAAGTTACAGAGATACTGCTGCGCTGGAATTCCTTCGACGCGGAGGTGTTTTTGTGCGAATTCAACAGTTGGTTTTTCGGAAATTTGCTGTAGTGTATAAAGCCTTTCGGATTCCACACACGGACTGCCAAAAGCGATGCCGTTGACGGAGAGTTCGCTTTCGTGGCAAAGATCTAAGCCCGTTACGGATTGCCCAACCTCTGTGTAGACATCCATGAGTTGTTTGGCACACGAGGTCTCTGATTCCGAAATATAGAGATGATCCCCGAGCAGAATCATAACCGGCTCACCCGCAGCGAAATCCTTTGCACAATAGATGGCGTGTCCGAATCCTTCCGGTTTCTCCTGAATAGCGAAATGCAAGCGTTGTCCTACTTCCGCCAGCCGATGTGCTTGCGCTGCCAATTCCGGCTTTTCGAGAATCGCATCGGCGACGGTCCCAGAGAAATAGTCGGTAATCGGATCGACTTGTTGGGGTTGCGCAACGATACACACCGCTTCCACACCCGCCGATAATGCCGCTTCAATAATCAACTGTATGACGGGTTTCGCGATCCCATCTTGCGCGATAATCGGAAAGAGCGCTTTCGGTACGGCTTTTGTTGCCGGAAAGAGACGTGTCCCGTATCCAGCAATAGGGATAACGGCTTTTTGAATCGGTTTCATAGGATTTGCCATTAAGCAAAGATGCCCGCCAAATTTAGGCGGACATCTCATTTTTAGTACACCGTTTATTATTTACACAGTGCATATTTCAAGCGACTATCGGGTGGATTTGAGTTTACCCCAAGTTGTCGCCATTTTTCCTGCGGCATCAACATCTAAGGCACCTTCAATCCCTTCACCGAGTTTTGCGACTTGATCATCGTCAAGTGTGACATTAAACATGACAACTTCATCGATGATACCGTTCCATTGGCAGCGTTTACCGCAACCCGGATCTGCGCCGATATAGACCTCTTCAGGGGATGCCCAAGGCGGTCCCTTGGCCTCTTCACTGTTCTGTAACTTGCCGTTAACATAGACATGAAGCTGCGAACCGTCCCATGTGCCGACGAGGTGTACCCACTCTTTAGCCGGGAGTTCGTCGCCGAGGACTTCCAGTTTTGCACCACCGTTCGCGGCGCGGATGTGAAATGCTGCCTGCGTGCTATTTTGACCATTCTCATGCGCACCTGTTCCGAGCAAGAACTGCGACCAAGTGGAACATCCGAGTCCTTTCCAGATGACGCATTTACCTGTCGGATCTTCCGCGGCATAAACCCAAGCATGGATCGAAAAACCTTTGGAATCCTTGAAATCGAGAGCTGCCAACGTTTTATCTTCGCCCTTGGTCCCAATTTTGACCCAAGTGTCGGCGCCGTTAAACTCCAACCCGCCGCCGAATTTGCCCTTCGCCCACTTCAGGTCGCCGACAAATTCACCATCGGATCCGTTACCGGAGAGGTCTTTTACTTCCTTACCTTTGCCCTCTTCAAATGTCCACATCCCCGCAATTGAGTCTTCGTCAAGATTCGCATCGCTTATGGGTGCCATCGCGAAACTGAGCGCAATGACAGCAATTGCAGCGAGTGTATACTTCAGATAGCGTGTTTCAAAAAACATCTTATCTCCTCTAAGCAGTTGCAATTGAATGACTACTTGGTTATCATTTTCGTTTGATTGAGGCACGGAGACCTCACCTATACTTTCAACAGGGTTCGGTTTCCGTTAGCCCCTTTTTTACTTTCTCAATCCTTTGAGGTATCCCCAAGTCGTTGAGAGTTTGCCAGCGGGTTCCACAGGTAATTGATCGCTTTTCGATTCAAAATTCTGCTTCACCTCGTCTTCCTCAAGAATCCGGTCGTAGATACGGACATTATCCATCATACCGATGAGGTATCTACCGTTGTGTTCACTACCGATGCGCCGTTCCTTCATGTTTTCAGGGGTCGTACCCGCATTGCCTTCATCAACCAACTCACCATCAACGTAGAGCTTAAGTTCATTATCTTTGGTATTGCTGGTGTAAATGATGTGATACCACGTATCGGTTTCAGCGGCTAAGCGGATCTTGACACCGTCGTTCTTATGAACCTGAATCTGATTGCCCTCAAATTTGAAATGGACTTTGCCTGCTTCCCACATCCACGTTGAAACAATGCCTTGAATACCGCCGAACTGCGCTTCCAAGGCATAGCATTCAATAGATACAAACTCAAAGTCACCCATATCAGGGATCATAACGTAGTTGTCGGGTTCCCCTTCAAACTCCATCGCTTCCCCGGTGCCATCTGTTGCGCCATCAACAAACTTGAGTTTACCGACGAGTTCTGCATCGTTTTTACCAAGCATATCTTTGACAACCTTGCCATCCAAATCGGCTTCATTGAGCGTATACATGGCAACGAGTCCGTCTGTTACGAAATCCTGCGCATCAACTGCGTTCACGTAGCAGAATGCCGTGAGAAGTGCAGCAAGGGCGCAGAGTACCCTCATATTTTTTACCATTTGAATTGCTCCTTTTGGTTATGGAAATTAGATTCCATTTGTAAACGCGCCTATTTTTTATAGACGCATCCGACATACTTGAGTTCACTAAAACCTGTTTATACATTTTACCTTATGCTTTTTGGATTTGTCAAGTCAATTGCGTCCGTTTCGGCGAGTCTCTGCTCAAGCGCGAGGTTGTCTTCGTAAACAGTTTTGATTAATTCCTCAATATCGGGTTCCTGAACCGATATGTCCACAATCCTGAATTTTTGGAGGATTGCACCGATGAGATCCGCCGCGCTCATCTCTTCTGCGGAAAACCGATACTGCACGCGAACACCGTCCCGATACACAATATGTGTATTCGGGATACTGATGTCTGGATAGGCTTCAGCATAATCGACACTCAAAAGCCGCTCCGTTGAAAGCAACCGCCGGAGTGTAGCGAGTTCCCCATCGAAACAGAGCCGCGCGTTGTCTATGAGAATGACACGCTTGCACAATTTTTCGACATCATC
>JAAXHI010000190.1:0-17679 GCA_012270875.1 Candidatus Poribacteria bacterium | reverse complement strand
CGCATCCGTTGACCGAGGCTCAACTGACGGACAGGGGTCTGAAAAAAATCGCCAAGATTCAGCAATTCGTCGAACATCTCTACATTGTGCCGATATTGTGCCTCCGGAATCCGATAGATACGCTGTAGCAACTCGAACGATTCCCGCACAGGCAAATCGAACCATAGATGTGAACGCTGCCCAAATACGACCCCGATGCGCTTCGCATTTTCCTTGCGTTGCCGATGTGGGATATAGCCGTTCACAGTCACACTGCCCGATGTCGGCACTAAAATACCGGTCAACATCTTAATAGTCGTTGACTTCCCGGCACCGTTTGGTCCTAAATACCCCACGATCTCGCCACGCGCTACAGAGAACGAAACGTTATCCACTGCTCGGACGATGCGGTGTTTGCGCGAAAAGAGGTTCACAAAACTCCCAAAGAAACCTTTACGGTGGTGATAGACTTTGAAAGTCTTGCTGAGGTTATCAACTTCAATCATGGATTTACCGTTATTGATTGTCAATTATCAATGTTAGAAAGTGTGCTAAAGTTTCAAAGTGTGCTAAAGTTGCGAATGCCTCGCAGTGAGAGGAACTTTACAGATTTTAGAAACACTTTACGGACTTTATGAACTTCTGAAAGCCGAAAGCCGATGGCTGATAGCCATTTAATGCCCTGTGCTTTGATAGCGCAACACACCCCACCGCCAAAACAGCATCGTAACACCGAGAAAAAGGAATCCAGCGAAGGGTGCTAATTGCACACCGAGTGACGAAGTTCCAGAAGACGCAACCTTCTCCAATAAAAAGAGCGACGGAAAATAGTTGACACACGCCAGTGGAACAATAAAAGTGAAAAAGTGCCGAAACCACCAACGATAAATACCGAACGGGTAACTTCCCATGAAAACGCCGCCATTCGTGAAAATATTGATGATCTCAATAGATTGGACAGTCCAAAAACAACTCGTCGCGCCAATCACGAAAAGTCCAATAAAAAAGCAGGTGCCACTCACTAGCGAAATCAGTAGATACCCGACCTTAGCAAATGACCAAGTTATCGTTAACTGCGAATTAGCAATCAGAAACACAACGAGTGCTTGCGCGATCCGCCCGACCCGACGCAATAGAAATTCATTCGAGAAAACCTGATAAAAAGTGCCGAGCGGTCGGACAAGCATCGTATCAAAGTCTCCGCGCACAACATTTCTTTGAAAGACATCAAAACCTCTCCCCATCATTTCAGCGACAGCAAAACAGATACCGATCATGCCATAGAGGAACCCGACTTCCCATAGACTCCATCCCGCTAACTCTTTGAAACGGTTAAAAAGGAGCGCAATCATGAAAAAATCAATGATAGAGACGCTCGCTTGCGCAAACAGATCAAAGATAAACGAGAGTCGGTATTCCATCTGTGATCGGATGCGAAGTTTAACGAAGTGGAAGTAGAGCGAAAGGTGGTGCATGCTAACCGCCTTGTATAACCAACCGCGAAAACCCCCGACTTAAAAGGACACGTCCCAACCCGATGAAAAAGAGCGTCCATACCATCTGTTTGCCTATAGCCGTCCAGACCTCAGCCCCAGTAATTTTGCTTAAATAGATACTAAACGGAACATCAATCAGTCCTGAAAATGGCAACCATGCAGCGGTATGTGCTAACCATTCGGGCCATAGCGCAATCGGAACCAACATCCCAGAAAATAAGGTGATTATGGAATAAGAGAGACCAGAAATGCCTGTTGTATCCAGCGTCCAGAACGCCGAACTAAAAATTGTTATCGTGATCGCAGCACTCATGAGAGTCGCAAGCGTCATTGAAACGATAAACGCCATTAAAACAGTCGGTTGATTTGGAATCGCGACCTCAAAGAAGAGGATGCTGATAAGGAAGGTCGGAAGTCCCCGCATAAGTAAGTAATAGCAGGCTCTTCCACATTCATCTGCCAACCAGTAGGTATGAAAATCAACAGGTTTAGTTAATTGGAGTGCGACGCTTCCATCTTTAATCGCGCTTGTAACTTCAGAGCGGGCGCCCCAAAACGGCATGAGCATGAAAAAGACCTGACAAAGAACGAAATAGGTGATAATCTCATTCAGGTTAAGGGGTTGCGGATCCGTACGCGCCGCATAGAAAGCAGTATAGACAAAAATATGAACCAATAGGAAGAAGAAATTGGTCGTCAACCCCGCGAGGTTTGCCACCCGATATTGCATCCGCCGCTGAAACGACTTCCCCGCAAACGCCAAATAGACATGGGAGGTCAAAAACAGGGATTTCATCCCTTCGCGCGACTCAGATCAGCGATAGACACGGACTGACCTTTCTCCGCGGATTCATAAATGCCGTCAAGCATCTGCATCAGCATAATCCCTTGTTCAGCAGAAGAAATTGGTTCTTTTCCTTCCACAATGCACTCCACGAAATGTTTGACCTCTTCATCAAAGCCGTTGATTGAAGGTGCGTCAAGCGGTCTATCGACTTCCTTGCCGTTTGACTCTATGTAAAGGGTGAAGGGGTTAAGGGTAACACCCGCTTTTGTGCCAGCGATTTTGATGTAATTATCACCCGGTAGGTTCAATGCCCATGTTGTTTCGAGGATAATGGTCGCTCCGTTTTCAAAGCGGATCTGCGCGAAAGTGCCGTCGTCAACATCGTATTTAACATCATCTGGCACGAGATGCCCGAAGTGAGCATACGAGGCACCCATAACTTCAACAGGTCTCGGCGAATCCATTAACCACCAGATACAATCTAACGCGTGAACACCGATATCAATGAGCGCACCGCCACCAGAACGTTCTCTATCAACAAACCAACCCTCTTTGCCAATAGGAATACCGCGCCGCCGGACGTAAGCGGCTTTACCGAAATAAACGTCGCCGAGTTCACCGGCTTTGACAAGCTGCTTAAGTTTCTGGGAACTCCCATCAAACCGCTGGACGAGTGCGTACATTAAAGTCTTACCGTTTTGAGCCGCCGCATCCGCCATCGCCTTTGCTTCCTGCGCGCTCCGAGCCGGAGGCTTCTCACATAGCACATGCTTCCCTGCGTTTAAAACGTCAATAGAAATCGGCGCGTGAAGGAAATTCGGCAGACAGACACTAACAGCGTCAATATCCTTGTTTTCCAACATCTCTAAGTGATTAGTGTAGGCATTCGGTATTTTATGTTGTGCTGCGATTTCTTCAGCATGTGCCTTATCTAAATCGCAGACAGCGATAACTTCTGAACGCGGATCGATGGTATAGCCTTTGAGATGCTGCATTCCGGGCCAGCCAAGCCCGACGACAGCCGCACGGATTTTCGTTCTTCGATTCGGCATAGTACGTATCCCTTACGCTCTCGCGTAGTTTGTGATTAATTTGATGTCAATCTATTCATGGCGTAACGCCTCTGTGGGAGTAAGACCGGCGGCTTTGTTGGCGGGGTAGAGTCCGAAAAATACACCGATGAACGCGGAGACGCTGAAGGCAATAAACGCCGCTTGGATAGAGACAACAGCCGGCCAACTCGCCTGCATCAACCTCGAAATAATCAAACCGGAAACAGAAGCGAGGCTGCTGCCGATAACGATGCCGATGAGACCACCACAAATGCTTAAAACAATGGCTTCAATCAGGAATTGAATCAGGATGTCGCGCCGTCTCGCACCGATGGCTTTACGTAAACCGATTTCGCGAGTCCGTTCCGTCACAGAGACCAACATAATATTCATGATCCCGATACCGCCAACGAACAAAGCAACACTCGCGACACCACCAAGCAGAATCTGAACAATCCGACTGACATTCCCTACCTGTTTTATAACCTGCTTCGCTGTGAAAAATTCAAAGTATTTCTCATCACCGTGTTGTTGCCGCATGGCGACTTTGATTTCTGCAACGGCTTGCTCGACCTTTTCATAACTCTCAGCTTGGCAAAACAGGTACATCCAGCCTTTACGTTGCCCCATAAAACGGATCTGCATTGCAGTGAGGGGGACGATCACCCGATTATCCCAACCTTCACTCGCCATACTGTTACCCTTTTCCTCCATCACACCTATCACAGTGAACCGCTCTCGACCGACTCTGAGTTCAAGTCCAATTGGGTCCTGCCTCTGAAACATATCTTTATGGATTTCGGACCCGATCACACACACAGGGTCTCTTCGCTCAAGGTCGTTATCGCTAACGAACCGACCTATTTGGATGAACCAGTTGTTTGCCTCTTCGTAGAAAGGGGTGACACCGTGGACTTCAAGGGACCGATTAACGTGTTTATGGGACACCGGAAGATTCATCTGCGCCTGTGCCGTAGCCAGTTTCAGAGAGGGACAGTGCTCAATGATAAAAGCGAGATCTTTGTATTCAATGTATTCCGGGTGCTTGTTTTGGACATACGAACCGTCCTCTCTTCGGAATGCCTCCTTCCGAAAACAGACGATCATGCCAGCACCGCCGATCCGTTCCAATTCAGCGAGCATGAGGTGTTCGGCACCACCGCCAACAGAAACGACTGCCACAACCGCAGCAATGCCAATAATAATACCGAGCGTGGTTAGCACAGAACGCAATTTGTTACGCCGTAGTGCTGTCAAACCGACGCTAATACCTTGTGTAATCTGCATGGGTTTTTATTAGTTATAAGTTTTTAGTTTTTAGTTATAAGTCTGTTCTCTAATCTCTCACGCCTCTTTGTTACCTTTCATTTCAATCGGGTAACGACGGTCCCTAAAAAATGTGAAACCCTCGGAGCCTCTTAACTTATAACTTATAACTTATAACTTATAACTCGTTAACTACTCCGGTTTCATAGATTCGCCGTGCAGCAAAAACGCACGGATATCGTAACGTCCAGGACGTTCAATCGGTAAATCACCGTTTTCGATCATCAAATCAAGCGGGTTCGCATGCGTCCGCAAAGGCAATTGAACGACTTCGTGCATGCGCGCCGACTCATAGATAGCCATGATAATCTCAACAGCAGCGCGTCCGTGTTTCGCTTCCCCGCGGTGTTCGGGACCGCCTTCAATCCACTCGACGAGTTCAGCGGCTTGTGCAACGTGCTGGTTCGCGCCATCAGACGGACGTTCTTCCCAGTCTGTCGCTTTATTATTCAGGAGACGGACGCGCCCCTCTGTTACATCTGCAATACCGTCAGCACCGTAGACGATGCCCCCTTGATAATTCGGTCTGCCTATCTCCTGCGTGAGCATACCGATGCAGCCGTTTGAAAAACCGACCACTCCGAGACTCCGGTCCTCAATCTGAATATCGCGTTCGTAACGTTCAGTTTTGCGTTCAACGTTGCCGATAACCCATTGCGGATCCGGGTCTACGGTGACATAGCGCATCATATCAAATAGGTGCGAACAGTCATTCAATAAACCCTGTCCGCCGTGGCAAACAACCTGTCTCGGTTCACCGATTGCACCTTCAGCGATGAGGTTTCGGGCATCCGTCCACGCAGAATTAAATCGGCGCTGATGCCCGATGACGACTTTCACATCAGTCCGTCTAGCAGCGATTAACATTTCATCGCATTCCCCCAAACTCACACCCATCGGTTTTTCACAAAGCACCGCCTTTGGACTCCGCGCACACGCAGCAATCGTCATAGGTGCATGGAGTTTATGCCAAGTCGCAACGCTCACGATGTCAAGGTTCTCGGTATCCAACATCTCGCGCGCATCCAAATAACAGTTTTCAGCCGGAACACCGTAGGTATCCGAGAACTTGTCAAGTGCTGCTTGAACCGGGTCGGCAAGCGCGACGATTTCCGTCTGTTCAACGCCCTCATAGCCACGGGCGTGGGCATTAGCGATACCACCACATCCAATAATTCCAACGCGATATTTAGATGTCCCCATATTCGTACTTCCTATATTTCTGCCACGCTATAGATTTACGCAGTGACGATGAAGTCGGTAAAAAAAACTATGATCTTGAAGATCGTGATTCAGACAATTAACGCAATTTTTCTGCAAAATCAAATTTTTTTGTTACCTTTTTACAGAGTTTACGTATTACAAAGATACGTATTCATATTTTACAAAATTATCAAATATCTTGAAAACAAGGAAAGGAAAAAGAGATGAGTTTCCTGATAGTGTTATCTGTCCTCTGGGTTAATGTACTCGTCCGGCTTTCCAGACATTCCTAAGTCCGGTCAGCGTTTGAATAAATAATTATTCCGCCACCGGATTATGTGGCATAAGACTACAATAGTGAAGTCCATTGTAGCCTTATGCCTATACTATTCCTTACGGCGCGCGAAAATTACAGGACAGACTAATTGCTCGTATCTTCACCGAAATGCGAAGCAACAATGACTAAATCCTGAATATTCACCGTGCCATCACCGTTCAGATCCCCTTTAAGACCTTCTCCAGACGCACCTAATTCGTTAGCCACAAGCACTAAATCTTGAATATTCACCGTGCCGTCGTCGTTGACATCCCAAGGTGTCGGCGGCACTTCTATAGTGGTTGTCGTTGTGACTTCCGCGGTCATCGTACGATCTGTCCCAGAAGTGGCTGTAACGGTGATCGGGTAATCGCCGGGTTCTGTGAAGAGATCTCCAGCGACTGTCAATGTCACTTCTGCAGATGCACCCGCCTCAAGTTCTATTGAACGTTCGCTGTCGCTGAGACTGCCGAGTACACTCCCTTCAATACCGACCTCTGCCGAGGCTTCAAGCGTTATTGTATCCGTCATATTGCCGGTATTTGTGACTTTAAGCGTATAACTCACACCCTCAACGGCATCCACTGTAGAGAGAGCCGCTTCTCCGACGACTTCCAACGCTACACCCGCAATTATCGGTATTTCTATAGTGGTTGTCGTTGTGACTTCTGCTGTCATCGTGCTATCCGCTCCAGATGTCGCAGTCACGGTGATCGGATAATCGCTCGGTTCTGTCAATAAGTCCCCTTTAACCGTCAAGGTCACCTCTTTAGATGCCCCGGCTTCAAGTTCAATTGAGCTTTCACTGAGCGTGCCAAGCACACTCCCACCAATACCGACCTCTGCTGAAGATTCAAGCGATACCGTATCCATCGCATTGCCGGTATTCGTGACTTTAAGCGTATAACTCACACCTGCGACAGCATCCACCGTAGAAAGTGCTGTATCTCCAACAATTTCTAAGGACACACCCGCAACTAAGGACACCGATTCTTCCTGTACTGTGTAGATGTAGTCGCCTGCGGTTCCGAAATCGCCATTGGCGGCGTTTCCAGCGGCGTAGAAACTAATAGGACCGATGTCCGCATCAGGCGCAGTCCACTCAAATTCCCAACTGTGTGCATCGTTTGTGCCTTGAGCCGTTCCAGCAGAGGTGTGTTTAATATATTGTTTACTACTTGCTTCTGATAGTTGTGTATTCCCAGCGGTGTCAGCAGCAAAAGCACCAGCGCGTGCCCCATTGGCATCCAGTGCAGTCATCTCAAATCCCCAACGACTCTGTCCCGCACGCGACAAATTGACAACAATCGTATATACCTCACTCGGTATGTATGTTTCGGGAATTGTCAGCATCAAGGAACCACCTGAGACATTGAGGTCATTGCCAACGTGGCATCCTGCTTGTGCACAGGTGTTTTCATTGGGTGCGCCTGTCTTCTCGTCCGGTGGTCCAAAAGAGAACGCGAATGCATTACCGCTGCTGACAACGAAAAGTAGCAGGAACACACCGCAAACCGGTAATATATTTTTTAGATAATTCAAAAACTTCTCCCTTACGTATACATCAAAAAAACGCCCCAACGCCGACTGCTAATCGGCGTTGATTCGCGGTTAGCTAAACCGGCAGGTCGGGGCGTTTTATTTGTTTTAATAGTTGTCAGTTGTCGGTTATCAGTTATCAGTTAAGATAAGAGCACCTCATAGTGAGAGTCTTAACTGACAACTGAAAGGTTTTTTTGAAAAAAAAACCGAACCGACAACTAACAACTGTTTACTTCAGGATAACCATCCGTCGGGTTGCAGCAAAGTTTGCAGTCTGGAGTGTGTAGAAGTAGATACCACTTGCTACGCGCTCACCAACCGAGTTCTTACCATCCCAATACGCTGCTGTCGCAGGGGTCATATAGGAACCCGTCGGCTTCAGACCCAAGTCCAGCGTACGCACCAGATGCCCCGCAACATTGTGAATTTGGATTGACACTTCAGCGGGTTTGCTCAGCTGATACGGAATCCATGTTTCAGGGTTGAACGGGTTCGGGTAGTTTTGCGCCAGAATCGTGTCCTTCGGCTGCACATCGCCAACGTTGAGTTGGAGACTCAGGAAGGCGTTGCGGATGTCAGCGGTTGAAACCGTGCGCTGGAAGGGACCAGAGACGATGTTCCCGCGTTCGTCGTAGAGTGCGACTTCAAGTTTATCGCCGGCTTCAACGACGCTCTTGCGGTTGAGGTCTGCCCAGACAGCGGAGGAACGTTTCACAGCACTGGTAACGTTTTCCGTAGCGATGATACCTGTGCGGAGGTTTTCAGCAACGAGTGTATAGCCTGTGCCTGCTTCCATACCGCGAATATCGCTGGTAACGATGAATGCCCATGCACTCTTAAAGGTAGAAAGTGCGGGTGCAGCAGCTGCACCATTGGCATCAGCAGTTGCGTCGGCATCGGCATCGGCATCAGCATCGGCGTCTGCGTCAGCATCAGCATCAGCATCGGCATCAGCAGTTGCGTCGGCATCGGCGTCGGCATCAACAACTGGTTCATCTGGCATCGGTTCAGGTTCAGGTTGGTTGTCCCACGCCTTACCAGTGAATTTCACCATACCACCAGTTGGCGTATTGACGATATAACCTCTGCCACCCTCAATACCAAAACCGTCGCCTCCATCAGCGATAGTATAACCGACGAAACTCTGCGTTGCAGAATCAAGTTGGACGACGATCGTCGCGCCGAGCATTTCTGCCAACGATGCGGCTGTATAAGGTTCTTCCGGCATCAACGGTATGGAGATCATGTTCAAACCAGATGCGAGTGTGACACTAAAGCCAGGACCTTCGGTTACCGTCGGTTCGTCAACCACGGGTTCATCAACCACGGGTTCATCAACCACAGGCTCATCAACCACGGGTTCGTCGACAACCGGTTCTGCGGGGGCATCAGCATCGGCGTCAGCATCGGCATCAGCATCGGCATCGGCGTCAGCATCGGCAGTTGCGTCGGCATCGGCATCAGCATCGGCATCGGCATCGGTGTCTGCGGGGGCATCAGCATCGGCGTCAGCATCGGCATCGGCATCGGCATCAGCATCGGCATCTGCATCAGCATCAGCAGCAGGGACAGTCACCATGCCATCCATCGTAGTGGATTCCAACACTTCTTGGCCATCAGCACCACCAGAGAGTTGGACCTCTGTCAGAGTGATAGCAGATGCTTTTGCCTCAACAACTTCAAAAGTTATCGTAGCAAGCGTGTGATCACCATCCGGGGCATCCCCAACTGCTACAAATTGGACACTACCATCAGATACCGTGACTCCTGTCGAGTCAGCACTAAGCAAGGCTATAATGTCGGGGCGGTAGCTGTCATTGTAATCCAGAGAAACATAACTAAGTGCAGTTGGATCAAAGTTGACAGTCACTTGATATCCGGCGACACCTACGCCACCCGTTATGTTGATGTTAACCATCAGCTGCTCTCCAGCTGCCGGGGATTCAACTGTAGCTGGATCTACGGAAATAACAGCTGCACCGTAACTCATGGCTGTAAATCCTAAACACATTACAACAGCTAATAAGGAAAGAAAAACTTTCCTATTAAAAAGCTGGTCTTTCATAAGACACTCCTTATAATAGTTCATTGATATTGTGACGTTTTCTCTACCTTTCGGCACAGAAATCGAGTCCTCGTTCGTTAGCAAATATGCCGCGAGTATAGTATTTCCTTCTGAGTGGTATGCTTCCGTCAAAGGCGCAAGAGCGGTTCGCTTAAACGAGGTGCTTGTAACGAGGTACTTGTAAAAGATAAGTTTACCCTAATGTTATAACGTTGTCAAATCAAATTCGGTTTAAATTAGACAATCTTTGTAAATTAGGTGAACATACCTCCCCTATTAAGTATATCACAAAACTTAATATAAAACAAATAAAAAACAGAAAAATGGAATATGAAGACTTATAGACTTCTGGATGGCAACGCAAATTAACTTGCGCGTGGGGCAAGCATATTCCAGACTTCCGCCAATTCAGCGGTAGCCTTATAGACCGGATAGAGTGCTTCCCACATCGCTTTGCGCGCTGCTGCAGCAGCATCCGCATCGCCTTCGGCAACCGCAGTCTTAAGTTGATTACCCATCTCTTGCTGCACCGATGCACACGCCTGCGCCAGTTCCTCAAGCAATTCTGCTGCGTGCACCTGACGCGCAACGAGTTCCGATATGGACACTTGCATATCCGGTTCAACATCGTAAGCACGGGCAGGCACGAAATTATGTGGCAGCCGTTCGCCATCTTCAGTACGCGGCGTATGCGTCGGGTGGATATGTGGCGTAACCGACAGATACATCGTCATCGGTTCATCGCCGAGGACACGCACCGTGTGCGGCTGGTCTGCCAAAGCGACACACATCTGCCCTGGTCCTAACTCTTCGGTTTCACCCTCAATTTCAAATTCGACGCGACCTTCCAAAATCAGAAAAATCTCATGCCCCAAGTCGTGGCTATGAAGTTGCGCACTCTGTCCCGGCTCCATCTTTAAGAATCGTGAACGAATTTGCGGTGTCACCAACACATTCCGGACATCAGTGCGGTAATCGTAAACAGGAAATCCCATTGTGTGCCTCCATATATTTTGAGAGAAATATAGCATCTTCAATAAAAAATGTCAAGAGAAATATCAAACCTTCGTCCTCACTTATAAATAACTGATGGCTGATTACTGAGTATCTTTTTTATTGACATCCATTTTAAATGTCAATACAATAGCAGCATAAGATTTGATACTTTACTCTTGAATTGGAAGGACACACATTATGGATTTAACATATCAACCCCCGCGTCGTCCCTCAAACCTCGGAGTCGCCGGGATTGTGGGCGCGGCACGGATGACAGACAAAGCGCGCGCATCTAACGCAGAAACCCTCGGCGAATATATTTACGGTGAAAGCTCCGGGCTGGATCAGCGCGTCTTAACGTTCTTAGGCATTTCAGCCGACACTTTCGCGGAAGCAGCTGGTGAACATGACGATACCGCGCTCGGAAACTGGGTGCTTGAAACAAGCGGGAAAACCGCGGCAGAGATCGCTGAATTTAACGATGCGGCGCTCAGCCAACTGCCCGATACCGACGCACACAGACAACGCCTGAAAGATCGGCTCGCACTCTATGCCCCCGGCAGAACCGATATTACGACAGTACTCCAATCCATGGAACTCGACGATTGGGGCAGTTTCTGGCAGGTCGATCTCACTGCCCGTCCACCGCGCAGCGCACGCGCCAAAGATATTGGTGGCATCTGCGGGGTCGCACGCATGGCAGACAAAGCACGCGCAGAACGCGCAGAGAAAATAGGCGAATACCTATACGGCGACGCCTCCGGTCAAGATGTCCGTATTCTGAATTTCCTCGGTATTTCAGCCACTGATTTTCAAGAGGCAGCAGTAAATAATCCGAACAACCTCGAAATCGGCGCATGGGTACGCGAAAACTGCGATAAATCGGATGACGCAATTGACGACTTCAACGAAACATTGGTGAACTACGCACCCAATGAAACCTCGCAAGAACGGTTTAACGCACGCATCCAAGAGATAGATCCGAGTCGCACGGACATCACCACATGGGTTGCACTGCAAGAT
The DNA here is from genome assembly GCA_012270875.1 of Candidatus Poribacteria bacterium. Lineage (GTDB taxonomy): Bacteria > Poribacteria > WGA-4E > WGA-4E > WGA-3G > WGA-3G. The sequence continues at coordinate 5,894 of JAAXHI010000190.1, read as the reverse complement.
TTGGACGATCAGTTGAGTTTCGGTATCATAGACCTCAACCGCCGCGCGCCACGCAGCCCTTATAATATAGATGTCTGCGGGATGGTTCACCTCGCGCGGGTGATTGATAAAGGTCGAGCATTTCATAACAACACACTCGGGGAATATGTCTACGGCGAGAACTCGGGATTTGATCGGAGGGCATTCGATTTCCTCGGAGTCTCTGCTGCAGAATTCACTGAAGCACTGAAGACATTGTTGACGGATGCAGACATCGAAGCGTGGTTAAAGGCAGATTATCCGAAAAGCGAAGCAGATATCGAAGACTACAACGAATGGATGCGAGAGATGGGTCCTACAGATGAACACTTGCAGGAGCGAATGACGAGAATGCTCAACAAGGTCGCGCCAGAGCGTACAGACATCAATACGTGGTTCGCGCTGATGGTTCTTGACGATGAGAAGACCTTCGGTCCGTAAACAATGCGATAAAAAGTGAACAAAGCTGCCTGCACGTCTAAGTTGTGACAGGTGGGCAGCTTCCTTTATTTTCGTATAACCTCTCCATGGAGAGTGAAAAATGAAAAATCTTGAAGCGATTGCGGACGTTCAGTCTGGAAAAAGCACGGTTGCCAATGCAGCATGGTGGGGATTTGACCCAGAAGACGCGACGGACACCTTACAAGCAGCTATTGACTCTGGCGCAAAACGGCTGATCGTCCCTAATATACGCACGGATTGGATCATTCGTCCGATCAAACTTGCTGGAAATCAAGAACTGATTTTTGAGCGCGGAACAGTCGTCTCGGCAAAACGCGGTGAATATCGGGGCGGTGGCGACTCGCTGTTCACCGCTCAAGATATTGAGAATCTCACGATCCGTGGGTACGGCGCAACCTGCCGTATGTGGAAACAGGATTATATTAACGGGCTTGTGCTGGAACAACTCGATTGGCACCGCTGGTATGGACAGTATCCAAAGGCGGAATGGCGGATGACGTTATCAATCCGAGGTAGTAAAAACGTAAATGTATCGGGTCTGACGCTCAAAGATAGTGGCGGCGATGGCATCTACGTTGACGGTGGTAAAGACCGACGCGCCTCTGAAGATATAGTCCTACGCGACATCGTCTGCGACAATCACTACCGACAAGGTATCAGCGTTATTAGTGCTGAAAACCTCAAAGTCGAAAATTGCGAATTCTCAAACACATGGGGAACCCCACCGGCATCAGGTGTGGACATTGAGCCTGACAAAAGCGATCAACGGATAAAAAATGTGGTATTCTCTGGGTGTCGGTTCGTCGATAACGTCGGGGACGGCATTGAGGTGTTCTTGGCACACACCACTAGTGAATCTGAGGACGTGACGCTCCGCTTTGAGAATTGCCACGTAAGTAGCAAGCACGGAACAGGCATCCGCGTGACGAAAATTGGAGACGATGGACCGGGAGGCAGTATCGAATTCGATAACTGCACAGTTGATAGCACTGTCGGTTACGGTATCAAGGTCCAAGAAAAGTCTCTGAAAGGCGCGCGCGTAACCTTCACGAACTGTAATGTGATTAACGCTGCCAACGACCGACACTTCGGAGGCGAATGGTCACCGATCTCGCTATCTTTACCGCAACCGGACATCGTTCAGACAATGGGCGGCATCGACTTCATCAACTGTTTCATTGAAGACAACCGCGACCGTGCCGCTATCGAATTCACGCAACCGAAGAGCGATTTCCCGCTTCACGACATCGCAGGAACAATCACAGTTCTGAACCCAAAGGGTGTTCGTGCTGAGTTAGGTAAAGAGGGTGAAACGCTGCCACTGATTGTCAGACCATACAAATAGGACTCAGAAATATGGCAAAAGAACGGACGCTTCCTGCAGAACCACTGCCACCGGATACGCTGAATGCTGTTTTGGAGGACTTCTACCAAAACGGTGTGACGATTGTCCGAAATGTGCTTTCACGTGAAGAGTGTAAACGCATCGTTGCCCGCGTCGACGAAATCTTCGCTGAGCCATACTTCATGCAGATGCGAAATGTCAAAGGCTCCCGGCAAGATGGCAAAGACCCGATCGTGGTACACCGCCTCTTTGAATGCGACCTGATGTTCCGAGACCTGCTCGTGCGTGAACCGATTATCAGCATCGCCGAAACTGTGTTAGGCGAGCACTGCCACTGCATTGCCCAAGGATGTATCTTGAACCGAACAGATTTGGGCATCAACCGGTTTCACATTGATGACGGTGTAGAGTTTCCTATCACACCCGAAATGGACCGGCACGACCCAAGGCTGCGGATGCCAGTACTCCGTATGTCCGTGCAAATCGCGTTGAGCGACCAAGATGAAGTCAAATACGGTACCTCACAATTCGTTCCCGGTAGCCACTACTCTGGCAGACAACCCGATGACCCAGAACATCCGACCTTTGAAGGCAAAGAACCCGTTTCACTTCTCATGAAAGCCGGGGATCTCTATCTGCTCAACGGGCAGACGTGGCATCGCGGCGCACCGAACCAGACCGATCGCGTGCGTTACCTCTTCCACCAAGTCTACGGACAACGCTTCGTCGCACAACGGTTCTGGCCCTATCTCAACTACCGGATGCCCGATTACGTCTTAGAAGGTGCCGATGAACGCCTACTCCGCGTCCTCGGCAAACACCCTGAAATGGCGTATGGATAAAGTATCAATCCTACACGGCAAATGACTTTTTATGGCATGAAAACTGCGTTTAACGGTATACTAAATGGAGACGTTAATTTATGGCACACCTGGATAAGGTTAAGGAAGAAATCGGTTGGTTAAAGGTGGTCTTCGCTATTTTAATTGCCGCGGACATTTCCTTAATCGCGTGGTTGGCTCAAAATCACCGAAACACCGATCCGTTTCTTGTTATAGCAGGTGTAATCGGTGCATTTTTGGTTACATTTGCAATTGTTTGGATTAACAACGTTGCGTATCGAAAAATTAATGATTTGGAGGAATTGTAATGGAATGGGCACCAATTCTGGCGTTTGCAGTGTTTCTCGTGGGGATCGGTATAGTCGCAGGAACTGCTATAAGAAACGCTTATAAAGATTAATAGGTTATCAACCTCCCAATTCGTTCCCGGTAGCCACTACTCTGGCAGACAACCCGATGACCCAGAACATCCGACCTTTGACGGCAAAGAACCCGTTTCGCTTCTCATGAAAGCCGGGGATCTCTATCTGCTCAACGGACAGACGTGGCATCGCAGCGCACCGAACCAGACCGATCGCGTGCGTTACCTCTTCCACCAAGTCTACGGACAACGCTTCGTCGCACAACGGTTCTGGCCCTATCTCAACTACCGGATGCCCGATTACGTCTTAGAAGGTGCCGATGAACGCCTACTGCGCGTCCTTGGCAAACACCCTGAGATGGCGTATGGATAAGGCACCTACCCAAAACTATCAAAAAGGTGGAAACGATGATCGCCACAATATTCGATATCGACGGCACTTTGGTCGAAAACTTCGGCTTCGATGATGCCTGTTACATCTCCGCGATAAAAGAAGTCCTGGGCGAAGTTCATATCCATAGTGATTGGAGCAAATACAAAAATGTCACCGACACAGGTGGTTTGCGACAAATTATGGAAGAGAATAAGATTCAGGAAAAAGGACAAATTAAGGAAATTCGCACGAGATTCGGCGAAATGGTTCGGCAGTATCTTCAAAACGGTGGCAAATGCCTTCCAAAAGAAGGGGCTATTCATCTGATTAACGAACTTCTCGCTGCAGAAAACTACAGCGTTGGATTCGCGACAGGCGGATGGAGACACACCGCCACAATGAAACTTCGGCACACTGGATTTAACTTTGAAAATACAGTTTTAACCTCCAGTGATGATGCGGATGAACGCGTGGTGATTATGAAGAAATGTTTATCCCAGTTAGGGCACAACTTCCAGCGTGTCGTATACATCGGCGATGCCGAATGGGATGTGCAGGCAACTGAAAAACTCGGATGGCATTTCATAGGCATTGGCGCGCGATTAAAGGGAAAATGCGAATTTTGGATTGAAGACTTTTCAGACTACAATACATTCATAAAAATGCTACATGTCTAAGACCGTATTAATAAGATAAAGTCTACTACCGATTTAAATAGTTAAACTTCATTCAGTTTGCGTCTATAAGAGGTCGATAAGGTTCACGCATTACTTGGAGGTAAGTCCCAGATTGGACGAGATCGCCTTATCCCAGTCCCCTGTGAACATCCACCAATTCGTCAAGGTCTTCTCTCCGAATCGAATCTGATTACCATGCCCCGGCATATTCTGCATCCAGTAGATATACCACTGTGACTCCACACGCTGCTGAATCTCAGCAGGGTTCGTGTCGGGCCACTGATAGATCAAATTGCCCCAGGTATCAACATTGATGACTTTCTTCGCACCGCTGTTGTCAGGTGTCCAATCTTCAATATCACTCTCGACCTGTGCTGGGTTTTGGGTATCGTAGTGTTTGGTTGTATTCGGGGGCATGTGTGTCCAACCCACACGTCCTGTGATGAAATCTTCATTTTCGTTTTTGCCAACAAATTTTTTCCAAAAAAGGTCTGTATTGTCGTGTTGCAGCTGGTCGACATGGCTCAATATCGCTTCCAATTGATGTCCATGGTTATGAACGGCTTCCGCTTGCGTGCGCCTGAAATTTTGCCCATAAACCGTATAGGTTGAATTGTATATGGGTAAATCGGTGTTATCCCTATTGCTGTTGGAAATGTCTCCAGTCAGAGGACTTGACATATTGGATTCCCACCAATTTCTGAAATTTTCAGGCTTATGGAGCCTTGGATCATAACTCGGAAAATCAGGCGCAACTCCACCCATCCATACCCAAATCTCTTTGACACCCAAGTCGTTGACATAATGTGTCATATTAAATCTCTCGAATATCTGATGAAAATCAGGCGCATAGATAGGGAATCCATTTACCTCTCCAATAACAGGACCGGGTGGGGTTTGTTCATAAACCGTAACATAAGCGACGACCCGATAGCCTATTGACGGAACCGCTGAAGGCGTTTTATAGCCTCTAAATCGACTGCCTTCTTCGAGCATAAACTTAATCCGCTTGTCAAAAGCGTCAATTCTTTCTTTCAGTGCCTCCAAGGAAATCTCACCGAGGCTCCCATAATCCGCTGCCATGGAGACATCTAAATTTTTTCCATCTGCTGTCGGTGATAGCACCCAACGCCTAAAGGCGTGGGCTTCGGTTTCATAGACAGTGCGGTTTTCTCAAAGAGTAGACCGTCTTATTCCGTCTCCACCCGCAGGCGTTTCCCTGTAGGATTCTACAGGCATATCGTCACGTGACGGAAACCATCCCTGCCCGCAATATGTTTATCGCAGCGTTGATGTCTCTGTCATGGTGAGAACCACATTTCGGACATCTCCACTGCCTATCGTTCAATGTTAGATTTTCGTTATGAAAACCACAAGCGCTACAAGGTTTCGTTGTAGCAGTCCATTGATCAATCTCTTTGAAAAGACGCTTATGTTTTTGACACTTATATCTCAATATCTCAACAAATTGGTAGAAGGAAAGGTCGGAGACTTTACGTCCCCACAAGCGTTTCATACCCTCAAGGTTCAACGTTTCAAGGACAATCGTATCAAACTTTTTACAAAGTTTACTTGCGAGTTGCCAATGAAAGTCTTTGCGTTGGTTGCTAATTTTACGATAGAGACGTGCGATTTGTCTGACACACCACCACCAGCCGTTAGAACCTTTGACTTTACGACTCAGTGCCTTGTTGAGAGACCGAAGTTTCTTCAAGGAGTGTTTCAAAGGTTGGGGGTGTTGAATCTTCTCACCCGTGGAAAGGGTCAAATATGCGTCTTTCATTCCAAAATCTGCCCCAACGCTTTTACCTGTTGT
>JAAXHI010000578.1 GCA_012270875.1 Candidatus Poribacteria bacterium | reverse complement strand
GCCTTACACATGGGATCATCAAGAAACTTGCAGATCTTATTCTGGATAAGCAATAGAGCATCCGTGCAGCTCCCTCCTTCTCGGTACGCGAACTGAAAATACAAAAGCTGTTCTTCTACCGGCCGCTGAGCATGAATCTTAAACACTGCTTTCTCCAGGGCTCTTGCAATGACAGGGGTTACGTTGATTCTACGGAAGTCCCCTCTCGCCACTGGAACATATCAGTATCAGTGGGATAAATTTGCATCCCGTCCCGTAAGGGGGGTGGGGGACAATACCTTAGCTGCCTCAAATATTTTTCAAGCACAATTAACGATGAACATAAAGAAAACGATACATCCTCTAGGCTTCAATTCCGCATATCAAGGCAATAGTCGCAAGTTAGACCCCAGTGTATGATAAGCACCTTACACATGCACACATCCATAAACCAAGCTGTCATAGTCAGCTGTCAGTTTGCCCATATAAGGCTTCATCAGAACGACTGACCGTTGCACGGCAACACGACTTGAAAACGTTTGGAAGTGTGCTGAACGTTTGCAGCCGCACTAAATCATATTACCTCGGAGGTGTGAGGTGGTTCCCTCGCTTTCGGATGTAGTAAGGCTAATAAATACAAAGCCAAACTTTTCTTTGTCAATTGAATTACAAAGATTTTGAAAGCTCGTGCACGCTTCAGTGCAACTTGCAGTCCTGTCTTTTTAATTTTTTTAATCTGTGTGGAACATTTCACTCTTTTTGCAGTTAATAGGCCTTTTCAAAAGCTGGCAAATAGAAAACGTAGCCTATATACACACTATACCGGATAGATATCCAGGATAGTTAATATGAACACCAATCCGATATGTGACTCTCCGCTTTAGAGATCAGCGCGGCCCAGCTTCGTTCCGTTACAGAAATCGAGCTGAAATCACCGTTCTTATGACAGTTCCGAGGCCTGGTTTGAAAACGTTAGGGTAAATTTGGATAGTTGTGCGCAACTGGGAAGCGACGCCCAGTGGGAGGTCTGTCTCCATACGCCAATGTTGCAGATTTTCGTCCACTCGAGTCTCATTCAGCCAATCTCTTCCGAAAAGGGATGGGCCTGAGCCTTTAACAACAAGAGGTGGGACATCGGCGCTCTGGTCTTAGTACTTTAGGTGTGCAATAAGTTGTCCGGGTACCTTGAGTGGGTGTCCTGTCTATGCACGTAGGCGAGTATTGGACGGCATGAGGGATGTGCCACTGACGTTTTTCTTGTAATTTTCTTCTGAAATAACTGAGACGCCTGCTCCAGTGTCTAATTCCATTAGAAGAGAGGTTCCGTTCAGTTCAACGGGTATCTCAATACCTTGCAGGCCTGAGCTCAGAATGTACAGCGAGAGAGAAAAAGAATCAACCGAATCATCGCGAGGACTAACTTGAAGGGGTTCTGATCCTTCTAGCTGGTGCACTTTCTGAGTTCCCTTTGCATGCCTCCGAGATGTGACCAACTTTACGGCAAGAATGACGTGCAATTTCTGTATTTACACTGAGAACGTGGGTGCCCTGTTTTTCCGCAGCTCAAACACTCCAAGGAGTCTTTAATGGCGCCGTGGCCGACCTTCAGTGCTGCATCGAAAGTGTGTTCCTCGGTAAGCAGTTTCTTTTGTGTCTCCTTACTGCGAAGACCACAGACGAAACGATTGCGTAAAGCTTCATTCATTCAAGTGAGTGCCAAACTGGCAGGTTGAAGCCAGATGTTGGCAGCGAACGCTGTGACACTCTAGCCTTCGCGTTGTGTTCAATTGTGGAAGCGGTATCGTTCGGCGATAACCAGTTTCTTCGGCTTGAAATGATTCTTCCTTCTCAGAAGGAGGAATCGGTGAGCAGAGATCTGAAAGAACATCGTAGGCCTTGGCGCCAATAACAGAAATTAGGATTGCTCTTCGTTTGTGTGACTCTGCAGAATCTGCGGGAACGCTGTTTGTCACGAAATATTGTTCCAGTCGCTCCAGGTAGCGACTGATGCTTGAAGTAGATGAATTGAACTCTTGTATTTTGCCGAGGCTTGGCATGGTCGCTCGATTTCTCGTCGCCAGAAATGTTATGTTCTCAAGCAAACAGACAACTATACGCAAGATGGCGGATCAACTAAAGAACTGTACTAGAAGTTCTCATTGAGAAGGGAAGTGCAAGGAAGTGCTGCCGTTAGTTGCGAACTGCGAATAGGACAAAGACAGTTTGTAGAACAGTTGAACATATGAGTTGTTTTTTATTAAAGTCAATAACTT
>JAAXHI010000556.1 GCA_012270875.1 Candidatus Poribacteria bacterium | reverse complement strand
GCGAGTTTTCTTTTCAAGCAGATGCGTATTGAGGTGCCAGTGAACCCTGTGTGATAAAGACACCCATCGTCAGTCACTGCCCAACCGATACAGCGACGTTCCCCTTCAGCAGAAACGACTTGCCCCATCGTATTGAGACTTTCTGGACGTAATAGGATACCGCCGTTGTCCATTAAGGTGCTGCAAAACTTCCCGAGATCTGTTGACGTAGAGAAGAGGCCCGCATTGCCCGAAACACCGCCGAGAAAGTGTGCGTTCTCGTCGTGGACTTGTCCGATAATCACACCTTCCCGCCAGTCGTAGCGTTCGTAGTTCACCATTCGACGCTCAAAACTGTTGGAATCCTCGGTCGCTGCGCAGTTCTCATGCCAGGCTTGCGGTGGGTTGTATTGCGTCCATTCCATGCCGAGTGGCGCGAATATCCGTTCTTGTGCCAATCGATCAAGCGGTTGTTTCGTTACGGCTTCAAGCAATGCCCCGAGCACGATGTATCCTAAGCAACTATACACCGCCTTTTCTCCGGGCTGAGATTCCAATGCAACCTCACCCAGATAAGAAATTACACGCTCGCGCGATCCTGCGCGTAGGTAGAGGGGTATCCATGCGGGGAGTCCTGAGGTATGTGTCAGCAGATGTGTAAGCGTTACGCCTTTCTGTCGGAATGCTGGTAAGTATTTCTCAGCGGGTGTGGAGAAGGAGAGTTTCCCACTCTCAACGAGCTGCATGCAAAGCGTCCCGATAACAATCGGTTTTGTGAGTGATGCCAAGTCGAACAAGGTCGTGCGGAACATCGGCAGTCGTTTCGGTTTTATAGATCGGAAGCCAGACGCTTCGTGATAAAGCACCTTTTTATCAGTAAGAACATAGGCGACAGCCCCCGGAAACACCTTTTCCGCAACGCTATTCTTGATGAGTGTTGAAATCGAATTTTTAAGCAATTGAATTTTCTCGCGGGTTGAGAAACACCATTACGAACAGCTCCGTTTGTAGTAGGGCGATTTATCGCCCGTCAATTTACGGACTGCTGACCGCTGATTGCAGGCAACTGATAACCGACTGCTCCAGTTTTGATTGACTATCGGACTGCCTATATGATATACTATCTACTATATTTTTTTAAGCATTTTCTGATGGATATGTGCTGCAGTTCGGAGAGTAGATCATGCAATTATCCCCAAAAGAACTCCAAGAGATAACGACAGTCGAGAAACCTTGGGGTGGCTTCATACAATATGTGCTTAATCAACCTGTAACTGTCAAAATCTTAGAGATTCGTGCGGGGGAGCAGGTGAGTTATCAGTATCACCACCAGCGGAGTGAGTTATGGATTCCGCTTGATGAGGGGGCTTGCCTGAAACTTGACGGCACCATTCAGCGTCCTGAACCGATGGAACCTGTGTTTATTCCACAGGGCGCGAGACATCAACTCATCGGTGAATCCAAAGATTACCGGATCCTCGAAATCTCGTTCGGACACTTTGATGAGGAAGATATCGTCCGGCTTTCGGATAAGTATGGCAGAATTTAGCGAAAAGAGGTTTTTTGTTGGATAGAAAACTTAATTTCTCGATTGATGACAAAACATCAGATTTTTTTTTGGGGTCCCCACCCGTTGCGGGACAGGTGACGCAACAGTCAGTCGATGCCGCTCTACAGAAAATTCACTCGCAATTTGCGAGAGAAACATCAGCGTCGCTTACCGAGTTAGAACACACGCTTCGCGCTTGGACCCGCAGCCATATCCAAGATGAGGATATTGATAAGGTCATCGCGTTAGCCACACGTGCCCGTGAAGAATTTTCGGTATTGGTCATCATCGGTATAGGTGGTTCTGATCTGAGCGCACGCGTCTTTCACGATTCTTTCAACCATCCGTATCATAACTTGCTGTCCGTTGAAGCTCGGAATGGCGCGCCAGAGGTCTATTTCACGGGTGATACCTTTGACCCACGCAAACTCGTAGGTTTGCTTGAGATGCTCAAAGCGCGGGACTTACTACAGAAAACGCTTTTCAATGTCATCAGCAAATCCGGCACAACGACCGAGACGATGGCGACACTGATGATTATCCGAGAAACACTTGGCGATGGAAACTATCAGCAACAGGTCCTCGCGACGACTGGACTCACCACTGACAGTGTATTGTTCCGAATTCATGAAAAATGTCCGTTCTACGGCAGCACGCTACTCCCGGTTCCCGATGGTGTTGGCGGACGATTTTCAGCATTCTCTCCAGTCGGTCTGTTCTTTCTCGCTATGACAGCAGGGAAAGACGAAACCCCGGAGACGCGCATCCGTGCTGTGATCGCAGGCGTGCAGCAGGCGCATGAAGATTTTTACCGTCCGTGCGATCATCAAGCCAACGTCGCCTATCACCTTGCACGCTGGGTTCATCTCGCTGAAGTCGTTGGCGGCAAAGGTTCGATAGTTTTCTATAACTACGCCGACAATAGCTGCCTCGGTGAGTGGTTTGTTCAGCTGTGTACGGAATCTATTCAGGAACGTGGCACGGGTCCGAACGTTATAAATGCCAAAGGCCCCACGAGTAATCACTCAATCCTCAACGGTATCATCGCCGGTCCGAGAGATAAGGTCGTCCTATTCATCCATTCGGAGGAACTTGGAACCGATTTAGTGCTACCGGGGGATACGCAAATGGATAAACAGTTGACTGATTTTGAGGGATTATCCATGACGCACATGCAGACTGCCTCCTATCGCGGCACTGCCTTGGATTTTAGTGAGAACGGTGTTCCCAATGCAACACTAACCCTTCCCAAACGGGACATCCAATCCGTTTGTCAGTTAATGCGCGTTTTAATGGATACCATCGCTGTAAAGGGTAGACTCCAAGATTTACATCTTGACAACGATGGCGGAAATGAGTTAACATATCGCCAAGATGGTGTTGAAGGCTATAAACAGAATTTCCGATCTTTTGCCTTGGCACCAGATATAGATGATCAGTAGACGGTTAGCGGTGACAAAATGAGGGATAAACTCTCCGCTTTAAAGTTCCATGATAAGATATTTATTGCTTACGGCTTTGTCTTCCTCGTCATGTTTGGTGTTGTTTTTGGCAGTACCAGTTTCCTGATCCGGATTGCCTTTAAAAGGGAAATTGCTGCCTATGTTGAAACGCTTCAAGGCAAGATTTCAAACAACTACCAAGTACTCCTTAACAAGGTTCAAAAGGAGGTTCATGCTGCAGCCGCTGACGAGAGACTACACCGCGTCATAACACGCGGAGGGGCATCTTTGCCTTATCAGCCAACTTCCGAATTTGATCTTTTTGAGTATGGCAGCCCAGATGGGGAACTTCTATATCCTGACCTGGGCGGACGGAGAAGCACACGGACCTACCGTTCGTTAGACAACCAAGAAGGGCATATAGAGCTGAGAAGTATTCCGCAACAGGGCGATCTTGGATTGCAGTTTGTCGTTCAAGCAACGGAAGCCAGTGAGTGGGGGTTCATTACAGGTGGCTATAACTTGCAAAAATGGCTGGAGACAACAACGGACATCCAGTCAGACGAGCATCCGATCTTCCTTGTGGGAAAGCTGCAGACATCAAGCACGGTTGGTTTCGGCACTGAATCGAGGGTAATGGAACCGGAGGATTGGCTCCCGTTGAATAATGCTGCCCGACAGTTACCGCTTGATGAGTGGTCTCAATCGTTTTCCGATCCGAAACCGCAACAGGAAGTCTTTTTACAGGGGGCAGAAGAGACCAGTGGAAGTACGTATACCGCTTCTCGGATAACACCGTTCCGCTCAGTCTTCGCAACGACACGTGAAACACCACCTGTTGACTTGGTCATAGCGTATTCGCATGCGCGGCAGATGAGATGGCAGCAGCAACTCACGCTCATACTGCTTTTAAGTGGTGTCGGTGGGTTGGTGTTGGTTTATCTCATTAGTTACATTATCAGTCGGCGTATTACCCGTCCGATCGCGTTCCTCCGTCAAGGCGTTGATCACATTGCTTCGGGTGATCTTGATCATCGCGTTGTCATTCAATCGCACAATGAGATAGGGCAGCTTGCGGAAGGGTTCAATCAGATGGCGCGGGACCTGAAGTTAGGTTTAGAGGAGCGTATGGCAGCGGAGCGTGCAGCGACATGGCGAGACGTCGCACGGCAGGTGGCACACGAAATCAAAAATCCGCTTTTTCCGATTCGGTTGTCTGTTGAAAATCTGCAACAGGCGAAATCTAATCCTGAAGTGTTTGAGCAAATATTTAGTGAGTGTACGGACACCGTCATTGAAGAAGTTGATCGTATAGGAAAACTAATAGATGAGTTTCATCAATTTGCGCGAATGCCCAAACCACAGCGGAAACCGAGCGATCTGAATAGTATTGTAAAGTCTGTTCTGACGTTATACACCGCTGGTCAAGGGGCGGAGTTCAATCCAGAAGACGACATTGCAGCAGCGATTTCAGAACATGAGGACTCAGCAGTGTTGAATCCTGCTGGGAAATTGTGGCGTGAAAATATTTCCAAGATTAAAGTTGAGACAGCGTTGAAATCAATTCCGCAGCTTTTTCTCGACCCAGAGCAAATTGCACAGGCACTCGCTAATCTCCTAAAGAACGCAATTGAAGCAATGCCTGACGGTGGCACGCTTACAGTAAAGACCGGTTTCGTCCCAGAATCACCACAAGGAAATTCAGGCGCGGAACAAGAAGATCCACAGAACAACGGGAACAGTGGAGACGGAGATGAGATAAACCCAGAAGCCCACGGCACGGTTTTATTGGAAATCCAAGACACCGGTTACGGTATGTCCGACGAAACCATGGAGAACCTCTTTGTCCCATATTATACAACGAAATCAGAAACAGGTGGAACGGGGCTTGGCGTGCCAATAGTCAGAAGGATTGTCGCTGAACACGCTGCTAAAATCGATTTTCAAAGCACCGAAGGCGTAGGCACAACGGTTCGCATCCATTTTCCCGGCAACCAAGGTGAGCAATCCGAAGAAGTTGCTATGGTCCCGCAAGATTTGATGCCACTCACTCGTTTGAAAACCAAAGAGGAAACAATAGATTCTCAAGAGTAGACGTATCTATCCTTGAAATGAAATACTTTGCGATAGGACAAAAGAATGGAAACAATTCTGATTGTAGACGACGAAAAAAATATCCTTAAGATGTTATCACAGGGACTCAAGATGCGAGGGTATCAAACCCTAACAGCTGCAAGTGGTGAGGATGCGTTGCAACTGGCGATGGTGTCCGATGTTGATCTTGTCCTATTGGATATCCGTATGGAAAATGGGATGGATGGTGTCCAAACGCTTGTAAAATTGCGTGAACATCATCCGGAATTGAACGTGGTCATGATGTCTGCACAGCAGGATATTGAAATCGCCGTTAAAACGATGGAACTCGGCGCAAAACGGTATATCACGAAACCCATCGGTATTGATAAAATTCTATCCAACGTCCAGCCGTTTTTGGAGATATCGCGTTTATCGCAAGAGAACGAGATTCTGAAATCTCAAATTACACCAACCGATGAGATGGTTGGTGAGAGTACCGTTATTTCGCACCTCCGCTCACAGATTGATCGGGTCGCAGGAAGTAAACTCGGGGTTTTAATCTCTGGTGAGAACGGTACCGGTAAGCAGCTTGTTGCCAACGCTATCCATCACCAGAGTGACCGTGTCTCGAAAACCTTTATCCCTCTCAACTGCGCCGCTTTACCCGATGAACTCATTGAAAGCGAACTTTTCGGACATGAACGCGGTGCTTTTACGGGGGCGGATTCCCGAAGACAAGGGCGCTTTGAACTTGCAGACGGTGGAACCCTTTTTCTTGACGAGATTGGAGATATGAGTTTAAAGGCACAGGCGAAGGTGCTCCGTGTTATTGAAACAGGCGAAGTCGAACGCCTTGGTGGTAATCAGATTCGGACGGTGGATGTCCGAATTATCGCCGCAACTAACAAAAATCTGCCCGAAGAGATCGAAAATGGACGGTTCCGAAGGGATCTCTTCTATCGACTTAATGTCGTGCCTATTGCGATCCCGCCGCTTCGGGAACGGACGGAGGATATTCCGTTATTGGTTAAGTATTTCGCTGAGCGTTTACAGTTCAATATGGGATCCACGCCTAAAGTTATTGATCCGGGTGCTTACGCTGTGTTCCAAAGTTACAGTTGGCCCGGAAACATCCGGGAGTTAAAGAACATCGTTGAACGTCTCCTAATTATGGTGAACCGCGATGTTGTCATGGCACCCGATGTTGCAGAGGCTTTGGCTTTAGTACCGCAAGCCGCTGCTTCACATCATCTGCCTAACACTACTGCGGATCAAGACCTCTTGCAGCCCGCTCTGAGCACACCGCTCTACAAACCCGGAACTGCTTTGAGTCAGATGATGGATGTCGCCGAGTCGGAATGCATCCTTGCGGCTTTGGAAGAATTTAACTGGAATATCCGGCGCACCGCGGAAGCGTTAGAAGTTGAGCGGAGCAACTTGTACAAGAAAATGAACAAGTATGGTATTTCCCGTCCGAGTTCCGAGGGATAGATTTGTGAGGTATTTGGACTAACGATGCTACGGAAAAATATCAGCGAAAACGGCGGGATGACTCGCCTTCAACTGCTTATCCTTGTTATCATAGTCGTTGTTATTGGGGTGCTCTGTTTCCCACCGTGGCTGGAATATCGTAAAGTCGGCACGGCGGATATAGATGTTGAAACGATTGCCGTTGCTATCAAGAAATACCATAGGCACACGGGGAGTTATCCGACGAGTTTAGATGCCTTGGTGACCGACCCTGGCATCGAAGGGTGGCGTGGCAAGTATCTGGAGTCTGTTCCTGAAACACCCTGGGGCGGTCGTTATGTGCTTCTTCAAGAGAGTTATAAGGTGGGAATGGCGAAAAATCACCCGCGCGTCCCCGAAAAATATCGGATTGGCGGTGTTGCAGAGATCAGTAGAGTCTATCATGCAGACGCGCGCCTCGGCGAGAAGTATTGGTGGTAATTAGTTATCAGTTTCCAGTTATCGGTTATCAGTTAAGAGTCATGCTGTGGCAGTAACATAATTTTTAACCGCCCCAAGAAGTTAACTAATAACTATTCCTCTGACAACTGAGGACTAACAACAAGAAAAAGTATGTGGGTCTTTATTTTTCTCTTTGGTTTAGCGATCGGCAGTTTTCTTAATGTCTGTATCTACCGCATCCCTCGCGCAGACGTGTCCATTCATTCTCCACGTCGCTCCTTTTGTCCCGCATGTAGTGAACCGATAAGTCCGTACGACAATATTCCTATCTTGAGTTATCTGATTTTGCGAGGAAAGTGTCGGCACTGTCGCGCGACAATTTCAGTGCTGTATCCGTTAGTTGAGTTGGCAACGGCGGGATTGTATCTCTTTCTATATTACCGTTTCGGGTTAACCCTCGAATTTCTACTCGCACTTACTTTCATCACAGTCTTACTGCCGATCTCCGTCATTGATGCCCAACACTATATTATCCCGAACGTCCTTATCCTGACGGGGTTGATTCTCGGTTTTGGTCTTGTCTGCGGAATTGCGTATCAACGCGCTGATATCTGGTATCTCCTTACACGACTCATTGGTGCTGTTGCCGGTGGTGCGGTGTTGTGGTTAGTTGCGGTAATCGGAAGTGCAGTCTTACGCAAAACAGCGATGGGTGGTGGGGACATCAAGCTGATGGTGCTCAACGGATTGTTCCTCGGCGCGTGGCCCGAACTCGCGATGGTAATCGCTTTCTCTGCTTTCAGCGGTGCAGTTGTCGGGACTATCCTCATTATCTCTGGTATAAAAGATCGGCAAAGCCCGATCCCTTATGGTCCTTTCCTTGCAGGTGCCGCCGTGATTGTCTTGTTATGGGGTGATAACCTCTGGCATCTCTACTTGCAATCCGTTGGGTGGAATTAAAAGTAGCAGGCACACGCCGTGTGCCGTAGCCGTCCAATACAAAGGAGACGATATGAAGACCTTTTACATAATCGCTTGCCTACTGATACTATCCTTGAGTCAGCAGGTTCTATATGCACAACAGGTCCCCACTAAAGATTTTGTTAAATTAGAAATGCCTTTGGAAGAAGCACTCACCAAAACTACGTTTGTCGTTGAGTGGTTCAGCGGAGACGGAAGTACTGAAGTAATTTTCAAGGTGAGAACGTCATCCGCACCCCTGATAAAATAGAACTCCGCAGACCTCATCCCCATCATAGTACCAGAGGGGGTTTCTGGGGTTTCTATAGAATTCTAACGAAGTATGCCGTTGAAACGCATCGGTACATTTTTGTCCCTTTCGACAACAATGGTGGAGGTTCGCTCACCTCAAGGAGACTTCATGTCGTTGATAAAAAAACGCTTAGAACTGTAGTCGCAGCATTCTTGGGTGAAAGAAAAGGTATATGGGGATTGACGGTTGCCGATTCATCCACGGACACGATCGCGCTGACCTATATAACAGAAGAGGATTGGCGCGGTAACCTTGAAGATTCTATTGATAAAGCCATCATAGGACATCTGAGAATGATAGATGGTAAACTTCGAGATGTGGCAGGTCCGCGAAGCCCGATCCCACCGGATATGGCGTTCTTTAGGGCATGCAGATTTTTTACGATGGGAAACTGGGCAAAAAATGCGGAAACTGATGAGAAGCCACAACACAACGTCCACCTTGATGCGTTCTATATAGACAAATACGAAACGACGAATGCACAATATAAGGAATTTATTGATGCCAACCCACAGTGGCAGAAAAATCGTATCCCAAAAAAATACCACGACGGAGATTATCTGAAACATTGGAATGGAAATGATTACCCACCTGACAAAGGCAACCACTCCGTTGTTTATGTCAGTTGGTACGCAGCGATGGCTTATGCAGAGTGGCGCGGGAAACGCCTGCCGACAGAAGCAGAATGGGAGCGCGCAGCGCGGGTTTCTTGGCGTTGGCGTATTAATGCCGACATAGCAAACTATGGTGAAAATGTCGGCGATACGACACCCGTCGGAACGTATCCTCCAGACGAAAGCGGCTTATACGATATGGCAGGCAACGTCTGGGAATGGTGCCTTGATGAATACAATCCCGACTTTTACGCTATTTCTCCAAGTCATAATCCACTTGCCGGTGGAACCATGGATAATATCTTATCCGATTGGACAAACGTTAAAACCGTCCGTGTATTACGCGGCGGCTCTTGGGTAAGTAACGCCAAGTTTGTGAGGGTTTCTGATCGCACAAGGTTCACCCCAAAAATCACGAACAAGGCTCGCGGATTTCGTTGTGTGAAACCTGTAACACCTTAAATCTTTTGTCAAATTCAGTGAATCCTTAGGTTGTAGCATAACCTGTTAGGTTGTGCAAACTTGAACCCTTTCAAAGATGGTATAACGCAAAGGAGAAAATATGAACAGCAAGTTAAAAGCCTTCTGCACAATCATTTGCCTGTTGACGCTCTTTTCGATTCATCGCATTGCACACGCACAACAACCTATTTCACAACAAGCGTTTGCTATCTTTGAGCAACACTGCCTCGACTGCCACGGTGAATTCGGATCATATAGCGATGTGCTTACGATTAAGCATAAAGATCTAATCGAAGATCGCTCCGTCATACCGGGTCAGCCCGATGCCTCCGAACTCTACCTGCGACTGCTTGGCGATACAGACACAGGTTCACAGATGCCGTTGGGACAAGAGCCTCTGGATTCTGAAGAAATCGCCACGATTCGACGTTGGATTGCAGCAGGTGCACCGGATTGGGAAGCAATTCCCAAACCCAAACGCCGTTTCATCACAACCGAAGCGATGCTCCAAACTATCCATACCCACGTGACATCGCTCACTGCCTTCGATCGTTCCTTTGCACGCTATTTTACACTAACACATCTCTACAATGCTGGTGCAAGCGACGACGATCTTCGCGCCTATCGGAATGCATTGTCAAAATTGGTTAACAGCCTCTCGTGGGGTGCCGAGGTCATCAAGCCGACACCCATTGACAACGAGGAGACAATCTTTTACATTGACCTCCGACACTACGAGTGGGACATCAAAAGCGATAAGTGGTATAAGATTGAGCAGGCGTATCCCTACGGCGTGCAATTAGACTTGTCAACGTGGACAACACTCTGTCAAGAGACAGATTGCGAATTACCGTTTGTCCGTGCTGATTGGTTCATCGCCACCGCCTCACTGCCGCCGCTCTACCACGAGATCCTTGGTCTACCAAAAACGGATAGGGAATTAGAAACACAACTTGAGGTGAACGTCGCCGAAAATTTAAAGAATGCGCCGGGTGTCCGTGTCTGGCGGGCAGGTTTTAACGAATCTGGCGTATCAGTCAACAACCGCATTGTAGAACGCCATAAATCCCGATACGGTGCATATTGGAAATCCTACGACTTCGCAGGAAACGTAGGCACACAAAACATCTTCACACATCCACTCAATTTCACCCATGACGGCGGTGAGATAATCTTCAACCTTCCCAACGGATTGCAGGCATACTATCTCTCCACAGCGACAGGTGAACAGCTTGACGAAGCACCGATTAACATTGTGTCAGACGCTGGATCGCGGAACCCTGTTGTCCGCAACGGACTCTTTTGCATGGGCTGCCACACAGAGGGGATGAAAACGTTTGAAGATCAGATGCGTTCGGTCATTGAACAGAATCTGAACCCATCTTACGACAAAGCACAAGCGTTGCGTCTCTATGCCGAAAAATCAGAGATGGATGCTCTCGTCCGCGAGGATATTGCGCGTTATCGGCAAGCAATTGAAGCCGCTGGCGGAGTCTTCGGTGGTAGCGAACCGATACAGCAGCTTGTCAAACAGTTCGAGGGACCGCTTGATGCGGCACATGCTGCGGCAGAGATCGGATTAGAAACCGATGATTTTCTGAAAAAGATACGTGAAAATAGCACATTGCAAAATGCCGGGTTGTTGGTGTTGGATGTTGAGAACGGAACTGTTAAACGTGATGCTTGGGAAGCACAGTTTGGTAGCATGGTCTTTGCGCTGAATCTACTAAGCCCAGATTCGGCCGAAGCATACTATCATCGGGGCCATGCAAAGTACATGGAGGGTCAGTATAAGGCTGCTATCGCCGACCTTGATACCGCCCTCCGAATAAAACCTGGTTATGCTGAAGCATACAATGGTCGGGGAGTTATGAAAGCCAAATTGAAACAGTATGAAGATGCTATCGTCGACTTTGATGCCGCCCTCCGAATAAAGCCCGATTTAGCTAGTGCTTACATAAATCGAGGAGCGGCAAGGGGGCAATTAAGGCAGCATGAGGCTGCCATTGCTGATTTTGATGCGGCACTCCGCATAAAACCAGATACTAAAGCATACAATGGTCGGGGAGTTATGAAAGCCAAATTGAAACAGTATGAAGATGCGATATCCGATTTTGATGCGGCACTTCGTATAAAACCAAATTACTTCGCAGCCTACCGGGGACGAGGAGCTGTAAAGACTCTGCAAGGACAGCATGAGGCTGCTATTGCCGATTTCGATGCGGCACTTCGCATAAAACCAGATGATGCTGAAATCTACTTCCTTCGAGGAAGTGCAAAGCACGTGTTGGGTAGAAGTGAAGAAGCAAAGCACGATCTCCAAACAGCATTGGAACTGGCAGAACAGGGAGGAGATCAGCGTCTAAAAAATGTGATTAAGCAGTTTATTCAAAAATTTGAAGTCGAAAATAATCCAAATTGATCAGGTATCCGTTATGGAGAGAAAAAATGATAAAACCGCTAAAGATATTTATTACCTATTCACATAAGAATACCGAAGCCAAAGATGAATTGATAACACATCTTGCTGTTTTGAAAAGCGAAGGTTTAATAAACATCTGGCATGACAACGAAATAGTCCCTGGTGATAGGTGGCGGGAAGAAATTTTTTCTACACACCTCCCTACCTCGGATATGTTGCTCTATCTTGTCTCTGCCTATAGTCTTGCTTCTGAGAACTGCAACAAAGAATTGGGCGTAGCCTTAGATGAAAAGATAAGAATCATCCCGATTATCCTTGAGCATTGCGATTGGCAAAATCACCAACTGAGTAATTTCCAAGCCCTGCCGGGCAAAGCCCTGCCCATTACTAAATGGAGTGATAAAAGTGAGGGTTGGCAAAGTGTAGTAGATGGAGTCCGAATATCCATTCACAAAATTCAATCTCAAGCAGATCTGTCGTCCGGTACATCTGAAACGGAACTACGCGCTGAGGTCGCGTTTCAACGAGGTAACGTTCTAATGATGCTGGGACAAATAGAGATGGCAATAACAGCTTACTCGCAGGCAATTGAACTCAATCCACACTATGCTGATGCCTATTACAATCGTGGAGTTGCCTACGGAAGAAAAGGGATGCTTGATATCGCCATCCAAAACTATAGTACAGCGATAAAATTGCAGCCCGATTACGCCGAAGCGTATAACAACCGCGCCAATGTCTATAGTAGACAGCGTAAGTTTGACCAGGCTATGGCAGATTATAAAACTGCCATACAACTCAGACCAGACCTTGCGGAGATTTATTACAGCCGCGCGGTGACTCGTGTCGACAAAGGTGAGGTTGACGAGGCTATCAACGACTATAGTATGGCAGTACGACTGAAACCTGATTATGCTGAGGCTTATCTTAATCGTGGCACTGTTTATCGCGGTAAGGGCAGTGTTAATGAGGCTATTAGCGATTATAATATGGCAATACACTTGAAGTCTGACTACGCTGAAGCTTATTACGACCGGGGCAATGCTTATTTTAGCAAAAGCGAGTACACTCGGGCCATTGCCGACTATGAAAAGGTTATAGGATTGAAGCCAAATTATACTGATGCCTATCTCAATCTCGGCGTTTCTTACATAAAAAAGGAACAGATAGACTTTGCTATCCAAAACTTTGACATGGCAATACGATGCAAACCCAACTATCCTGCTGGGTATGTCAATCGAGGTCATGCTTACGTGGATAAGCGTAAATTTGACGACGCTATTAAAGACTATAGCAGGGCGATACAACTGGAGCCAGAACTTGCTCTAGCATTGCGGCCAAATTATGCCGCCGCCTATTTTGGTCGTGGGACTGCTTATCTCAGAAAAGGCGAGCCTGCCTTAGCAATCAAGGACTATACTACGGTGATAGAGTTGGAACCTGATAATGCTACCGCTTATGGCAATCGCGGCAACGCTTACTTTCTCAAAGGCGAGTTTCACGGAGCTATCAAAGACTTTGACACATTGATACAACTGAATGCTGATGACGCGGCCGCTTATGGTAGTCGTGGTTTTGCTAAGCTACACTTAGAAAAATGGGGTGAAGCCGAAGCTGATCTGATTACTGCGAAAAATAAGGGATTGGATGTAATGATCGCGTTTCGTAATGCTTACGGAAGTATTGCAAACTTGGAGCGGTTAATTGATGCTAAGTTACCACCAGCCATTCTTTTACTTTTCGGAGGAGGGTAAATGACTGTACCAAAATTATCCAATAGCGAAAATACGCCACGTCCAGTTCCGGATCCAAATGATGCTGCCTTCTATAACAATCGCGGCGAAATTTACTTGCGCGAAGGCAAGGTTGACAAGGCTATCAATGACTTTAACATCGCCGTGAAGTTACAACCTAAACTTGCCGTGGCTTATAACAATCGTGGCAATGCTTACCTCCTCAAAGGCGAGGTTGACAAGGCGATTGATGACTATAGCCAGTCAATAAAACACGCACCTAAAGATGCCATGTCCTATAGCAATCGTGGAGTTGCTTATCTCCTCAAAGGCGAGGTTGACAAGGCGATTGATGACGCTACCACGGCGATAGCATTGGATGAAAAATGTTCCAATGCTTATTACAACCGTGCAGAGGCTTGGTTGCACCTAAAAGAGTGGAATAAGGCGAAAGCCGATCTGACGACTGCCAAGAAATTAGGTATGGATATTGTCGCAACGTTTCATAACACTTACAGGGACGTTGCAACCTTTGAGCGAAGAAACAGCGTTAAACTGCCGAAAGACATCGTCGAAATGTTGAGGCAGTATCCAGTCAACAGTTTTACGACAACGCAAAGAGTCTTGACTGCTGAAGGGAAAACACAAGAATCTTATGCGGTGTTGGAACTGCTAAAGAAATTTCGCAGGACTGGCAAACCGCTGAGCGAATACCTCAACAGGCAGTCTTCACGGGGTATCACGACAGGATGCAACGAAGCGTTTATCGTAAAGGCTGCCACGCGAGATGCACTCATCGCGGAACATCCATCGTCTGCTGATGTTTTGAAGCCGTTTCTGATGGCGCGCGACATCCAACGGTGGCGAGTAAAGCCGACAGACGAATCGCGGAGAGAGCCGCAAGATAAGTGGTTAATCTTTACGCACCGAGGCATAGACATCAACGCGTATCCGGCAATCAAGAAACACTTGGGAAAATACCGTGACACCCTGGAAAAGAGATCCGGGAAGCAAGAATGGTATGAACTCCAAACAGTGCCAACAAATACAGTTCGGTTCACGCAACCGAAGTGTCTCTATGCGGATATGGCAAGTGAAACCGCATTTGCTTTTGACGATGAAGGCTACTATGTAGGCAGCCCTGCATCTCTGCTACCCACGAGTGAACTGTGGCTTCTCGGTGTGCTGAATACTAAAGCAGTTTCATGGTTTTATGCGCGGACGGCTCCACAGATTCGAGGACCCTTCTTAAAATTCGTGCCGCGGTATGTCTCGCAAATTCCGATCCCTGACATGGAATCAGAACAGCGGACCCTCATTCACAAAATCGTTGAATATATCCTTTATCTCAAGCAGCAGCCTACGGTAAAGAGTAGGGATTTAAAATACGCTCGCGACCGTGTGATGGTTGGATATTTTAATCGAATCATTGATGGCATGGTTTATGAGTCCTATCTACCGGACGAGCTCCATAAAGGCCGTAAACACCTTTTTCAACCGTTATTTGATGAACAGTTGCCACGGCTTGAAGAGATTCAGGGCGATAAGATGTCCGCGTGCCGAGACATCTTTGAGCGATTATATGAAAAAACACATCCGGTTGCGGTCGATCTATTCTTTATGAGCAGTGTCAAATCCATTCGCATTATTGAGAGTAGGACATGAGAATTACCAAAATTGAGATTAAAAACTTTAGGGCTTTTTATGGGGCGTATCAGATCGACCTGCACAAGGCGGGCAAGAATTTGCTTGTTTACGGCGAAAACGGGAGTGGAAAAACTTCGTTATATCAGGCGTTGAAAAGATTTCTCGAATCCAGCGAGGGAGGGCATCAATTTAAACCCTACCAAAACATCTTTAACTCGGATGATGGATATATCAAATTGCACCTCCGGGCTGACGCACAGTCGAAACAGGACACTTATGAATGGTCTGAAACTGTTAAGGATAAGACAAATAATCAACTTCTTATTGATGCATCAAGGACAAAAGGGTTCCTTGACTATAAGGATCTTTTGGAAACGCATTATCTGCATCGTGAAAACAATATTGTGAATGTGTTCGATTTGCTGGTTAAGACGCTTTTAGCAAATACCGTTAGTCGTCAGACAGATCGGAGCCTTACCGAGGATTGGGAGAGTATCCAGCATCCAAGTGAGGAAACTCAAATTGAAGACATTGAGAGGCAGATAGCGAATTTCAACGATGAATTAGCCAGTAGATTAACAGAGCTACAAGCGAAATTCTCCGAAATGCTCCGCAAATTTGGATACAATATGGCACTTGACTTGGATTTTCAAGGGATTGCATATAACAGTGACAACAAAACACTTGATAATCAAGAGATTCTCCTAACGGTTAAATTCTTTGACAGAGATGTTCCCGAGCATCACCGCTTTCTGAACGAAGCAAAGTTGTCAGCGATTGCGATTGCCATCTACTTTTCATCAATTCTGCTCCAACCGACCAGTACCCTAAAAATCCTCGCGCTGGATGACGTGCTCATCGGCTTGGACATGTCAAACCGCCTACCGGTACTTGACATTCTGGAGGAGTATTTCTCGGATTACCAAATCTTTTTGATGACTTACGATAAGGCGTGGTATGAAATCGTTAAACAACGGACATCCCACGGCGGAAAGTGGAAGGCCGTTGAGTTCTATTTCCGGCAGACCGATGAATACGAAATTCCAGTCTACGCGGAAGATAAGGCATATCTGGATAAGGCGAGAGAATATCTTGACGCGAACGACTACAAAGCCTGCGCAATTTATCTGCGTACCGCTTTTGAGATAATGATTGAAGATTTTTGTGACGCGAAACGTCTTCCAGTTAGATACCGCCGAAGTCGAGATAAACTGGACAGTCAGGATTTCTGGGATCCGATAAAGGTTGAAAACCGAAAGTCTGGTTTTTTAGATGCATCGCTCATCAGAGATATTGAACTGTATCGAACCCGCATTCTAAATCCGCTCAGCCATACGACTATCACGAACATACCGAAGAAAGAGATTGAGGATGCCATTGAAGCGGTAGAACGTCTTAAAACTTCGCTGCAATAAAACAAACCCGACATCTTGCAATTAACTGGTCAGTAGAGTATAATTAAATCCCATAAGGAGGATGCAACATAATGGATGTTAAAGACGCAATTCTTTCACGACGCACGATTTTTAAATTCAAACCGGAACCAATACCAAACGATGTTATCGAACAGGTTTGCAGTTTCGGAATATGGGCACCGAATCATCATGTCACGGAGCCGTGGCGGTTCACTGTGATCGGCGAGCAGACGAAACTAACGCTTGCAGACCGCTATCGCGAAATTAAGATTGAGGATACACCCGACCACGTGGATGCCGAAAATCTCGCCAAAATCGGTGAACTGGCTTACGAAAAGTTTATGTCTAAACCGACGATTATTGCGGTGTCCTGCGTCCAAGACGGCGACGAACAACGCCGACGCGAAGATTACGCCGCCGCCTGTTGTGCGATGCAGAACGTCCAACTCGCCGCGTGGGATGCTGGAGTTGGGATGCAATGGAGCACCGGTAGAATCACGATGGAAGAACAGACCTATCAGTTGTTAGGGATTGATTCGTCACAAGAGTACATCATCGGTTTCTTCTACACTGGCTATCCTGCCGACATCGGGGAACCGAAACGGCAACCAGCAGGCGAATTTATTCGCTGGGTAGCGTAAGAGCTGTCAGCAATCAGCCATTGGCTTTCAGAAAAGAGTTGTTTGTAGCAGACGAGAATTAACTTACCACATGCACTACTGATGGCTGACAGCCGACTGCTGACGGCTGATTGCCATTAAACTGATAGCTTATACGCTGCCTTGGCATTTTGCCAGAAGAACTTTTCCTTGACGGCATCGCCTTTCGCGCTGAAGTAGTCGTTCACAATCTGTTGCACGACTTTATACGGCGCGAAACGTTCCGAGACGGGCCAATTGCTTCCATAGATGAGTCTATCTTCACCAAACGCATCCCATAGGACATCTATCGTGGGGGTGTAGTAGGCGACATCTGTCGGGGCAGGCGTTTGTCCGGTGTGTTCTACCAATCCTGATACTTTGCAATAGATGTTCGGATAGCGCGCCACTTCTCGAATAGCAGAAACCCAACCCGGATCGGGAGGTTCTTCTGATATGCGTACACCTGCAATGTGGTTGATGACAATCCGCATCTCAGGCGTATGTTCGACCAGTGTTGGCAGTGTTGATAGCATATCGGGATTAATCAGCAGGTCCAAGGCGAGTTCTTTCGCTGCTAATTTCTCAATATTCGCTATGAAGGTCGGGTCGCCGATTGATCGTAGGTGTCCGCCACCGAGACGTATCCCGCAAAAAAGTGGATTTGCGGAGAACCTGTTCAGATTATCTTCAAAACCCACGTCGTCGGGTTCTAAGTGTCCAACAAACCCTACAATGAAAGGTTCGTCTACAGCGAGATCGAGAATCCACTGGTTATCCTCAAGCCATTTACTTGCTTCAACGACGACGGTTCCAGTCGCGCCTTCTGGGACAGCGAGGGCTTTGAAATCTTCTGGCATCACCCGACGATAAAGGACTTCGTCGTCAGGATTAGGCCACGGCACACCTTCGGGGCGTGTTGGATCGTAGAAATGTGTATGTGTATCAATAATCATTTTTTTACTATGACCTCTTGCTGTGCTCAGTACGTTATACTGGGCATCGGTTTCTGATTAAATTGAGATGTCTCCGTGAATAAGTACGTTCTTTTCTTTTTTAGTGTCAGGCATCTTGCCGTAATATTAATCGTGCTTTTAAACGTCGGGCTGTTTGGATGT
Organism: Candidatus Poribacteria bacterium; assembly: GCA_012270875.1. GTDB lineage: Bacteria > Poribacteria > WGA-4E > WGA-4E > WGA-3G > WGA-3G. The sequence goes on along the minus strand of JAAXHI010000556.1, from coordinate 12,165 downwards.
ATGTCTCAGGATCCGGATCAGCAAAAGAAACGTGAGTTGCAACGGGACGCTTTAAAGCTGAGAATGGGGCAGGCACTCAACCCGACGGATGCGGAAGGGCACCTTGAACTCGGTAAAATCTATCGCGAATTGGGTGAATCTGAGAAAGCGATAGAATCGTTTCAAAACGCCATCGCGCTTGATGATAAGCACGAACACGCCTATAACAATCTCGGTTTGGTTTATACCGACCTCCGTTTATATGTGCTTGCGATTGAGATGTTCCAAGCTGCATTGGAATTGTCGCCGGAAAACCCCGCCTTCTATAACAATCTCGGCTATTCCTACAATATGACAGAGCGATTTGAGGAGGCGTTTACCGCCTACCGCAGCGCAATAGAAGCGGAGCCAACCTTTGTTGATGCCTATTACAACCTCGCCGATGCCTACCTCAACCGCGATATGTATCAAGACGCTATTCAGTATTATGAGTCAGCACTCGAAATAGAAGCGGGCAACGCGGATGTCTACTTTAATGTCGGTCTCGCTTACGAAGAGAACGGACAGTTCCTCCGCGCGATCCAATCCTACGAAAAAGGATTATCGCTTGATGACAGCGATCCAGAGGCTTACTATCGTCTTGCGCGGGTGTATCAAAAAAATGGCGATCCGCTTATGATGCGTCGTTATCTGGAGACGTTTTTGGAGCGCGCAAAGGGACTTCCGCATCTTGAAGAAGAGATCCGCACTGCGGAGCAGTTGTTTGATCGATAGCGTTTTTTCTCAAAATCAGCAGAAATTCTGACTTCATCCCGTCCGGATTCTTGTTCTTTCGTGCACCGAATAACTTCCGCGTTTTAATCCTATCCTCATAGACCTTTTCAAACGTCCATCCGCGTTCCGTAAAATACTCCGCCAATATTCGCCATATTTCGACCGTTATGCCGTCAATCCGTGGATTGCCGACAAAGATACAGGCTGCTGCGTTCAGTTTCAGTTGATTCATTGAATTTTCAAGCGCGTTGACCGTGTGGCAGAAATAGGAATCGAGCCGCTTTCGGAGATCGTCCCGCGTGAGCGTCTCCCGAATTTTATCCAACGTTTCCGTCTGGATCACCCGATCTGCCTTCCGATACGGGATTTCGAGCCGCGATAGTCCTTGCACCTCTTCTTCGGTGTGTCCTAACCAGAACAGTTCCATCTTCGTAGAACGGATATATTCCTGCGCCTGAAGATATGGCGGCGATGTTATGAGCGCGTCACAGGCTCGCGGCACAGCGACATTCGACGAATCGACCCCTCCATGAAATTCAACCTGGCCCAAATGTTCGGCGTGGTGCTGCTGGGTGTACACCACAAAGTCGTTCAGGTCTCTTAACGTTTTCAAGGAGAGACTCTGAAGCATCTCATCTAACTGTTCCTTCCAATTTTCCTTAAGCAACTCCTCTATAGCGTTCAACTTTCGCTTGGATCTGGCAAGTTTGGGTGTCCTGTCTTCTGTATAAGAAAAGCGTTTGCTAACCTTCAGTAACGCAGATTTAATAATAGCGGCATAGATCCCGTCATCCGTATTGTTGATGAAACCCCAGTATTGCGATAGGACTTCTAAAATTTCAGGCGCGTACCAGTAGGTAACATTCGACCAAGCGGGTGTGAATTGCTTGTTATTTTCTCGCAGATCCGTTAAAAGTTTATACAAACTCGCTTCGGATAATATCTCCTTACCACGATAAACCTTGAGGGGCATAATATGATTCAAAAGGAGATTCAGGTCGAGTAAAACCGCGTTGCGTTTGCACAGATACGCCTCGACACCCACTGTTCCTGAACCTGCGAACGGATCGACAATCCAATCCCGTTCCTTTGTGTAGGTGTTAATAGCATAACGGACAATCTGCGGAATGAATTTCGCTGGATAGGCATAAATAGCGTGCGTCAGGTAGCCAGTATCACTGATTTCAGGGACTAACTCCCGAAACGAAACTAACACCACACCATCAGATGCCGTGTCGTCTGGTAGAACTTCAAACTCAGTTTCTATCGGAAAAAGTGTGAATTGTGCTTCTGAATTGCGATTTTTCATCAGCGGTTATGTGCTTTATAGAGCAGATGCAAACGCGTCAAGAGGGCTATTGCGGTTCTTCTTCCACTGCTTTCGCACCTTCAATCTCTTCCTCAGTTAGTTGGAAGTCAAACACCGCTTCGCCTTCTTCAACTGCTTCTGTGTCGGGTGTAGCAGCCTCTTGGATTTGCTCTGTCGGTTGCGAGGTTTCTTGCACGGCGGCATCTGTCGTTTCAAGTTTCTTTGAAGTGCCACCGAGGATCGTCAAGACTACAATAGCGACAACGCTGACGGTTGTAACTGTGAGCGCAATGGGGCGTTTCCAGAGGACAACACGCTCGCTTCTGTCTAAGAAGGGGAGGAATAGTAGCAGCAGCATGCCGACCGTCGGGATCACAAACGTCCCGATGATTTCAAAGGGACCTTGGAAGTATTTCAGGAGTTGGAACAGGAACAGGAAATACCACTCAGGGCGCGGATCGTAATCTGCATTCGTCGGATCCGCTACATCTTCAAGCGGGACAGGGACGAACAGCGCAACGGCAGCGAGTACGATAAACAGGATTAGCATCCCGACAACGTCTTCAAAGACCTGATGCGGATAGAACGGTTTACCCCTTTTCATCTCTTCTGGCGTATTTTTGGGTGTCCCTGAAGAACCGTAGTACCTAACGAAGAAGAGGTGCACACCGACCAAGGCGAATGCCAACCAAGGTAGCCAGATTGTATGGAGCGCGTAAAACCGAGACAGCGTCACCGCACCGATTTCCGAACCGCCGCGCATCACCTTCGCGACAAAATCGCCTAATCCGGGTGCAGTACTGGCGATTTCCACACCGACAACCGTTGCCCAATACGCCTTTTCGTCCCACGGCAGCAGGTAACCCGTGAACCCGAAACCGAGGACAATTAAAAGGAGTAGCACGCCGAATATCCAAGTGAGTTCACGCGGGGCTTTGTATGAACTATAGAGCACGACACGGAGCAGGTGCAGGACAACGATGATGACCATCGCACTCGCCCCCCAATGGTGTAAGCCGCGCACGAACGCACCGAACGGGACCTCTTCGCTGATATAGGTTACGGCGTTGTGTGCGTGTTCGGGGGAGGGTGAGTAGTAGAACGCCAGAAACGCACCTGTTACTGCTTGCAATAGGAGCAGGAACATCGCTAAACTGCCGAGTGAGAAAAGCAGGTTGATGTGTTTCGGCAGCGGTTTACGCAGATGTGTGTCCAGTGCCTCTAATGGGAGACGCTCGTTCAGAAATTGCTTTATCCCAGCGTAACGCATTAAGACTCCTTCACATATAGAATACCCGCCTCGACTTTGGTCTCGAGTTTCTGCAACGGTTCTGGTGGCGGACCGGCGACAACGGCACCCGTCTTATCGAATATCGCGCCGTGGCAGGGACAAAGGAACGATTCTTTACTTTCATCCCACCGAACGAGGCAACCGAGATGTGAACAGGTGCGTGAGAAGACGCTCCATTCGCCGTTACCAGCGTCGGTTACGTAGACGGAGCGTTTCTTCGTTGCTTTAACCCAACCATCTTTCGCAGTAAAGGTGTAGTCTACCTTTTTAAAGTGGCTGTTTTTGAGTCGATCGGCGAGACCCAAATCAACCCATTTCGATTCGCCTTTTTTAAAGGCAGGCGAAATCGCAAAGCCGATGAGGGGAATGCCAGCAGCAAGGCTCAGCACTCCCCCGATAAACGCGGTTGCGATCTCTAAAAATGAGCGTCTCCCCTGTTTCTCCATCCGATTTCTCCTTTACAACAATCAAATCCGTTTAGCAGGACCAAGTTGTGTCAGTTACTTAGCTTTTTTAGGCTTCTGCCACGTTTGCCCTTCAAACGGTCTACGCAGGTCGTATTTGCCTTCGACTAAGATCGGGAGCGTGCCGTCGTTAACCATGAGTTCAAGCGGTAACTCCTTCGTTTCCATAGGCATAGTAACGACATTTTTGATGCGCAGCGATTCATAGATAGCCATCATGATTTCAAGGGTGTAGCGTGCTTGAACGCCGCTGCCGCGATGGTCAGAAATGTCCCCTTCGATCCACTCGATGAGTTCATCGTACTGGTTTTTTGTTTGTGGAGGCGGTGTAACGGTTTGCCAACCCTTCGCGTCCCCGTTTTGGAGCAGGATTGTGCCGTCAGGTCCGTTACGAATTTGTCCCTCTGTTCCAGCGATTCTGGGCATAGAGACGTTCGGTTCTGGTAAATCGCCTTCGTAGATACCGCGTGCGCCGCCTTCAAAGCAGACCAACCCCATGCAAAGATCCTCACAGATTGTGCGCCGTTCCCAGCGATCGGTCTCCCGGGAGGTTTGTCCAATGACCCAAAGTGTTTCAGGATCAGACAGGATAAAACGCCAACCGTCAATCGCATGTGTGCCTGTGTTCAACAGTCCGGCGTGCCTTTTGGCACTGTGGTGGACAGTTGTTGGCTCACCAATCGCTCCGTCAGCGACGAGCCTACGGGTCTCTATATTTCCAGGCGCGAACCTGCCTTGGTGACCGATGACAAGTTTGACATCGTTCTCTTCACAGGCAGCGATCATAGCGTCGGCTTGCCCAAGTGAAGCTGCCATCGGCTTCTCACCGATAATCCCTTTCACACCTGCTTTCGCTGCTGCAACCGTGGCTTCCGCCCGCGGTCCCTGCCATGTTGTGACACTAACGATGTCCAAATCCTCTTTTGCCAACATTTCGTCAACATCGGTGTAGATAGCGGATACACCGTACTCGTCTACGATGCGTTGTGTTGCCTCTTCATAGATGTCCATGATTGCCACGACTTCTGCTCTGGGGTGTGCGGTCCATGCTCTGGTATGGGACCTGCCCATTCCGCCGCAGCCAATGATTCCAACACGGTATGTCTGATTTGCCATCTGTTTGGTCTCCTTATCTTAGCATAGTTTGCAAGCCAACTGTTCAAAATCGTGTTCAACTATTCTATCACTCCCTCGTTATTTTTGTCAAATCGTTTTCCTTGACAAACCTTCAGAAACGTTGCAAACTATACACTGGATATAGACTTATACCATTTCTAAATGTTTATCGGACATTACCGGTTTTCATGTAATGCCTGGCGATGCGGAACAAACTGGAAGTTTATTCTACATAAAGAGGGATTTATTAACAGAAATGGTATTATGACTCCATCAAAAGGGAGGGTAATATAAGATGGCAGATTATGAAGATAAAGGTTCACAGATTCGGGTGACAAACCTTGAGGCTTATCCGATGGGTGTGAAAGCCTACGTCAAGATTGAAACGAACATGGGTGTTACGGGTTGGGGTGAGATCAACAATATGGAGACGACCGTCACTTGTGCGTTGGCGCGCTCCTTATCCGAAATGATTATCGGGGAGAACCCGACGCGGATTGAGCATCACTGGCAGCGTCTGTTTCGGGCACATCGCAACATCCGAGGCGGTGGATTGATGGTGCATACCATCTCCGCTATTGATATGGCACTATGGGATATTGCCGGAAAACTTTGGGGTGTCCCGGTGTATCGCCTGCTCGGTGGTCCCTGCCGCGATAAAATTTGGAAATATCCGAGTCCGAAAGCGATTAAAACGGGACCGGGAGGTTCTAAGCCGTTTGCTGGCACTCCTGATGAGATTGCTGACATGGTTAGACGTGTACATGATACGCGGGAGAAGGTCGGTTCCGACGGCGCAGTGATGTTTGATGCGCATAGTTGCTTGCCACCGCCTATCGTTAAGCAATTCGCGAGTTATCTGAAGCCTGATGACCTACTTTTCCTTGAGGAGGCATGGGTGCCGGGCAATATTGAGGTGATGCGCAAAATCCGGGAATCTGTCCCCGTGCCTCTCGCAACGGGGGAACGCGACCGTACAATATGGGAGGTTCGTGAAATCCTTGAGGCGCAGGTGATTGACATCCTTCAACCCGATGTTGGACACGGTGGGGGCATTACACAGGTGAAGAAGGTTGCTGCGCTCGCCGAGGCACATCACGTCCCGATCGCACCGCACTGCACAATGTCTTATCTCGGACTCACGGCGAGTTTCCACTTATCCGCTGCCGTGCCGTTTTTCCTTATCCATGAAGGCTATGAGAATGTGCTTCCAGCGGGAGTTGCCCACAAAGCCTGGGAGATGGACGAAGAAGGGTACGTTTCGCTGCCTGAAGGACCCGGGCTGGGTGTTGTGGTGGATGAGGCAAAGGTTATTGAAGTCGGGCAGGATCAAGGTAGACGCTTCACGTGGCCCAACAGTCGATTGGCAGATGGCTCCATCGCTGATTATTAGAACAAAACATAAACACTCTCTTTTATTGCCGACAGTGGTGGGGTCCTCATCCCGTAGGAAGGGGATCCCAACCTCGTCTCCTTCTGTAGAATTCTCACCGTGAACAGCGAAGCACTCCCGGTCGCGACATTTGCTGACCACCCATAACTGATAACTATTTTTAAGAGTGCTGTAACAAGGCAGCAACGGCATCGTTTTCACTTTTGAAGCATTTAAGAATGGCGATTAATCCTGTTCTGACCATGACGTTTCTGATATGCTTGCTTATGTTAATAACCGCAATTTTACCACCATGTGGACGAATCTCGGTATAGATTTTCAAGAGTGTACCGAGTCCCGCACCATCTATGCGAGTTACTTCTTTAAAGTCAAACACAAGTTTTGAAGATGAGGCGTGTCCGGTGAGCGTCTCCTCCACAGTTTCCAAAACCTTTTTGATACCCGGGGAGATCACTCTACCCTTCAGCCTAAAGATAACGATTTCTTCTTTCTTACATACAGTGATTTTCACAGTATGTGCCCCCCAATGCTGCTAATCATTTGCGTCGTGAGTGAATTTCTTCGATCATTATTAAAGCGATTCGAGGAAGGCGACAACAGTCTGTCGTCTCGCTTCAGACAGATTGAAGAATGCTTCCTCACTCTCCAGATACTCCCTTATCAGGGGGGTAAGGGATTAACCCCTAAATCCCCTACCCCAATCCCCAACGTCCCATATCCCTTATCAGGGTAGGGACTTTGGAGGCTTCACAAAGAGACTGAACTATATTGGTAAGTAGCTACTTATAATATGTATGATAGATAGGGAATATCTATCACAGCGAGAACACAACTTGGTTAATATAAATGATATTAGGACAATTTTAATAATTTATGAATTTAACATTTATAATCGTCCTAATGTCATTAAATTATACTTTATCTTCATTGGTAAGTCAAATTAAATTTGCAGAAAAAATTACTTAATTCGTCCAAGCGATGTCTGTTAAATCTAAAGAAATCATATAAACTCAGAAAGATAAATTTTTATAAAAAAATAAGAATGGTTTTGTATTCCTTTCTTTTCTGAAAACTTGAATTAGAAAGATAACCTTTGATATAATATAATCCGAGTTAGTATTAAAAAGATCATGGATGTTCAAACACCGTTTCGCCCAAGGTCATTATTTCGCCTGAGCATCGTGTAGATTTTCGCTCAAAAGGTTTTGATATAAGGTAAAAATAATAGATCACGCCAATGCGACGGTAGGTTCTTTAATTCAGTTTAGGAGGCTCCCAATGGTGATGAATTCTCTGGAAGACATTGTTCAGCGCTGTCATCAACGGCATGAAAAGCCTCTTCGACAACGCAAAACAGTGACAACACCTGCGATGTATACAAAGGATCATCCGCACCATTACACAGTTTACTGTGCGCACCGTTATCCTGTCATGCTTCATGACTTGGAGCAAGCGGATATCTCGTTTATGCCTATGGGACGCGCACCTTGGCATGATCGCGGTCCTGAGGATTTTAGAGGCAAGCGGCTCTTGAAACGCCAAGGCATAACAGATTGGGGCATCGAACGATGGGATGCTTCGTGGGGGGTTCAGCTGCATACAGGTATTCCTTCGGAACGCAATGGCGCGCGATGGCACGATCTGCACTTCAAATATGAGGTGATCTGTGCCGCACCAGATGCGGTTGTTGCTTGTATTGAAGCGCTCGTCAATATTGTGAATAACCCGCTTTTGACATTAGGGAAATCCGGTGGACTCCGCTTCTCTTGCAGAGTCCAAGAGTATCTGCACCCGAATACCGAAGCAGCGAAATTGTATATCTATAAAGACACCCCGACACCAGAAAATACGTATCAACGGGATATATATCTCGAAATATTTGGTGAAGAAGGACACACACGTTGGGATGCACGCTATGAGATCCTGATTGGCGACCTATTAGCTCCACCGGTCGTTGCTAAAGAGGTCCTCTTTGCCCCTATTGATGCCCTCCGTGCGGAACTTCACGAACCTGCCCCTGATAACACCGCAGCGAAACAGATTGTCAACCGTGTGCCGCTATCGCTCGGTTCTAAGCACCTTGATCTCGCAAAAGAGGCGTTCTTACGACGTGGATTCTCTTATGTCCGACAAGAGGACGGTCTTCACTACTGGACGCAACCTGAAGGCACTGTTGGCGGTGAAGATGTCCTAATATCGGAAAGAGATGGGGTGGTGTGGATCCGGACATTTGCGCGGGACACCGGGCTGCCGACACAGTCCACGCCAATCACAGAGGTTTGGGACGATACGGGTATTCCGTCCTTGATAGATGCGACGAGCATCCCTGTCCCCGTGAAGGTGAAACAGGTACGAGAAGATGAACTCAGCCCGTTAGCGATAAAGCGTCCGCCGCCCGTGTTAGGACAAGACGATAACACTGAAAACGATGATATACTCCAAAGGGACGTGTTTCAAATAGAAAGCATTTTCGACCAAGGTATCCGTATTCTTGGCGTTATTACAGGGATAGGACCGTGGGACGAACAGTCACAGGACTCATATTTTCTCAGCGGCGGTGTGATTTCCGTAAATACGCCGGAGGCTAAATTCGCAGAAAGCGCGGAGAAATACTTTCGGGAACAGAATATGCCATCGGTGGTTTATTGGAAACCGCGAACACATCTCTGGGAACAGGTGAAAGACATACCTGCTGAGGTACGTATGAAAACACCTTTTCAACGCGGCAATGTCTGTGAAGACCCAGAACGCTGTTCCGCGCTTGAGGAAAAAGGTGGAAATCCGAATGAAAGTGTCTGTCCACAGTGCCCCGTCTATACGGAGTGTCAACAGCGTGGATACTTATCGCAATTCGCCGCATTACGAAGTGCGAAAATCCAAATGTTGACGATTCCGCAACTGTTTTTCGATCCCCAATATACCGAATTCGTAGAACAGATTCTCAGACCAGAAGGTAAAACCGAACGACTTTGTGTTCTCAATCAACAGCGCACACATGACCTGTTCCTCGAATGTCAACTCTCAAAAAACGTTATAGAGGAATGGGCAGCTCACTGGCAAGGCTGTGCGTTAGGAGGGTTCGCCAAAACATTGTTGAGTGCTTTGGAAATTAAGGGCAAACTTTACGGCGATGCCGTCAAAGGCGTGCGCGCAGTGATGCAGACCTTTGAATGGCAAGAGGAAACACTTATCCAACAGATGTGTCAAGTGAGAGTGCGTGGTAGGGCAATGGCGCGCAGGATCGTTGACGATGATACCGGAAAGACCTTGGCACATTTTACCATCGAATTTGAAGGCGGTGCCTCCGCTTACATTCCCTTAGATGGTGATGCCGCAGATAAACTGAGGGCAAAAGGACTCCCCGTCTATCCGAAATTCGTTCCACTTAATGAAGACCTGAAAGTTGCGATGCCGATGAAGCAAGCGATTGCGTTAGGGATCTTGGATACGGAAACTGTAGAGAATATTCAAGCGTTTCCAACTGTCTGTCGGGAGCAAAACTGGACCTTTTGGCATCAACTCAAACGTTTCTTCGCGCATTACACGCGAGATGCTGATGCCCCGATTCGCTGGGATGGTCAAGTCCTACGGTTTTGGGTGCCACCGGTGCTCCATGCGAGCGTCAAACGGCTTTTGTTGGTATCCTCCGTATTCTCAGAGCAGCATCTCTACAGAGTATTCCCCGATGAAAACCTTGAATCCTATTGGACCGAACCGATACCCTGGAGCCCAGGAAACCGGGTCTTTCAGGTGCGCACTGGCATCTATCCATCAGAAACCATCCTCGACTATCACAACTGGCGTAATATAGGTGTCTCTGAAACAGGACAACGTTTTCTGCGTGGGATTCACGCCGAGCTTGCGGCGGATTTAGACGTTAAACATGGGATTGTGACCAATGAAGATATTGCCAGACGCTTAGACGACATTGCAAAGGAAAAAAATGTCTGCTTCGTAGATGATTTCCAGAAGGTGAGTATGTCTGACACGCTTTCTGAAGCAGCAGATGTCGTTTGGGTCGTTGGAACACCGCGACGACCGACGACGGCTATTTGGCAGCGTGCCCAGATGTTGTTTGGCAACGATGAAAAACCGCTCTCTTACGAAGACGAAATAGAGCCGGGCACCTACAAAGACCCGCGGCTCCAAGGTATTTATGAGGAAGAGGCTGTTTATACACTCACAGAGGTTATTGTGCAGGCTGAGTTGGATCGATTGACCGATAGACGGATTGTACTGATGACCGGATTGCCACTTCCCAACATTACCGATAGACCTGAGACTTCTATCTTTGACTGGGAAGATTTTGAGATCGCCGGTGGATTGGATAAACTCCCTGAGGCGATAGCGATACGCGAACGCTTTGAACAGGAACGTGAAAATCTAACGGCTGAGTCGAGTCGGGAAGAGGTACAGCGGGTCTTAGGGTGTTCCACAAGACAGGCGAACCGCGTATTGCAAAAACTTAGGGGCGGAAATATCCCGCGTGTACCTTTCCGTCAGCAAATTCTTTCCCTGCTGACCGATGACGAGAAAAAAACTGCCGAACTAACTGCCGCCATTGATGGACATCCAGAGGCGATACAACACGAACTCACCCGTCTTGTGGACGCTGGTGAGATTGTCAGGGTCCGGCGCGGTGTATATGCATTACCGGTTAAAGATGGTAAATGATAAGTAGGCGTTAGCCATCGTAAGTTGCGTCGGTCGGACGATAATAACCCCAACCCATCTACCGCAAGAACTCCGAAATTCCCAAAAAGTTTGACCTTCCAAAATCACTTGGACTGCCCGAAAATCTGTTAAGTTTTCGTTAAGCGCGCTATTCACTGCGATATATCCCCATTTTCCTATCAGCGAAAAAAAAATCATAAAAATGCATTTTATGCAACCTTTCTTTCCTCAAAACGCGACATAACATCTTAAGGCACTTTCGGCGAAGCTGGCAAGCCAAAACTTGCTATCAAATGACTTTGGAGGGTAATCATGAAAAACGAAGATATCGGGTTGATTCAACGCATTTTGTCAGGTGATGAAAGCGCGTTCACTGTACTGGTGGACAGGCATCGTGAATGGATTCATTCGCTTGCATGGCGTGAAATCGGTGATTTCCACGCGGCACAAGAGATTACACAAGATACCTTCATCCAAGCATTTAAATCGCTGCCTACCTTGAGGGATCCGAATCGTTTTTTGGGTTGGTTGTATGTGATAGCGAAGCGGCAATGCATTGAATGGTTACGAAGGAAGCCAGCTACAATGCAGTCGTTAGACACGATGTCAAAAATTGAATTGGAGCAGTTATTCTATACACGATACCTTGAGAAAGAGCGGGCACAAGCGTCGACAGAAGAACTGCACGATGTCGTAGAACGCCTCCTCCGAAAGTTGCCAGAAACCGAACGTTCTGTGATGGTCCTGCACTATTTCAGTGGTTTAACTTGTGAAGAGGTGAGTGCGCGTTTAGACGTATCGCTGAACACGGTAAAGAGTCGCCTCTATCGGGCACGAAAGCGATTGGAGCAGGAGGAGCCGATGCTTCGCGAAAACTTGAGCCCCAATTTACTAAAAAGTGATCTACGATACATTAGCGTTCAAGCGACTGCAGCAACAGAGACCGGAGAACATATCGCGGAAGGCGGTTTTGATCTCTGTGAGACGGATAAGGTTTTTACGTCTGTCAGTTCTCACACGACTGGGGTAAGTGGTGACTATCCGAGACCGATGTACATGTTGCTACACTATGTTAATCACGGCAGTGATATTGACCTCTTTAGATTTCCTTTGGTTGATGGAAGTTCTTGGCGGCAGGAAGGTCCCCACAAATCAGAAGTGGCGA
>JAAXHI010000559.1 GCA_012270875.1 Candidatus Poribacteria bacterium | reverse complement strand
AGAATTATACGGCGTACTATAATTTTGTCAAGATTTTTAACAGGGCTATTTATGGTGAATTATGAAAATATGTTGACCTCTTATAGGTAGTTCTGCGGATTTTTTGCCGTTGTGGCTGCCCACAAACGCTTCCAATCTTCCAGCCTATCAGAAGTGTTGGCACGGAATTTGCTTATACTCACTAAAATAGCGAGGTCGTCTGTCTTTAAGGTGCTGGGGTATCCATCTTACACACCGCAAAACAATAAAGTGCAACTTTTTTTCAACTCGTTTGTAGTAACGTTATACCCGATTAGGTGAAAACACTAAATACAAATTGTCCAATACCTAATATGGTTTTTTCAAATAATCAGTTTTCTCATCGACACATTTAGATTTCATTTATTCCAATATTTATAACTACACGGGATTGAAAACTATGAAGGACGTATTAGCGAAAGACATATTAATAATTGATAGCAATGAAAAGAACTGTCACGAATATACGGTATTTTTAGAAAACGAAGGATATACGCCTACTATCGCCAACAACGTGGAGGAAGGGTTACGCCGTATTGCCCACGCAGAACCGGCTATCGTGTTGCTTGAAGCGACGTTGTCCGGAATGAGTGCTTTGACAGCGTTAGAGAAAATTCAGCGCGACCACGGAGATGTGATTGTGATTGTCATCGGCGTTGATGCAGGGACGACTATAGAAGCAATGCGTCTCGGCGCATTTGATGTTGTCCCGAAACCGGTCGATTTGGAGATTGTCAAGTGTTTGGTAGCCCGCGCCTTTCGGATGCGTACCGTGCGTAGTACCTTACCCGCAGAATTGGTCGCCGAATTGGTGGACGAGTCCGCAATAGTAAAGGACGGTCCCCTATTGGTCGGGCAGAGTCGGAAGATGCACGAAATCTACAAACTCATTGGGATCATGGCAAGCAATACAATGACGGTGCTGATTGAGGGAGAAACGGGAACAGGTAAGGACTTAGTCGCCCGCGCGATTCACGCCGGTAGTGACCGTGAAAAGAAACTGTTTGTCCCCGTTGATTGTGGGGCACTCCCCGATGATCTCTTAGAAAGCGAATTGTTCGGTTATGACGCGGGCGCGTTCACAGGCGCGAAGACCGAAGGGAAACCCGGACGCTTTGAACTCGCAGACGGTGGAACGCTTTTCCTTGATGAGATCGGAAACATGACCCCAGCATTACAAGCGAAGTTGCTCCGCGCACTACAAACACAAGAGATTGATCGGTTGGGGGGTATTGAGCGGTTAAAAGTGGATGCGCGCGTCATCGCTGCCACGAATCAGAGCCTTAGCGAATTGGTGAAGCAAGGCCTGTTCCGAGAGGATCTCTACTACCGCTTCAAGCGCATCACGATCCAACTGCCACCGCTGCGTGAACGTCAAGAAGATATTCCGCTCCTTGTTACACATTTTCTGCACCTCACTGAGAAGGAACTCGGTAAGCCGATTCGTGGGATTTCTGCAGAAGCCATGGAACTGTTGTTGGGTTACGCATGGCCCGGCAATGTTCGAGAATTGGAGAACTGCGTCCGAAGTGCAGCAACGCTCTGCCGTGCGGGTGTGATCCTACCGGAGGATCTGCCACCTGAAGTCCAGACAGGTTGTAGTGTGAGCATTCTTAATTCTTTACAACTAGAATCGCCGCTGAAAGCAGAAGCGTTAGAAACACATTACAAGAACCTCTTTGATCTGCCGGTGCCAGTGTTTTGCCTATTTATTTCTCAGACACCGAGTACCACAATGGAGAAAATCACCGACTGGTCGGTCGCCTTATCTAACGGGGCGCGCGCGGATGCGAACAAGGCTAAACACGAAGTTGATAATTGGCGGATGCAATGGGCTACGGATCAACTTACCTACCCCGACTTACTTACACAGGTTAAGGACGTAGTTGAGCGTGCGGTTCCTCGATTATCAACGCTTCTCCAAAATAGAACAGACGCAGCACGCTTAGAAGACGCTGAACCTGTCAATGTCGAAGGGAAAACCTACTATGACAGTTTAGGAGCGGTCCTCACAGAGCTTGAGAAGGAATATAGGGGCGACAGGGAAAAATTGGCGGAAACGTTGGGATTAAGCAGCAAGCAGTTTGATGTGGAACTGAAAAAGACTCAGCAACCGAAAAGAAAAAAGGCACGCGAAACCGGTGAAGCGGTTTCAGATCAGCCCGCACTCAGAAAGCTCAAACAATTTCCCGAGGAGGAGGTTAAAAGATTTCTTACGGACCCGGTCAGGTCCTACGTCGGATATTCCATCACGGGTAACGAATGGCGAGCGAAAGGCGCGGCGGAAAAAATACGGACGGTTCGATTAGCACTTCAAGTGCTAACCAAGCGTCTGCATGGAGACCACGGCTATATCTGTTTCGGGGGGATGACATTTGAGCAAATTCGGGAAGACATCTACCGCCGTGCGACGTACTTGTATGCGACCGAGAGTGAGGTTGCCAAGGCGTTAAAGGTAGATTTGAGAACATTTAGAAAGTACTCGCCTCACCAAGAAGGGAATTTTCCTGAGCATTATACCTTGTTTTAGGTAGCCTCCAGGTCCGGTAGGTTCGGTAAGGAAACCGAACCTACGATAATTAAAGTGCAGATAATTCTGGCAGTTCTAACCACTTTCGGGTCTGCCACGATTCCATGCCCTTCTCTGCTAACTGCACACCTTTCGCACCCGCAAGTAGCGTCCACGGAAACGGTTCATCCGCAACGACGTGTCGGAGGAACAACTCCCACTGTGCCCTGAATGCGTTCTCATAAGTCTCCTGTTCTGGGACTTTGAGCCATCCATCGAAGAATTTGATCGGTTGTTCGATGTCGGGGTTCCAGACAGGACGCGGTGTGCCGGAAAGCGGCTGAATCCAACAATCTCGCAATCCGGTAACAGCGGACCCGTTCAAGCCGTCCACCTGTATCGTCAGCAGATCGTCGCGGCGGACTCTGACTGCCCACGATGAGTTGAAATGCGCGATGATACCGTTCTCCAGTTCAAACGTCGCATAAGCGGCATCTTCAGCGGTACAGGTATACGGTTTGTTTTCCTCATCCCAACGTTGTGGGAGATGTGTGGCAGCGATACAGGAGACCCCTTTGACCGCGCCGAAGAGGTTATCAATAACATATCGCCAGTGGCTAAACATATCGAGAATAATGCCACCGCCATCTTCTGTACGGTAGTTCCATGATGGACGCTGCGTCGGGATCGCATCGCCTTGGAAGACCCAATAGCCGAACTCACCACGGACCGCGATAATCCTTCCGAAAAAGTCAGCATCTATTAGACGTTTGAGTTTCTGAATGCCGGGTAACCAGAGTTTATCCTGAACGACACCGTTTTTAAGTCCTGCCTTTGCCGCCTGTTCATAAAGGCGATATGCATCTGCGGTAGTCGTCGCGGTCGGTTTCTCACAATAGATGTGTTTACCTGCTGCGATTGCGGCTTCAACCGCATCGACGCGACGGGACGTAACCTGCGCGTCGAAATAGACGGTATAAGCATCATCAGCGAGGGCAGCGTCGAGGTCGGTGCTCCATTTCTCAACGCCGGTGGTTTCGGAAAGTTTCTCCAGTTTCACCGGATTTCTACCGACGAGGAATGGGTCTGGCATAATCACTTCGCCGTCCCCGATAGGGATGCCACCCTCCTCCGCGATTGCTAAGATGGAGCGAATGAGGTGTTGATTTGTTCCCATCCTGCCGGTGACACCGTTCATGATGATCCCGACACGATGTGTTTTTGGGGTATGATTGGTCATGAATAATCCTTTGTCAGCCGTCAGCCGTCGGAGACCGTCAGCCATCAGTTATCTTTACGGAGACTTCGCGGGTTCTGTGCATTGGGGGGCTGCGCCTTCTGGAAGTGGTGGTGCCTCGACACCGGCTTTTGGGAGCGTGCCAGCGAGTTCTTGTTTCCAATGCGCCACATCGCCTGCGGGTCCATAACAGTAGACCATCTGCATCGGTGTGTCACTGGTGTTCGTCAACTGGTGGAATACCCACGACGGAATAAAAACAGTTTGACCCGCCGAGAGGGTTTGCCGCTCCTCACCGAGACACATTTCGCCTTCGCCTTCAACGATGAAATAGATCTCTTCCTGTTCGTGGTTGTGCCACGGCACTTGCCCACCGTTGGGTTCTAACACGACGAACCCCATACAAAATTCACCTATCTGGATCGGGGATGCACCACCGACAAGATTTTTCGTCCGTCTACGGGCAGGATAGGTGCGCCCTTCAATTTCATTTAGATCTGCAATTAACATTGTGTTGTCCTTTCCAATGCTGATGGCACAGGGATTGTGCCTGCTACTTTGCACTACTCAAAGAGTTCTGCCACCTGACACGAAAATCCTTCCACGACATTCTCACCGGTGAGCGTATCATTTCGCGTGAGGAGTGTGATGTCTGTCTCCGAACGATAGATCGTTACCGTTTTGGATCGGGGCATAAGCACCCATACCAACTGTGTGCCTGCCTCAAGATAAATAAACGCCTTTTCTTCAACTCGGTGGGATGAATCTGTAGGAGAAACAACTTCGACGGCGAGATCTGGCGGAGCGGGAGATGCTTTACTGAGGTCATCTGGCATACGAGCATTTGAAACAAATGCAATATCCGGTATCAGCACACGTTCACCAACC
The DNA here is from genome assembly GCA_012270875.1 of Candidatus Poribacteria bacterium. GTDB lineage: Bacteria > Poribacteria > WGA-4E > WGA-4E > WGA-3G > WGA-3G. The sequence goes on along the minus strand of JAAXHI010000559.1, from coordinate 2,240 downwards.
CGGAACCCTGTATCCGATATGAGAACACGCCCCAGTTGATTTTCACGAACATACAAGTGTAGCAGAGAACTTAGGTTCGCGCTAATGTAGCCGTGTTCTACTGACGTAGGTGGCATCGGAATTAATTCTCCTTTAATGTATTCATAACCCTCTAAATCGCTTTCAAGGAATTCCTTCAACGTCATCGTAGTCGTTTCAGGAGGGAGATTTTCTTGGGAGAATTGGCGAGCATCTTGAGCATCCATTTGCTTGTCCTCCAGCGATACACTGTCAAACGTCCTTTTCTACATGCTTGACATTTTACCACAATACTTGTATGGAATCCAATTGCTATTTCATCGCCTTGAAGGCTGCACTATATAATACAGGCGTGCACAGCAAAAGGGGCACGCCTATATTATAACGATACTCTTTAGCCGATACTAATCTTCTGCTTCAATGACAGCCTGTGCTGCAGCGAGCCGTGCGATCGGGACACGGAACGGGGAACACGATACGTAATTAAAGCCTAATCCGTAGCAGAACTTCACGGAACTCGGTTCACCGCCGTGCTCACCACAGATACCGACTTTCAGATCGGGACGTGTCGCGCGCCCTTTCTCAGCACCGATTTCCAATAAGCTGCCGACACCGTCTTGGTCAAGCACTTGGAACGGATCGTATTCGAGGACACCCTCTTTAACATAGTCGTCAAGGAATTTCACGGCATCATCACGGCTCATCCCGAAAGTTGTCTGGGTAAGGTCGTTGGTGCCGTAGGAGAAGAATTCGGCTTCGGCGGCGATTTTATCGGCTGTGAGTGCCGCACGCGGCAGCTCAATCATTGTTCCGACAAGATATTCGACCCGTGTGCCGGTTTCTTTAAACACGGTTTCAGCGGTGTCAACGACGACTTTGCGTTGCAAGGAGAGTTCGTTGATATGCCCGACAAGCGGAATCATAATCTCTGGCAACACTGTGATACCGCGTTTAGAGACATCAACAGCGGCTTCAAAGATTGCGCGCGCCTGCATTTCGGTTATCTCTGGATAGACGATGCCGAGTCTACATCCACGATGCCCAAGCATCGGATTGAACTCGTGCAATTCCTCGACACGCTCACTGAGTCTTCGCGGTTCAATGCTGATCCGAGCTGCAAGTTCTTGGATTTCGGCTTCATTTTTCGGTAAGAACTCGTGAAGCGGTGGATCCAGCGTGCGGATCGTGACGGGATAACCCGCCATCGCCTCGAAGATTCCGATAAAGTCTGAACGTTGATGCGGAAGTAGTTTCGCCAACGCTGCTTCGCGTTCCGCTGTCTCATCGGCGAGAATCATCTCACGGACAGCGTCGATCCCTGTGCCGAAGAACATGTGCTCCGTTCGGCAGAGTCCGATGCCTTCCGCGCCGAATTGTCTCGCATTTTTTGCGTCTTCGGGTGTATCCGCATTGGTGCGAACCCCTAAGGACCGAACCTCATCAGCCCACTCCATGAGCGTCCCGAATTGTCCGCTCAATTCAGGTTGGATGAGTGCGACCTGTCCATCAAGGACATCGCCTGTAGAGCCGTTGAGCGTAATGAAATCGCCTTCAGTATAGCGTTTCCCTTCGGCATAAAATTCCAATGCCTCTTCATTGATAAACAGCGCAGAACACCCCGCAACACAGCATTTGCCCATGCCACGCGCGACGACAGCGGCGTGGCTTGTCATACCGCCGCGTGCAGTGAGGATACCCTCTGCGGCATCCATACCGCCGATGTCTTCTGGCGATGTTTCGGTACGGACGAGAATGACTTTTTCACCAGCAGCTGCCATCTCCTCGGCGTGGAGTGCGGTGAAAACCACTTTACCGACAGCGGCACCCGGGGAAGCAGGTAAACCTTGCGCGATGACCTCGACGGTAGCATCTGGGTCAACGCTCGGATGCAACAGTTGATCGAGATCGTTGGCGGGGACACGTGTCAAAGCGGTCGGCTTGTCGATTAAGCCTTCTGCAACCATCTCAACAGCGATGCGGACGGCAGCTTGACCTGTGCGTTTCCCGTTACGGGTCTGGAGCATGTAGAGTTTGCTGTCTTGAATAGTGAACTCAACGTCTTGCATGTCTTTGTAGTGCTTCTCAAGCCTTAAACCGATATCGACCAGCTCATCATACGCATCGGGCAACATGTTTCTCAATTCGGCGACGGGAAGCGGCGTGCGGATACCAGCGACGACATCTTCACCTTGGGCGTTAATGAGGAATTCACCATAAAATTG
>JAAXHI010000562.1 GCA_012270875.1 Candidatus Poribacteria bacterium | reverse complement strand
AAAATTATAGTACGCCGTATAATTCTCGATAATTGATAGCAGGTTCAACACTTTGGAGTATATTTCTGGGAGGTAAACTGATGACAGATCAAGAAATCAGAGAAGCGACAGAACGTGCCGACAGAATTATAGAAAAAGTTAGGTCCCTGGTTTCTCTGGAGGACAAGGTTATCGAAGCACGGGAATCTGTGCGGCATGTTTCAGACAACGGTGGTGCTACAACACAGCATCAGGACGCGCTGGCAGCACTCGAATCGCAGTTGGCAGAAAACGTCAAGGAGTTGGACGGTATTACCGACGAGCTCAAATTGGCGACACCCTGTTTCAGAGCTTACGTCTTACCGCAGATGAGTGAAATTGTTGGAACGCTCAAAGCCTGTGATACAGCAGACCGAAGTGAACTCGCAGAACTCGTGACTGTACTCACAGACGAGAACGCCGAACCCTCTGAGCAATTGGAAGAGGCGATTATAACCCGGCTTAAGAACAATATTGAACGCACATTTAGGGCAGAATAAGTGAGCGGCATCTCATCCTTATGCTGCTCTATTATTTATTGGGCGGGTTCCAACCCCGCCCATTACACTTTATTCGCTTGTATCGTCTGTTTGTGTGTACGACTTAAGGGTCCGGCGATCTACACCTAACGACTTTGCTGCTTGCGCAAGCGACCCGTGCTCTTTTATCCGTCGCTGGGCAACTTTTCCTAAGATTTGATTCCTATCCATACCGTCTATCCAAATCGCATTTTGGTGCCCGCCTAAAAGCGCGGATAAATGAAACGATGCCTCACGAATAACAGAACGCTGCGTTTTTTCAGGAAGCATCCGCCAGATAGCATTCGGTATCCCACCAAAAATCAAGACGAACTCCGTCACCGAAATTTGTGCCAAGATTTGACGAACCTCTGTCGGAATAGCAGTATGCTCGCTGGCATCCGATGGACGATCAGAGATTTCTATCTGCGGCACGACCGCAATATCGGCAGGCAAATCGCTGAATGTTATTTCATCAGTCTTAGTTAAAATAACTGCCCTTTCAATGGCATTTCTGAGTTGACGGATATTGCCGTGCCAAGAGGCGTGTTTGAGAAAATTGCGGACCTCAGGTGAGATCTTCGTAACGCTTTTTTTGTACTTGGTGTTGAATTCGAAGAGAAAAGCATCCACTAAAGGCGGGATATCTTCGCGTCGCTCCCGCAGCGGTGGTATGTGAATGCGGAAAAGATTGAGGCGGTAGTAAAGATCGTTTCTGAATCCATTATCTTTCGGCACTGGTTCAAGACGTTTGTTTGTCGCGGCAATAATGCGAACATTCGTTTTAATGCTCCTATTTCCACCAAGCCTTGTGAATTCTTGGGTCTCTAACACGCGAAGAAACTTCACCTGGACTTCACCACTCATTTCACCGATTTCATCAAGAAACAGGGTACCGGTGTCTGCCTGTTCAAACAAACCTTTTCTTTGATGCGTTGCGCCAGTGAACGCCCCTTTCTCATGACCAAAAATTTCACTCTGCAAGAGTCCATTCTCGGGGAACACACTACAGTTGATAACTCTGAAAGGTTTGTCCTTTCGAGTACTCACGTCATGTATTTTGTGCGCTATAATTTCTTTGCCAACACCCGTGTCGCCAGTAATAAGAATAGGGACATCTGTCGATGCGACCTGTGCTACTTTGTGATAAATCTGCTGCATCGGTACCGAAGGCAAAATAATAGGTAGCGGTGTATTTGGCATGTTTTTCATAGGATAATATGTGCTGCTCCCTTAAAGGCTTTAGCACACTCCGTGCATTCGATATATTAAAGGAACCTAAATTACCACCTGAGTAAAACAATGTCCAAGTAATCGCAATCCAAGTTGCCAGACAAAAATGCGGATTTAATCGTAAAAACTGATATTAGGACAAGGTATTATAGTAGATTCTGTAATTACTTATACACTCAACATCGGTGCGGTGTTTTGCTGGGGTGTTTCTTCTAGGAAACCGCACCTACCGGGGGTGAAAGTGTGTATTTATTTTTTGAATTTACTATAATTTCCTAAAGTTTGGACAATTTTAAGA
>JAAXHI010000531.1 GCA_012270875.1 Candidatus Poribacteria bacterium | reverse complement strand
AATTGAGTGTTTTCGTTGGCTAAGGGAAGGGGTAGGTAGGTGACTTCCCAGAATCCTGCACGAGTGAACTAAATATTTTCTCTTGTTAAAATAGACTTACAGGTGTACATGGGTCCCAATATGTTTTTAAATGTCATGAAAGATATTAATCATCGTGGATAACGTTAGCCTCCCCGCAGACATCCTTTGGGGTTTGTTCGTCACGCATTCAGGTTATAGTTTTATCGTTTGTCTCACAATTGTAACTTTAATATCGATCACGACGTTTCGACCGCACACTGCATGTCTTCATCAGGCGATAGTGTCGAACTATTTGTACCACCGTGGTTGTTAGTGATTGGTGTATCACAAACCTCGCTCTAGTCTCCCTCGCAGACGTTTTTTGGATGTCACGGAACGCGTTGCGTGACATCCAAAAAACGGCTGCGAGGGAGACTAGCCTTGCTCATGGTTGGTGGGTTTCGATCCAAAGCGTTATTGGTATTGTGAGAGGAAGAAACTGATCCCTCGGCGGTCCGCTGTGGTAGAGGTCGGTTGTCATGTTGTCTGATTGTAGGTATCCCTGCTTCAGAAATCTCAATTCCACTGTCCCTGTTGACCTTGTTAGGTTGAAGTCTTAGGTGGATAGCCTCCTTAACTATACAAGAGTACCAGTGAGGGTCTCGGCAACCTCGTCCCAGAGCGCATAACGCCCGATCTTTTTGGCCTGTTCAGAATCGGCCGAAGTTTGAGTTCGTGAAAGCCGTGTATTCCTATCGTTCCCCTTAATCAGTTCATGCATGCAGATTCCGATTTCGCCAATGTATACTTTGCCTTATTCACAAGAAATCTTATACACTACTCCATCTTGTTTTCGTGGGTCCACAGGATCCTTAGGTCGCACTAAGTGTGATCTTAGTGTTGTATCGGATTTGAAAGCAGGTCGTACGCCATGCTGTTGTAGGCAACGACGACGTGGTTCAGATAAATCCTTGATGTATGGCAGAACCGCTGTAAATTTAAGTTTGGTTGCGGGTTCTTTGTCAGATGCCTGCCGGATCTTGGATTTTGTGGTGTTAGTTACAAATGAATAGGGGTATCCGTTTGAGACAAGGACAGAAGTTAAAAGCTTCTTTTTCCTCAGAGGTAGCCAGTGGTTTAGTGATGATTTTTTTTTATTGATCGTACAAGAAGTTAACAACACCGCGTTTAACTGATTGAGGGTGGTGTGAGTCATAAGACAGGTACTGATCAGTGTGCGTAGGTTTTCTGTAAACAATTGTAGTGAGGCGTCCTTCTGAATCT
>JAAXHI010000030.1:10372-25190 GCA_012270875.1 Candidatus Poribacteria bacterium | reverse complement strand
ATTAATAGGAAGCCAGTTTATCAGCCTCTTTATCAGCGAAGGCGACGGACAGTTCCTAATTAGCCCGTCCTCCTATTCACTTTCGAGATAGTTTTCGTTAATATAGCGCGTAATTATTTCAATCTCTTCCTCTTCAAGATAGAGTCCGATATCTATCATCCGCGTTATGACCTCAGTTGTCTCCTCTTCAGAGCGAGGCGGATAGTCTTCAACGTCCGTGAAAGGATGACATTGCGAGCATTTGTCCTCAAAGAGTGCTTTCGCCTCCACTTCATCATAAGCAACTGCTGGTGTACCCGTCGCAGCTTCCGCTTCCATAGCCACAGTTGCGATCTGCGCAGCCTCCCGTGCTTCATCTACACGCATCTGTTCTTGTCGTTGTTCCCGTGCTGAAACCTGAATGTCCGGCGTAATCGCGATGAGATATGCTGAGACCGTCCACTCTTCTTCTTGATAAATGGGTTCGCCGATCATCGGCTTTATTGCCATCCGATTGACGAGGCGGACCCAGTCAGTCGGGGTGCGTGGTTTCACGAGAATTGTCCGTAAGTCGTGGCAGACAACACACTTGCGTTGCAAGACATGCTGCCCTTCTCGCAGTTTCCGCTTTGATGCAAGTTGATCGAGCGGTGCTTCTGCTGGTAATCCGGCGTTCTCAAGTAGTTTACGCGTTCGTGCGATTCCCTCGTCGCTGAATGCACCTGTCTGTGTTCGCAACGCCGCTTCACGGAATGTGAACGGCACCGACAACCCGATCAACAGATAGGTACAAATCAGTAGGCACGTACCGATATACGGCATAGATTCCTCAAAGTGCCGGAAGAACCGAAGGATGGCGATCTTAACAAGAATCAACACACCGATGGTGATACCGAGCATCAGATGTGCGACGGTGCGTGGCGGGAGTTCGACTTGATAGTTCCATAAACGGGGCACCATGTGCCACATCATAAAAACATAGAGGATCGCATACGCATAACCGATGAGCCGGTGGAGCAGCATCAAGGACGGTGGTGCTTCGCTCTTATGCGTCTCTTTGTCAAATGGGTAACCCCATAACTTAAACATCAAGAAAACAGAGGCATTCGCGAGACCTAAGAAGATTAATCCGAGAATCGCGCTCATTGAAGTAGACATAACAGATATTCCTTTTTTAACTGGGGACAAGCGCGTGATAAGATTTTATATGACCTTGTGGGGGACACTTCCCCAGAGCAGCACTGCACCGTTGTTGCAGTGCTGCTGGCTTCACACACCTATGTCTCCAATACGGGACGGTTTAATCGGGAGTGATACGGAGGTTCCATGACGGCGCGTTGGCGTTCATTTGCCCATTCCGGTATTGGATATGCGGGAACATACGCCATATTGCCTGCGGTATAGCGGGTTAGAATGGAGCGTCTCGGATGGTCAGCAGTCCACGGCAGCGTGCCGTGCGTCACCGCCTCCGTGAAGATGATAACATCACCAGCCTCACAAACAAGTTGCCGGATATGTTCTTGGTGTTGCTGGTAAAGCCGCATCTCTTGTGGACACGGGTAGTTACTCTTATGGCTCCCCGGAATGACGATTAACCCACCCACTCCGGGGGGTACATCCGTCAACTGGAAGGTAACAACAGTCAAACCGTTGTGCATCCGTCCGTCCCGGAAGATGTAGTATTGATTCGGATCGAAACCGGGGCCAGAGGATCCGTGAAAGATAAAGCCTTCCGCGCCTTTGTCCATTGAAAGCAGGAACATCTGATGATCCATTCGGAAGCCTTTTCCGAGGATCTCGTTGAGATACGGAATAAGTGTTGGATGCGCGAGCATGTGTCGGAACGGATTACACCACGGCTCTTCCCAGCTGAGCATACCGCCGAGTTCACCTCTACCCTGTTCGCCTTTTAGTTCAGGAGAACCGCCATCAAGTGCTTGATCCCGCGGACGGATACGCGCTTGATCGCTGTGCTTATCAAGTGCTTCGTTCGCGAGTGCCACCTCTTCAGGGGTCAGCACATTTTTGATAACAAGATAACCATTCAGATCGAATAGATATTTTTCGTCAGCATTCATTTTTTACCTTTCCTTATTTCAGTTGCGACCTCACCAGAAACCTGCGCGTAAGCGGAGCGCAGTCCAGGATCCCATAAATTAAAAACCTTCCTACGTTTCCAAGGTAGGACGATTTAATCGCGAATGATAAGGTGGTTCCATGACAGCACGCTGGCGCTCATTCGCCCATTCCGGTATTGGATATGCGGGGACATACGCCATGTTGCCTGCGGTATAACGGGTTAGAATGGAGCGTCTCGGATGGTCGGCTGTCCACGGCAGCGTTCCGTGCGTCACCGCCTCCGTGAAGATGATAACATCACCAGCCTCACAAACGAGTTGCCGGATATGCTCTTGGTGTTGCTGGTAGAGCCGCATCTCTTGTGGACACGGGTAGTTGCTCTTATGGCTTCCGGGTATAACGATTAATCCACCCACTCCCGGGGGGACATCCGTCAACTGGAATGCGACGACAGTCAAACCGTTGTGCATGCGTCCGTCACGGAAAATATAGTATTGGTTCGGATCGAAGCCAGGACCGGAGGATCCATGGAACGTATGCCCCTCTGCCCCCTTGTCCATTGAAAGCAGGAACATCTGATGATCCATTCGGAAGCCTTTTCCGAGAATCTCGTTGAGATATGGAACAAGTGTCGGGTGTGCGAGCATGTGCCGAAACGGGTTACACCACGGTTCTTTCCAACTGAGCATACCGCCGAGTTCGCCTCTACCTTGTTCGCCTTTTAAGTCCGGGGAGCCACCATCGAGTGCTTGATCCCGCGGACGGATGCGTCCTTGCTCACTATGTTTATCAATCGCTTCATTCGCTATTGCCACCTCTTCAGGTGTTAGCACGTTCTTGACAACGAGGTAACCGTTCAGATCAAATAAATATTTTTCGTCAGCATTCATTTTCGATTTCCTCCACCTCTTTATTGGCTATCGGTCTTCAGCGGTCAGCCGTCAGAAAGTGTATTTCACTTCGCCAAAACCTCCCGCCTGATAGCCGACGGCTGATGGCTGACTACTGTTAGACTGCGTAAGCGACAGAACCGTCTTCACGCAGAGGTGTTGTGCCAGTGTTCATTGGCTGATAAGGGTTCTGCTCGATTAAACTATCGTCCAGTTCAATACCCAAACCCGGTGCTTCAGGAATCGGAATATATCCACCTTCCCGCTGATACGCGACTTTATAGACAGCGAAGGCTTCCGATTCATCCCCTTTTGTATATTCCTGTGTAACGAAGTTCGGGATACTTGTATCTAAATGGAGTGATGCAGCAGTAATAAGGGGTCCAAGGAAATTATGTGTAACAACTGCACTGTGATACGCTTCAGCGAGTGCCGCAATTTTCTTGCAGTGCGTTATACCACCGGCGAGACCGACATCCGGACGCACATATTGTGGTCCCCCGGCTTCGAGCATTTCGCGGAATTCCCAGATGCTTACATTGCGTTCACCGATAGCGAGAGGGGTTGTCATCCTTTTCGCTAATTCGCCTTGCGTTGTGATAGTGTCTATCTGAATCGGATCTTCAATGAAATAGAGGTTGAAGGGTGCTAAAGCGGATTCTAACACGATGCTGTTCATCGGGGTCAGTTTCCGATGTACCTCGACAATCAGATCAAGATCAGGTCCACCGCCTTCTCGCGCCGCTGCAACAAGGTCCCGGGCAGTTTTAACGAGTCGATCGACTGCCATATCTTGGAAATTCCCGACCAACGGATCAAACTTGAGTGCTGTGAAACCTTCTTCGACTGCTGCTTTCGCCGCTTCAAACATCGTTTCTGGGGTGCCACCACCACCGAGGAGGTGCAGTCGGATTTTATCACGACAGTTTCCGCCTAACAGTTCCCAGATCGGGACACCGAAATGTTTGCCTTTGATGTCCCATAATGCGATGTCTACGGCACTGATCGCACCACTCAACGCAGTCCCACGGAAGGGACCCATACGATAAAGGTGTTGCCAGTGATGCTCAATCCGCAACGGGTTCTGTCCGATGAGGTATTTCTCAAACGTCCTTATGATTTGATCAACCGCTTCTGGGTAGCCCCAGCAGGCGGTTTGTCCCACGCCGCTGATGCCTGTATCCGTATGTATCCGAATCACATAGCCGTTCCGAATAAAAAACGACTCAATTTTATCAATCTTCATATAACGCTCCTACGGGAAAGATTTATGTAACACGCTACTTTCGTCTTGCTTTAACGGCGTACATGGGCCAGGAAAAATAAAAATCATCGCCTGCTGGACGGACTGTATAATGTTTTCGCGCCTCATCAGGGGAAAGCTGCGCGAAGGCATCCCGAATTTCCTGCACAACTTCTGGCGGGTTTTGCTCTGGACGTACCCACCACAAAAACGACATTTGTGCATTTCGCACATCTGCAGTCCGTTCCAGTGAAAATCCGGCATCTGTGATCATCGCATCCCATTGCGATGGTGGATAGCCGTAGACATGCGAATTATCCCGAAGTTTTTCCACACGGTTTTGCCACACTCTTAATCTTTCTGATTCAGGGGAAACAGAATCTGCAAGACAAAAAAGTCCATCTGTTCGTAGAACCCGATGGACTTCGCTCAAGAATTTCGGGACATCTTGGAAGTGATGCGGGGCAAGGCGACAGGTCACTAAATCTAACGAAGCCGTGGCAATCGGCAAAGATTCTGCGGCAGCGACGGAAAACGTAACGTTCTCTATCGCTTGTGCTTTGGCTAACTCAGACGCTTTCGTGACCATTTCCGGAGTTAGATCCGTAGCGACTACGTGCGCAACCTTCGGCGCGAGCGCAAAGGCTGTAAAGCCTGTACCTGTGGCGACATCCAACGTCTGTTCCACCCCTTTCGGCTCCGCAAGGTCGAGGATCACATCTAACGTGTCCCCTTTGGCGTGCGCACTGCTCTCTGCGTAGTAGTCTGTGTGCTGGCTAAACTGTTCTCGAACCGCTGTATGGATGGACTTCATATATGAGTTCTCAGTTTCCAGTTAAAGAGATTTCTTTTTCTACCGATCACCGAGAGAAAATTGTACCCCAGGTCCTAAATATGATTAAAGGACCATATCAATTAAAAACAATAACCCCGCGCGCATTTTCACCCGCTTCCATATCCGCGAACGCCTCATTAATCTGCTCAAGTTGATAGTGCCGTGTAATCAACTCATCTAACTTTAACTTACCTTCCGTATATAGGTTGAGAAGCTTCGGCATATCCACCCGCGGATGGCATGAACCGTAGAACGAACCGATCAATTGTCGCTCCGTTGAAACAAGGTGTTGTGCAGGAATACTAACATCCATTTGGTGATGTGCCATACCGACGATAACAGCGGCACCCGCCGCCCGCACCATATTATATGCTTGCACAATCGTCTTCGGGTTTCCGATCACCTCGAAGGCGTAGTCTACCCCAAGACCGTTGGTCAATTCGCGGACTGCTTCCACTGGATCACACGTCGCAGCATTGACGACATCCGTTGCCCCAAAACTTTTCGCAAAGTTAAGTTTCTTCTCCGCGAGATCGATGGCGATAATCTGTTCTGCTTCCGCAAGTACCGCACCTTGGATAGCGTTCAGCCCGACACCGCCTGTACCGATAACCGCTACAGAACTGCCGGGTTCCACCTTTGCGGTATTTAGCACAGCACCCACACCGGTTGTTACGCCGCATCCGACAAGTGCCGCTTTTTCTAATGCGTGGTCCTTATCAATTTTTACGAGATTTTGTTCGGGGACAACCATGTATTCCGACATCGTCGCAATCCGTGCCATTTGGAGGATACCGTCCCCAGAACTGTTATGCAGGCGATAGGTACCGTCGAGTTGAAACCCGCGCGGCACATCATAACTTTCGCACAGACAGACTTTTTCCATCTCGCACATACGGCAGCTGCCACAATAACTGACGAAAGACAAAATCACGTGATCTCCCGGTTGGAAGCCTGTTACATCATCTCCAACCCGTTCAATGATCCCCGCGCCTTCGTGTCCGAGTACGACAGCAGCATCGTAATAGATAGCACCCGTGACGACTGACAGATCAGAATGGCAGACACCACTCGCAGCAGTGCGGACCAAGACTTCGGTTCCCTTCGGTTCATCTAACTCAAGTTCCTCAACGATGACCGGTTCGTTATGTTTGTACATAACAGCAGCACGCGTTTTCATTTTTCGTTCCCTCTACGCTGTAGCCTATTTAGAGTAAAGACTCCAAATAACTTCTTGCCTTTCGCATTGACTCAATCGGATCGGACTGTCCTTCGTACACAACCGAGAGACAACCATTATAACCGACACCTCGCAGGATGTCCAAAACACGTGGGTAGTCCAACCATTCCTCGACACCGCTATCTATTTCATAAAACTTGGTACGAACGTAAACGGCATGCGGTGCTGTCTGCTCAATGCTGGCATAGCAATCATAGTCCGGATGTGAGGACCCGCGATGACCACTCGCGCCAGGAGATCCTGCATACTGCCCCGTATCCAAGATATGTGTAAAATACGGATGATCCGTTCCATTCAAAGCACGCAGCACAGCGGCACCATCGCGCGTAACGTTGTTATGGTTGTGATTCTGCAACCCGACGAGGATCCCTGATTCATAACCGTATTCAGCGACCTCCTTAAAGGCGTCAATCATTGGCGGCCACAAGGTTTCCTCATCATCGCAATCTTCGGGAACGTAAGCGGCGAACACTCTAACGATTGGGCAACTCATAAAAGCTGCAACATCGATCCACTGCTTGATGAGCGCGATTTGTTCGGGATGTTCGGCAACAGGCTTACCGAAGTTATTGCTAACACCGATGTAACCTAACGGTAACCCTTTTCGCGCTAAATCTTTCTTCAAATCTCGTAAATAGTCTGCATCTGTGGATTCAAACGCGCTTGAATGTAATTCGATAACATCAAAACCGAGGTCGTAGACTATTTGCGCGAAAGCAGTGGCAGTCGTATTTCTCACGTTCAGAGACATGGTCCCCAATTTCATCATAACACATTCTCCTTTTTCGCCGAAAGACAAACGAAATCAGCTGTTTGCGTCTTCAAACGCATCTATTCACTGTGTAGAAGGGTCGTCGTCTTGGTCTTGAAACAGTGTCCGAGTCTGTTGGTTCAATACTACGAGGAATTTCTGCAAGGATTGTTGGAAGGCTTGGAATTGATGTCGGTCCGCTTCGAGATGCTGAATTCGCGCATCCAGAGTTTCTAACTGGGTAAGTTGCTCAAAGACATCTTGGACAACGTCTTGCATTTCACGGAAATGTTGCCGCTCATTCTCAAGTTTCTCAACCTTGTCTACCATTGCCGCGAGATCCCTTTTTGCCTGTTTCAATTCTTCTTGTAGGTTCTGCGTAAAAGTAATTAATTTCTCTAAGGTATTCGTTGTTTTATAAAGCTGCTGTTCCGACTTATTATCGGACGTTGTTTGTCTTGGGAAGGGGGTGTTGTTTTCTTGAGGGTGCGGCGTATCGGTTTCATCTGTAGTATCGGCAGGTGTCTCGTCATCTGGCTTTTGAAAGATACCGAGTAACTTAATATGATACGAAAACAAGGTGTACGGTTCTTTCCGCTGAGTATATGTAACTTGCACCCGGAGTTCTTCATTGACTCGTAGATTGTTCAGATGACCATGTATATTTCGGATCACTACTTCGTTGTAGCCAAATACATCATTTTTTTTCGGATTCAACTGTCGAAGGTATCGATAGAGTTCCAATCCGTCGGTACTCTCGCGCTCTATGCCTTCAGTCGTTACCACACCAACGATTTCTGGTTCATCGGTATCTGAGGATGTCCGCTCATTGGGGATCACAATATCTAACGGCACCTCTCCATAAAGAGATTTCATACCGATGACCCAATTGTTCGGTGATATTTTACTACAGTATGCCATGAAGTCGTAGTTAATTGCCATAATCTTCTCACGAGTGTATCTTCTTTAGTAGCAGTAGTCCCGTTTGATTTCAATGAATTATATTTGTAGTCTTGACATAACCTGTGCAAGTTTTGGAATGTGAGATGTGCCGACACCTTCCACAGCGAAGGATGCGACACAGTGCGCAAAGTTAAGTGCTTCCTCTACCGAACGGTTTTGATAGTAGTTAATTAAAAAGGCAGTTGCGAAGACATCACCCGCACCTGTCGGATCCACTTCTGTGACCGGATATGCGTCGGATCCGAGCTGCGTGCCGTTTTGAAAAAGTGTTGCCCCCCTTGCACCTCGCGTTAGCACAACAGTGGCTGTTAATCCGATATATTTCTCCAATTCGTCTGGGTAGGTGCGGAGATCTTCATCGCTAAGGATTAGCACATCAATATAAGGCAAAATATCTTTTGCTGTTTCCCACCGCTTTGCCTCAACTCGACCGTCGGCATCCCACTGCCGAAGCCAACCTTGTGGTGTCGCGCCTATGAGTGTCCCTTCACCGAAACAGTGAACGACTTCAGCGGAGACTTCATCGGCAATCGGACACAGATAGGCAATATCACTATTACGCCATTCAGCAGGGACATCGTTCCCTTTAATCTGTTGTGCGACCCCTAAGACGAACTGTTGTCTATGTCCTTTTTCGTCATATTGGTTATCAAAAATCGTGGTGTCTGGAGATTCATGATAAACCGTTTCTATCCCTGTCAACAGCGAATTCTGACGATCAAAATTCGCACCGACAGCCGTAACCGCACGTGCGTGGTGTCCGAGGTTCCGGGCAGTTAGCGTTGAATATGAAGCAGAACCACCAAGGATGTAACCCTTTGGTGAAACATCGTAACAGAAATGACCAATGGATAAAAAAGTTGTGGACATTGGAAAGGATGTTTTCATTTTCGGTTTATAATTCAAAGACAGGTTCCATATATGCCCACCATTCGTCCGGCTGCGCTTCCGCCACCGGCTCCTGAAAAGTTCGCATCAATTCATCCCATGCTTTACATTTTGGATTTTCTTCGAGATAACGTGGAAAGTCCCGGTCTATATCAAATGTATCAACTGTCTCCATCGCCATAAACAAGCGGCACCCGATCAGATAAATATTCATCTTTGTGATACCGACAGATTTCAGAGCAGCGACGACCTCAGGCCAGGCATCTCGGTGATACGCTTTGTATTTTTCTATAACCGATGGATCGTTTTTTAGGTTCAGTGTTAACCCGTAGTGTTTCATTTTATTTTTTCCAGTGCTTTTTGGATAATTTCAGTGTGATCGAATGCAAGTTCCGGTAGTTCGGTGTTTGGGAACCATGCGGCTTCTGATGCATCAGAACCGGCTTTAACGTTTAATGTAGACTTTTCAACGACCGCGGCGTAGGCGATGGTAATCACCCTTCCACGTGGATCACGAGACGGTGCCCCGAAAGCACCCACCTCAGTTAGCGCTACATCGGTAACCCCGGTTTCCTCTGCTAACTCGCGGCGTGCTGATGTCTCAAGCGTTTCCTCCATTTCAATAAAACCGCCCGGTAGTGCCCAGTGTCCTTCAAAGGGTGGATGCTTACGTTGAATCAACAGCACATCCAAGGTATCGCTACTGAAAACAACGAGGTCAACAGTAACAGCAGGACGTGGGTAATCATAACAAAACATTGTGTATTTAAAACTCGTTTCGGTTACCGAATGGGGCAAAGTCCTATTTTAATCAATTACCGCCTATCCTTCTCTTATATGATACCAAATTTTAATATTTTCGTCAACTTTTTTCTATACTTGAAATCAACGTCAAGGTAGTGGTATAATAATTCTCAATACGGACTTACAAACAACATGTTATCGGATTATCGAGTTGGGGAAACATCGAAATGAAAGTCCTCTTGAAGAAAAATATGCCAAATGCCCTAATTATTTCTGTTGGGCTTCATATCCTCCTACTTCTCACGATCGGGACCTTATATCGTCAAAAATCCGACTTGGACATTAAACCGGTTACGGAATTTGACATTATCCAGGTCCGTTCGCGGAATGCTTTGCGTCCATTAAAAAGATTCCCGCATTTTCCCTTACGACCCGTGGCACCTACTGAGAATGTGCAGCAGATGAACACTGTGGAGGTCCAGCCGCCTACGCTTGAGACGTTGACTGCAGCCGTATCCTATCAAGATGCAACGGTTGAACTGCAGACACCAGAACTCTCCTCTCCCAGCCATTCAGAAGGACATACCTACGGGAAAAGTTTACAGGCTAAGCCGGTCGGCGGATCAGGGATGGGGGGTACCGGAAGCAGAGTGACGGCTCGTGTCTCAGGAAACGGGAAATCTGGCAGTGCTGCACGTAGTTTCTTAGGCGAAAGCGGAGATGCGCCTGCCTCTGATCTTGGCGGACTTACGCTCCCCGATTTAGCGTTGACCAGAGTGGGTAAGCATATTATTGCAAACCGAAGCACCGATCTCGTTGATGTCGTTTTCGTTGTGGATGGCAGTGGCAGTATGAAAAACGATATTGATGCAGTGCGCGAACACCTGAGTAATATGACGGATCTTCTCGATAGTGCTGAGATAGACTTTACTATCGGTGTCGTTGCCTTTCGCGCGGGTACGGGATATGGACTCCTCGGATTGGACTTTGAAGTGGTGCCACAGACGCGTTCTGTTTCTCAAGTTAAAAAAGTCTTATCGCAATTGAAATTCCGCGGAGATGAGAACGGTTTAGACGCGCTCATCCGTGCTGCTGACGAGGTGACGTTCCGGCGCGGTGCCGAAGTCCATTTCATTTTCGTCACAGATGAGTATGTAAGCGGGGCATACTCTTCCATAGACGTGATGATGAAGATGAAAACTGCCAGAATCAAAGTGGATGTTATTGGGCGCGATGAACCTTTCCAGAAGTTTATCGCAAAAAGTACCGGCGGTTTATGGCTACCGATTTCGAGTCTCGCAATCCAGTAACTTGATCAAAAGGTCGCAATGTGAACGATGGACAAAAAGGATAAACACTACGCGCTCGGTTTGACGTTCCTTTTTCTTGTAGTCGGTGCGTTTACCGCAAGCCACCATGAGATGTGGCGAGATGAAATTCAGGCGTGGCTTCTTGCGCGGGACAGCACTTCAGTCTTTAATCTTTTCGCACACCTCAAATATGAGGGGCATCCCGGTTTATGGCATCTCTGCCTCATGCCGCTGAGTCGCATCACGCACTCCCCAGTCATCATGCAGATGCTCCACCTCCTGCTTACGGGTGTTACCGTCTACCTTTTCGTCCGCTACGCGCCTTTCAATTGGTTCCAAAAACTACTATTCTGTTTCGGCTACCTCGTTCTCTACGAATACGCGATTGTTGCCCGAAATTATGCGCTTGGACTGCTACTGATAACTATCTTTTGTGTGCTTTTCAAGGAGCGTTACAAACGCTTTATCTGGGTCGGTTGTGTGCTACTTCTGCTTGCGCATACAAGTGTCCACGCGTTGATCGTTACCATGGCAATAGGATTCGCGCTCTGTTGCGAATACTTCTTTGGGGGTAGGTTTCTTAAATCCCTAAATCAAGAGATTGCGGCTGTAGAAAATAAGAGACCTATCTGGATCGGGTTCGCGCTGATCGGCATCGGTATTGTTACAGCCGTTTTACAACTCAATCCACCGTCAGATACAGGTTTTGCTGTTGCGTGGCATTTTAACTATGATGCGAACCGTGCGAACGATATTGTCAAACTGATTTCTCGCGCGTATCTCCCAATTCCAAGACCTGTGCGCAATTTTTGGGGGTCAAATCTACTCACGACCTATTCTCTCTTCCAAACGATTCAAATCCCGCTCTGCTATCTCCTGATGCTTTTGAGCGCAATATTATTTCTCAAACGACCCACTGCCCTGCTTACCTATCTCATCTCAACATTTGGGCTACTAACATTTTTCTATATCAAATATCACGGCAGCATCCGGCATCACGGTTTCCTATTCTTTGTATTTCTGATGTGTTGTTGGATTTACCGAGACGCTCCAACGGTAAGTTTCAGTAAAGTTGAACAAGAAGAGACGCATTCTACAGTGAATCGGGTTTTAAATGTAGCAGGGACGGTGCTTGTAACATTGCTGCTGATCTGCCATGCGATCGGTGGTATTATAGCCGTCAGCATGGAGCATCGTCATGTTTTCTCTTATGGCAAACTAACAGCCGAATATATCAGGTCACAAGGCATGCAGGGGCTTCCAATGGTTGGAAATAAGGATTCTGCTGTAGCTACTGTCGTCGGATACCTACAGGAACCGCGGCAAATTTACTATCCACGTAGCAAGCGTTCCGGCTCCTTTATCAGATGGGACAAAGCACGCACCCCTTCAATTTCAAAAAGGCGGGTCATTGAAGCAGCGAAAACGCTGAGCAATGAGAAGTCTCAAGCGGTTTTAATTATCTCGAACGGTTCGCTGAGTGCTGAACAAATAGAGCAGTACAACCTCTCGTTTTTAGTTAAATTTACCGGTTCAGTCGTCAGCGACGAAGGTTTCCATCTCTATCTAATGCCACCACCGTGACACAGTTCGGCTTCCGTAGGATTCTCACTGCGAAGCACTCCAATCGTGACACTTTCCATAAATGCGAATCAATCTCTATATCAACCCGCATAGGACTGCTGCAACACCTGTTATGTTTAAAGCTACAAAACCCTCTTAACCGCCAACTAATACTATTTCTAAATAATCGTTTCGCATTAACAAAAAACCGGTTCGTAGTAGCGCAATTCTGCGGCGTACTCGCCCAAATGCGATGTGCATTATTGCGCTCTTGCATGCGGAAATCTTTCGTGAGTCTCAAAGTCTCTGAAATGCGACTTTATTTTTCAGATTTGGTATAACAACCGAAAACTGAATGCCTCTGGGCAAGAAACTTTTTGCTTGACAGAATCTACGAGAAGTGATACCATATTAAAAGTTATTTTTCTCAGGGAAAGTGGAGAAAATCCTGATATATGCCAAAACGTAGAAAAAAGCCCAAGAACACACCAGCCTCAGACGTGGGCGGCGAAGATGATGTCGTGCTGCGTGAAACGGCACCTTTGCAACTACGCTATTACGGCGACCCTGTTCTTCGTAAAAGAGCCGAAGCGGTTTTAGAGGTCACGGAAGCGGAATGCCAACTCGCTGAACAGATGTTAGAGACGCTGTACGCTACGGGCAACGGTATCGGGCTTGCTGCAACACAAGTTGGTATTTTGAAGAGACTCATCATCGTTGACATAGGCGAAGAAGACGACGAGGCGTACGAACCTTTGGCACTGTTTAACCCGGAACTTGTGGGTGTTGATGGAGAAATCGTCGTTGAGGAAGGATGCCTGAGTATCCCTGATGTGACGGCGGAGGTGAAACGTCCAGAGCGAATTGTTGTTGACGGGATTGATGTCCAGAACGAATCTATTCGTATTGAAACCGATGGTTTGTTGGCACGTGTGCTGCAACACGAAATAGATCATCTCAACGGTGTGCTTTTTATTGACCGGATTAGTGGATTAAAACGACAGTTACTGAAAGAAGAGTTGCTAAAGATACAACAAGCCGAGCGACCTTATTAATATATTAAATGAAGGTAAAAAAATAAACTGGGTAATTTACCCCAGGTCCGGTAGGTGCGGTTTTGCGGTGTACTCACCCAAATGCGATCTGCATTCCAACCGCACCGGGTCCGACAAGAAAACTGAAAATTACCCGATTAAATTCTTAATCTTCATATAATATATTAAAGCCTGCGTGTTGTATGTGGAGGCTTTTTTCGGCGTAACTTGTTCGCCGAAACTTGCTATTCAGAAGTATGTTAAAACAGAAACTTGAACCTATCCTACAGACGAAACTTGACCAACTCTATGCGTGCTTGCGCGATTATGAAAAGGTTATCGTCGCTTTTTCCGGCGGCGTTGATAGCACGTTCCTTGCCGAAGCAGCACAACACGCATTAGGCGATAATGCACTTGCTGTGACTGCCATCTCCGATTCCTATCCGATTCGGGAAATGAAAGCGGCTCATGAAATTGCCAAGCAGATTGGGATTCGCTTTGAGACGGTCAATACACATGAATTAGACCTTGAGGGGTACGCCAGCAACCCGACGAACCGCTGCTTTTTCTGTAAGACGGAGTTGTTCGATAAGCTGCGTCCGATCGCTGACAAATATGACGTAGGCACGATCGTCTACGGCGCAATACCAGATGATGTTGGTGATCATCGTCCAGGAATGGATGCCGCAAAGCAGATGGGTATCCAGGCTCCCTTGATTGATGTCAACTTGACGAAGGCGGAAATTCGCGAGATCTCAAAGGCATGGGAACTCCCGACTTGGGATAAACCCGCGTTCGCCTGTCTCTCCTCACGCTTCCCTTACGGTATGCGGATCACCCGTGAGTTACTACGGCAAGTAGATGCCGCCGAGCAATTTCTCTACGATTTAGGGATCCGGCAATTCCGTGTCCGGCACCACGGCGAACTCGCACGAATTGAGTTGGAGGCGCAGGAGATTTCGAGGTTGCTTTCAAAATCCGTGCGAAACGACATCAGCACGCACTTTAAAACACTCGGATATGCACACGTCACGCTTGACTTGCAGGGGTATCGTTCCGGGAGCCTTAACGAAGGGGTTGCGATTTCGTAACAGCCGCGACGCAAATATTAACAAAAGTTTTGTCGGAAGATTAAATCCAATCTACTTAACGATAACCGTGATCGTATTGATTGCGCTATTTTTCATTTTCATTGCTTGGGTCATTATCCATTCATCATAAACCGTAAAAATTTAACATGTCCAACCAACAAACACAACCGCTGATCGGCATAGATGCCTTCAGTTGGAAGAAGTGGGA
>JAAXHI010000030.1:0-10161 GCA_012270875.1 Candidatus Poribacteria bacterium | reverse complement strand
CAGAACGCACCCCGCTCCGCAGCGTATCGATTCTGGACGAACCTCGTCTTCAAACAAATTTTGCCCAATAAAGAACGGTTGGACATGATTTTTGAGCTGATGTGGCTCTATCAGCGACTCGGTATCCGATGGCTTGTCCAGAAGGTGGGTATCCTAAAACTAATGGGGCAGCTTGGGCAGATGGAATCGTTACTGCCGAAGATCCCACCGCCACAATTGAAATATACAATACGGGACATTACGCCTGCTGTCGGTGAAACCCGGTATCGCGTCGGGTTCATACCCGGATGCATCATGAACCAAGTCTTCACGGAGACGAATGTTGCGACGATCCGGGTCTTAGCAGAGAACGGCTGTGAAGTCGTTACACCCCGAAAGCAGACCTGTTGTGGCGCATTACACCTTCATAACGGTGTCCGAGATGTTGCTTCAGCACTTGCCAAACAGAACATTGATGCGTTTGAAGCGGAGAATTTAGATGCTATTATCATCAACTCTGCTGGGTGTGGTGCAACGCTTAAAGAGTATGAGGCACTCCTCGAAAACGATGCCACTTACGCAGAGAAGGCGGAACGCTTCAGTCATAAAATGCGCGACATCAGCGAATTCTTAGCCGAAATTGAGATGATACCGCCGACCGGGAAAATCGAAAAGCGTGTTACTTATGATGAACCGTGCCATCTCCTTCACGGACAAAGCGTAAAGGAACAGCCACGCAAAGTACTTCAGTCGATACCGGGACTTGAGTTGATTGAATTAACTGAATCCGAATGGTGCTGTGGGAGCGCTGGTATCTATAACATCACACAACCGGAACTTTCGCAAGAGATTCTGGAACGTAAAATGGCGCATATCGCTGAAACGGACGCAGACATCGTTGCGACGGGCAATCCGGGTTGCCTACTCCAGATTCAACTCGGCATCCAAAAACACGATTTGCCTATGAAAGCGATGCATCCTGTTAATCTCTTGGACTGTGCCTATCGCGGCATCGCTCCAGAGGATTTTTTGCCTGAGCAGTAGCGAAGGCGATAACGTAAATAATGTATTTATCAGATAAACATATTGTCGAGTATATAAACAAAGGGAAAATTAGAATCTCCCCCGCGCCCGACTTGGAAACACAACTCGGGAGTTGCTCCATCGACTTCAGGTTGAGCAATACCTTCCGCGTGTTTGAGCATAGCAAGTACCCCTATATTGATTTGGGAGCCGAGATTGATACCGACGACTTGATGCGGCGGGTTGATGTCCCTAATGGTGATGCCTTCACGATGCAACCGGGCGAGTTTGTCTTAGCGGCAACGCAGGAGAAACTTGAGTTGGCGGACGATGTGATGGCGCGGCTTGAAGGCAGAAGTAGTTTGGGGAGACTTGGCATTATTGTCCATAGCACCGCGGGACTCTTTGATCCGGGTTGGATCGGTATTCCGACCTTGGAATTAGGAAATCTCGGACGTATGCCGGTCAAATTGTATCCCGGTATGCGAATCTGTGCGTTTACCTTTGCGCAGCTCTCTTCGCCAGCACGCGTGCCGTATCAACTCAAACCGGCAAACAAATATGCAGGGCAGGATGGACCCGAGACGAGTCGGTTTGCCAAAGACATTGAGTTTTCAGAGGAGTGATCTCAAAGTCGCGATTTTCAATAGGCACGCGATGCTATGCGCAAAAAACGTGCAATGCTATGCCTAATAATTTAGCAAAATCCCACAGTTTTTAATATCAGGCGTGGAGAAAACATCAGCGCAGCGGACCGTTCACGCCGACTTTCCATCTTTGGTCGCTGTAATTTCGTGATTTTACACGAGAATTTACCTTTTTTCGTCAATTAATGCTGTCTTGTGCACAATCACCGTTGATTGGCATAAATTTTGCTTACCTATTCAGTAAGACACTCGTCAAGTGGTATGAGTTGCACATTCAATTGACGAATCAAGGACATTTTTCTGAGTTATTGAAACGGATTCTAAGGGGAGCATCGGACCTTCCTGACGCGTTTCCCTGTGCCGTTTTATCAGATTAGAGCCTCGGTCCTTGGATCGAGGAAGTTTTAAGTTTTGATAGTAAGTTTCGGCTTAGCAAACTACGCCGAAATAGGAGGATATGTGAATGACACCAAGTGAGGTGGTTGCACTTGCAAAAGAGAATGATGTAAAAATCATTGACCTCAAATTCATGGATCTGCCGGGTATGTGGCAACACTTTTCCATGATGGCAGAGGAATTGACCGAAGACCTGTTTGAAGAAGGGGCAGGTTTTGATGGCTCAAGTATCCGCGGTTTCCAGGCGATTAACGAGAGCGATATGTTGCTTTTCCCAGACCCAACGACGGCTCTCATTGACCCTGTCTGCAAGGTGCCGACACTGAGTATTACGTGTAACATCAAAGATCCGATCACGTTGGAGAATTACACGCGTGATGTCCGGCATATCGCACAGAAGGCAGAAGCCTATTTGCAGTCCACAGGCATCGCTGATATAAGTTTCTGGGGTCCTGAAGCAGAATTCTATCTGCTGAATGATATCCGCTACGGACAGAACCAGAATTCTGGTTTCTATCATGTTGATTCGGTTGAAGGCAGTTGGAATTCGGGGCGCGAAGAGAATCCGAACCTCGGTTACAAACCCCGTTATAAGGAAGGGTACTTCCCAGTCCCACCTTCAGATACGCTTCAAGATCTGCGTTCTGAGATCTGCCTTAAGCTCATGGAAGCTGGTATTGATGTGGAAGTCCACCACCACGAGGTTGGAACTGCAGGACAAGGCGAAATTGACATCCGCTATGGTGAATTAACTCGGACTGGCGATAATATTGCGCTGTATAAGTACATCATCAAAAATATAGCGCGCGAAAACAACCTTGTCGCAACCTTCATGCCGAAACCGCTCTTCCAAGACAACGGTTCCGGGATGCACGTCCACCAGAGTCTCTGGAAAGACGGCAAGAACATCTTTTACGATCCACAGGGATATTCGCTGCTCAGTGAGGACGCACTCTATTACATCGGTGGCTTGCTGACGCATGCCCGCTCGCTCTGTGCAATCATCGCGCCAACAACCAATTCTTACAAACGGTTGGTCCCAGGATATGAAGCACCTGTGAACATCGCCTACTCGCAACGGAACCGGAGTGCCTGTGTCCGTATTCCTGTCTACTCAAAGAGTGAGAAGGCAAAACGGGTCGAATTCCGGACACCGGATCCGTCCTGTAATCCGTACCTCGCTTTCAGCGCGTTGCTCATGGCAGGGCTTGACGGAATACAGAACCGTATCCATCCGGGTGATCCGCTCGATAAAGACCTCTATGACCTCGAGCCGGAAGAGTTGGCAGACATTGAGTCCACGCCAGTCTCCCTCGGAGACTCCCTTGATGCATTAGAGGAAGACCACGAATATCTCCTTAAAGGCGATGTCTTCACCCAAGATGTGTTAGATGTCTGGATTGACTATAAACGTGAAAATGAGGTCGATGCGATAAACATGCGACCGCATCCCTATGAATTCTTCCTCTATCACGATATTTAGACCCCGTGAACGAGGTATTGAAAACGTTCTGTAGGGCGGATTCTCGCATCCGCCCACTCTACGCTTACTTATAAACCTTGAGAGTAAGTAGCAGTTCGGTTAAGACACTAAACTATTTAACTTGACGATCCGGAAAATATAGTTTAATTATAATACTGCGCCGGTGGGATTACCTTAGGGGTATGCCCTACCCCGCCCCACCACAATAGACGTAGTGACGTAATTTAGATTTTCTAACCTCATACCGTCGCCACGAGTTGCGAGGAGACGCTAAACGCCTGCGGAGTCCGTGTCAGACCTCGTCCGAGAGGCAGGGGACGTTGAAACAGGAAGTATGGCAGAAATCAAAAGAACACTGTAGAGTCTTATAGGTTCTTGAGGTTTTGTTAAGTCCTACACAACGGCAAAGATTGTAAGCCCTGATTGAGAAGTGGTTATCGGTTTTAATAGTTATCAGTCATCGGTTATCAGTTTTCAGTTTTATTAGTTGTTAGTTAAAGAGGATTTCTGTGACGGATACAGTCAACGTGACTGCAACAAGCCAACTTATAACTAAAAACTATTCTTCTGACAACTGACAATTATTCATTTTTCGCAAGGAGAATCAGATGAAAAAGCTGGAATGTATTATCCGCCCCTTCAAATTGGAGGAGGTCAAAGAGGCACTCAGCAGTGTGGGTGTTCGGGGCATGACAGTCAGCGAAGTTCGTGGATTCGGACGTAGTCGTGGACATACGGAATTGTACCGCGGTAGCGAATACACCATCGAATTTGTCCCGAAATTAAAGATTGAGATTGTTGTCGCGGAAGAAAATGTTGACAAAGTCGTCGAAGCCGTGCAACAAGCTGCCGCCACCGGCAAAATCGGTGATGGTAAAATCTTCGTGCTACCCATCGACGAAACGATCCGCATCCGTACAGGCGAAAGAGGGCCTGCCGCTGTCTAATTTTCTATTCTATTTTTCCCCGGAGAGGCGGGTTTCTGTGCCTGCCTCTTTATTTTTTTAACAGTGTTAGGGCTTACACATTTCCTTTTAAAGTCCCCCTGATAAGGGGGATTTAGGGGGTTAAAAACACTAAAATTACTGCCTTTTGCGTAAGTCCTAAGTGTAATATTCTTGCCTTACACAGATTCGCACTAACGCAATAACGAAGCAACGAGTGCTTCCATCGTTGGCACCGTCCCGATACCCGGTAGAGACGACATCGCTGCCCAGGTTTCGTAGCCACCCTCCTCTGTCAACGCCTTGTCCGTGCAAATATAACCGATATACCCATTCGCTAAACTGACGAGGAATGTCGGATTAGCATCAGATGTCGCTTTGATGTTCATCCCCGTTTCAACAAAGACTTCACCAGGCAACGCCACAATTGCCGCCTCACCCAGACGGATCACCTGAACGGGTGCAGTCATTTCCGCTGGCAACTCCGCCAAACGTTGGCATTCGAGCGCATAAACATCAACAAGTGCCTGCGGTATCGGCTGTCCAACGACCCAACTAAACGGACCGGTTTCATAGCCGTTGTAAGTTCCTTGCGACACGGATAGTACCTGCTCGGCAACTTTAAGATCTTCAGCAGTAATCTGTTTGCGTTGGAACGTCAGCGTGGCAATGTTTCCGCTAAGATCAAGCGTATCGTGCATCTCCATGAACTGCATCTCAGTGATAAAGTGCCCCGCAAGGACATTCGCCATTTTCACGGCTTGTCGGTGTCCGCTCGCCGTCCATTGCGTCTGTCCACTGAAGTCGGTATTGTTAATCTGTCCGGATGCGGCGTTCCAGAGGAGCGAGATACATGTATCCCCCAGATAGTGTCGCATGAGTTTATCGAAGTGCCCGAAATAGTCTGCGGAGAGGGCATTGCCGTTATCTGTGCCGATGTAGTGAAGCGAAAAGTTAGCGACAGCAGAGATAGGCGTGCCGTCATCGGCTTCAACGAACATCATCGCTAACTCTGGATCAATCGTGCCAGTCGGTTTCACGAGATCTGGATTATTGACACCGGGGTTAAAACGGACAGTACCGTCTTTCATGTGCCACCGCCGATTGAAGGTGATGCGATCCTCATTGACGCTGGCGAACCCTACACGTGCAGGTTTAAGTCGCCACACAGCGAGTTCAACCGCATCGGCAATTTTCAGTGGCACCCACTCAGTGTACTCGGTATCCTCGTCAACACCGAGCAGATCCGCAACAGCGACAGCAGTATGTGTATGCGTCGCGTTTACCATAACGTGTGCTGCATGGATGCCGCACCGTTCAGCGATACGTGCTTTGGCTGTATCCGCTACCTTCTCCGGTATAGCGATGAGATCGCACGTGACGATTGCGATACGTGTCGTGCCGTTATCAATGACAACGGCTTTTGCAAAAAGTTCATCATCAACATTTTCAGCGTATCTGGGTCGGAAACCGCCCGGTATTCTTGTGCCGAGGGGCGGTGTTATGTTCGCAGTCGCACTGCCTGCTTTAAGAGTTGTTTCCATGGTCTAATCTCCTGAGTGTGAAACTTGTGCAGAATTAAGATTTATCTCGCAAGCGAGGTCGCCTTGTAAGCGGAATGGAATACGTACGCCTGTTTGTGTGAGATAGAGTGCCTCTGGTGTAATAGTATCTACAGTACCTCGTAAACTTACATACGGACCGATTGAACGTTCTGCGATGGCATCTGACAACAGTTCGCGCAGTTCAGTGAGTCGCTCCTCTAACGAAAAGACGAGTTTCTCTTCGACTGTCGTTCGGAGGTTCGGAAAGAAACCTTCGCCTGCCGCTTCAGCCAAGTCTAAAAGTCGGCTTCGTGTTGTTAGCGCGTAATCGAAATCGGTGACAGAAATAGACATTGTTGTCGCATCATAGACGGGTGTTCCGAGGAGGTAAAGTTGTCCCGCTGCACCTAATGAAGGCATACGAAATTGGATGCCCGCGGCGAGTTGGACACCACTGCCGTAGAGCGTCAGATTTTCAACGATTGTGTTAATCCCTTTGAGTTTATGGGGTTTTTCAACAAGAGGTCTGGCGAGGTTTTCGATTGTGGTGTAGGTTACATCGATTGGGGCAATAATATAGTAACCGGATGCCAGTGTATCCGCGAAACGGATGTTTGGCAAATCAACACTCGGTTCGATGTCGGTACCGGGATTGGTTGATGTGTTCCCGATATTGGCTTGGATGTAGGTCTTTATGCCAAAACTGAGGGAGAGGGTTTGCCCGTCACTTGACAACTGTTGCGCGAGGATTTCCAGAGGTTCTATGACGAGTGAAATTGAGGGTTCTTGATTGAGGACTATCGGTTCGTAAAGTTTTACCCATAAGCCTGCAACACGGGTTTTTACGTCTATATTGGTGATGTATTCGACAATGAGGTTCTCTAATTTGGGGAGGACTGCCTCCCGCACCAATTCGGTAAGAATTCGGCGAACCGAGATTTTAATCCCCAAAATTTCGATTTCTGCTTTCTGAATGAAAATATCAGAGGTTGTTTTGGCAGTGATGCGCCAATCTGAGTTGAGCGTTGGTGTGAGTGTTAGTGATGCGACAGTATTTCCGTCAATATCTTCGCTCTGTTGGATGACCTGTCCAAATATCTTTTTCGAGACGCGTGCCCATCCATTAAACTTAAACGGAATCCTTACCGATACGGTGCCATCTGTCGCACTGGTCATTGTAAGTGTGTCCGGAGTGAGTTTGATAGCAGATTCGATCGCACCGTCTTTCCGTTCGATGGGTTTCTTGAGATAGTCTCTGAGGGTGGATTCGGCTAACGTTTTGACATCTTGTATGGGTAGGTTCGCCTTCACAGCGATGATTGAAGGAATTGGCGGTGGCAACGGCACAGGCGTAACTTCTCGCGGCGGCGCGGGGGCTTCAACGATAATGTCAGATTGCCGTGGCATCAGCAAGAATAGGGCGGTTAGTATTAAAACAATGCCGAGAGAAATCGCGCTGATGAGTATTTTTCTCTGTTTCATCATGCTTGCAGCCGTGGAATGCCGCTTGAGATTTTGTGTTCTCGATCAATACGGAATGGGTGAATGTCAAAACCTGTTTCGCCATTTTGTACGAGTTCGCTTAGGATGCGTCCGACAAGTGCGCAAAATTTGAAGCCGTGTCCTGAGAAACCTGCAGCGATCAACACATCCGAGCAGTGTGGGTGGGCATCAATGATGAAGTCTTCGTCTGGCGTTTCAGTATAAAGGCAGACTTCGACATGCACGGCTTTTCCAAGTTCCGGGAGGCGTTCTTGCACGTAAGTGTCTATATGCGCGATGTAATCGGTATCCGGTGTCCGTTCGCGTGTATCGGGAGAGATGATTTGTCCTCTCCCGTGACGTGCTATTTTTAATCCGCCACCCGTCTTAAAAGAGCCAAAAACGGGAATGCCGTAGATAAATTCGCCATCAGGGGTTGATTCCGTGAAGACGGGGAACCGATCCGGCTCAAAACGCTTGCTATCTGTGGGCTGATAGTAGCACACCTGTTGTTTTGTAACTGTGAGCGGGAGATTTAGTTCTGCAAGGAGTTTCCCTGTCCATGCACCTGCGGTTATAACGACTTTTCTGCCCTGAAACAGATCATTTTCAGTGTGGACAGTTGGGACATCTGCTTGCCAATCGATGTCGGTTACAGGGGACTCCTCTCGGACTGTTGCCCCGTGTTTTTCTGCCAATTGCAAGTGGGTAGAGACGCACTCGGCGGCGCGGAGAAAACCGGTATCTTTCTGCCAGAGGATCTCCATACCTTCCGTTGATCGGAATTGCGGAAAACGTTCTGCTAATTGTGTCGCGTCCCACCACTCAGATTCAACGCCTGCGGCATCTAAGCTTTGCCGCGCAGCGCGTCCGTATGGGTTTCCCTTTGCGCCGATACCTACGCTTCCTGTGATGAACAGCAGCGGTTTCCCCGATACCGATTCAAGGTCACGCCATTCAGCGTAGGCGGTTTTCATCAGTTCGGTGTAGAAAGGCTTATCGTAGAAGAAACGGATGATACGGGTTGCGCCGTGTGAACTACCACGGGTATGCCCGCGCTGGAATTGTTCTAAGACAAGCACATCTGCCCCAGATTTAGCGAGGTGGTATGCGGTCGCGCTACCCATTCCACCGGCACCAATAACAATTGCATCGTAGATATTTTTAATTATTCCTTGCGGTTCGGTAAGGTAAATTTGTGCATCCACGCGCCTTCCCGTGTATCCGCCCTCCTAACGCAAGCCTCTATAGGCTTGCGGGACAATGTTACTGGCTACTTCAGTTGAATTAGTTTTAACTCGCGAAGATAGAGCCGATGGCTAACTGCCGACTGCCATTAAAATGGATTTGGCACAGTCGTGAAATTCTGGTACCGATCTTCGCCACGCAGTAGGATCGGTTTCCACGGACGTTTCAGCGAATTATCCTCTGCTTGCTTCACTGATGGCGGAATGTATCGGACTGTTAATCCGCATCGCCTGCGCGTAGAGTGATTCGGCAGACTTCCATGGATGATCTGACCGTGATGGATAGACATCTCTCCTGCCTTTAGGACAAGATCGACTGCCGTCTCTGCTTCCGCTTCCGTGACAGGTACTTCCTGATTGATGCTCAGTAAATTTCCTTCCTGTTCTGATGTGCCGTGTTCTTGGATGCCGCGCTGATGGCTTCCGGGAATCACCTGCATGCAGCCGTTGCCTGTGTCGCTATCATCTATGGCATACCAAGCGGTAACCGCATCCGGTGGTTCAAGTCCCCAGTAGGTCACATCTTGGTGCCATGCGACGAATTTTTCACGGGGTCCGTACTTACAGAAAAAGTGCGTGGCTAACAGCATCACATCCGGTCCGATGAGTGATTCGATGACCTCAACGATTTTGGGGTGGGTTGCGAGGTCCCAAATAAATTTATAATCAAAGTGCCAATCAATGAGACCGATTTCACATTTCTCTGCACCGATTTCGGCTTCTAACGCGTCGTACTCTTTACGAAAGTGTAAAGCTTCGGCATTTTCAGAAATGTGGATGCCGGTCAGGAATCCATCTTTTCGATAGTTTTCAAGGAGCTGTCCGTTTGTTGTTTCCATGTGTTGTCCTCTCTTACGGAAGTTCAGGGAGTTTGCACTGTCGAAACCATTGCGAATCTTCCGGTGGTGATTCGGTTGGATTTTTCATCGTCTCGAAGGTTTTCAAAGCAGGAGATACGGTTTCTGTCCATATCTGTTCGACTTCCTCGAAGGTTACAGGTTGGCGTTCAGTAATGTTTTGCTGTGCGTAAGCCTCCAACAGTTCCTGCATCTTTTCTCCGAGCCACGCCACTTCGTCGTTCACCATACGTTCACCGATGCGCCTGTCGGAATCAGGAGCGTTTGACCCCATCGCAAAGTGCGGTCCTTCTGCGTCCGCTGCAGGCATCCGCGACATATCAACACATTCCGGTTCCAATGCCCACAGGAGTGAAGTTTCGACTCTACCGGCATGATCGCCGCCATTGCCTTGACCATCGAATCCCGGCGTATTTGCTTCAAAATCGGGAAGTCCATAGAGTTGCATGGCAAAGTGTGGTTGGATTAAGGATAGAAGGGTCTTGAGGTCTTGCCAATTGGGTCCGTAATGTCCAGTGAGGAAGATAGCGGCGTGGAATCCGAGTGCATCGGCGGCACG
>JAAXHI010000540.1:50998-63435 GCA_012270875.1 Candidatus Poribacteria bacterium | reverse complement strand
TTCAACTCAGGTTTGAGAATCAACCCGCCTTTTTTATCCCTTATGAAGTTCCCGTTTTCATCAGTTAAATAGTTTTGCCGTTTTTGTTGTTCAATATCCTCAAGTAATGCTTTTGCATCATAGTTAAACTTTGCAGCCCATTCTTCCCGAATCCGATGGATTTCGTCAATAATTGGATCTTTCCACATGCTGAAAGTCCTCCATTAACAATAGCGGTTTCTTAGAGGCATTCAATTTTCGTTTTTGTCGGTTTTATGTGGGTATCGCGATCCGGAGATCGCTCCTACATCATTTTGACTATTCAAAATCTTTAAGGCTGCTTCAACTTCAGCTGCTAATTCTTCAGCGGTAAGCTCACCAAAAGGAGAAATTCCAGCCTCAGACATCAAGTCTGAGAGATCCCATCGCGAAATATCAAGAAATTTTGCAGCTCTACCTGCACTAATACCCCCGTGACGAAGCAGCTCAAGTACAAATGCCTCTTTTGCTTTACGTTCCGCATCACTTTTGTGTTGCAAAAAACTTTCGTCAATAGGAAGTGTAAATTTAAATTGGACTTCAACTTCTGCCTTTGCCATGAAATCACCTCATTCATCTATTTTGACCTTACAAACAACCGCATTCATATCTAAGCAAAACTTACCAACGCTGTCTCTCCCGTTCTTCAATAATAGCACTACTAAAAAGATTGTCCTCGGGGTTTATTCCCTCCTCAAGAGAAAGCTGCTGAAGTTCCTCAGCGGTGAGGGTTTTAGCATCAGGGTCGGATTTCCCGAGTGCCTTTTCAATTGATGGATGCCGTCTCTCATTCTGTGCCCGTACTCGTGCTAAACGCGCAGCTTGGAATTCTTCAGGTGTGAGTGATTTCATCAAAGGGATTTGAAGTTCTTCTAATTCCTTTTTCACCTCTGCTAAATCCCATTCCAATTGTTCAATTTTTATGAGCAGTTTCGTGATAGGTGGTATCATAAATCTTGCTCCTTCTATCTGTTTATTACGCGAACAGATTTGGAAATTCGTTCCCATTACTCTGAAGACTTTCACGCTATTTGTTCAAAATTTTATGATAAAACACCCAAGTATTGTGAAATCCTCTTCGCCTATTACGGTTTGATCCCCTGAAAACCACTACCTGAATGCCGAGTTTTTTGCAAATTTGACATTTACATTCCTTCCAAGGCTGATCATTCATCAAGGCATTATGTTTGTCAACAAAATGATTACCTTCCCCTTTTCGTTCCAGAAGTGGTCCATATTCGTCAACAGCAGTAAGAACTTCTTCTTTTGATTTTGGTGTGCCATTAAATCGTTTAAGGCTTGATAGACATTGACTTTCCAACTCCCTCAATTGTTCACTGGATATTGAATTCGCCTGTGCGGCATCGCGCATCGCTTTTGATGTGCTAATAGGAACTCGTATAGTACCATACCAACCGTTTCCATCTGGTGCCAGATAATTCCGATCTGAACTCATCCATGCTTTTCTTAAGTAAGATGCACTATCGAAACTTGATACACCGAGATTCCGAAAGCTCGACAGAAGTTCGGGGCGCAGAATACCAAAAAGATGAACCCAAACATTCTCATCTTTACCACCGGTGGACTTCTGCAATGCTTCTCTAACTGCAGCGACTATTTCCAAAATCTCCGAATCTTTTCTACGGACCAATCCACCTAATGCAACATGCTTATATCCCATATCAATGTATTCGTGAACAAAACGAGCATAGTGATCAGCGGTAACTCCCTGTATACTACCAATTGGCTTGAACAAATAACCATGGAAGTTCCAAGTATCCAAAAATTTTTTAGCGTATGAAGCTGTTAACTCCATCCGTCTCTCTTTTTCAGTAGTCGGCATTGAAGGATGTGGAATATGATCTACAGAGGCACCAAGGTTAAAACCGAATTGATGATATAGAGTCGCTGCTTCCCTAGGTTCAAAGTGCGGACTATGGTCTGCAACGTATGAAAAGGCACCACAATCCCCAAATATAGACATCCGTCCAGGTATCCGCAGCTCATCTCGAAGGACAAATGGTTCCTGTTGTTTATGAAGTCGATTGAGTATCCCTTTTTTATTTTTCAGTTGCGCGAGGCTAAGAAGCATACCATCATAAGGTGCTTTCTTACCGAAAATCTCATGAGCATACTTTTTTCTTTCAGGTTGTCGATCTTCATGTGTTTCTTCTGTCTGGAAGGGTTCATAAACATAATCATCCCAATCAGGAAAAAAGTAGAGGGGGTATGTGTTTGACTTTAGAATAGATACTGTAGCAGTGCGATTTGGCAAACCTTCAAGCCATTGTTTCAACTTGCGCTGCTTTTGGCCAATTCCACCGTCAGCATAGATGATATTCTCAGCATTAAATAATGTTGTAATGCAAGAAACTGCCGGCAAGTAATCTTTGCCCAGA
The DNA here is from genome assembly GCA_012270875.1 of Candidatus Poribacteria bacterium. Taxonomy (GTDB): domain Bacteria; phylum Poribacteria; class WGA-4E; order WGA-4E; family WGA-3G; genus WGA-3G. The sequence continues at coordinate 61,018 of JAAXHI010000540.1, read as the reverse complement.
TTGATAAAAACGGATGTCGGTAATCCAATTTCTTTCAGACTATGCATAACTTCTGGATTCATCTTTTGCGCCATTTTTTCATCCAAACGCTGATCGTAAGATTCAATAAAGGTTGTGGCATCAATAATTCCATATTTAGCAGATATAATTTTTATTATGAGGCCAGGGGGCCATCCGTTCTCCTTGAGATACCTTCGTAAAACACGAAAGTTTCCTCCATCATAAAGTTCAAGCGCGGGGGCAAAGTTACGACCTTCGCATTTCCTACCAGAACATCCTAAAATTAATAAATACCCCGCCACGGATCGTTGAGTGTTAAGTTTCAAACATTTTGACATAATTATTATCACTGTTCACAACGGTGTTTTTCGACAGAATTAGAATTTACACCGCCATAGATGCTCAGAAATTCCTTTCCAAATATTCCTATCAAGTGCAATCCATCAGTTTCCGGTTTACTACATCAATACCTAAATCTTATCAGTGCAGAAATCTTAATTTTTTTACTTTTTATGGGTACCGCATCGGGTATTTGCCTTTTTTCGCAGGACAATTCCAACGAATATCACAAATGTCACATGTGTTCTCATCCGGCTCAAATCCTGGTCGAGGTGCCGGCCACTCGTCTTTCAGTCTGCAATTCTCAATATTCTCTACGGTATTTTTGAAAATGTGCAAAGCAACCTGGATACGTTGCAAATCTAGTGGTACCTCAATGAGAGCATCCTGTGGACGACTAGGAGAGTTTTCTACTGTATCTAATGCTGCTAAAAAATAAAGCACTGCCTTCTCAGGATAATCACCGTTACGTTCACGGTAAAGTTCAGCATAAACTAGCATTTGAAATTCATATCGGCGAAAATCTTCAGAATTCCGAGGCGGTGGATGTCCGCCTTTATAATCCCATATTTCTGCTTTCATCCCCGGGAGCCAGTTTGGCGCATCTGCCAAAACGTCCACCGTGCCATGAAGTAGGTAATTATCTCGATCAGATTGCAAACGATGTTCAGTATCCCTAACCCTTGGATAGAGTTCCGGTCCCTCAATTTGATTAAAAAGTTTTAGTCTTCTTAGAGCTGCTTCACGTTCTGCCGCATGTGTAAAAGCCCTGACTGAACGAATACCTCTAGCTCTCAATGTCGTATCGACCTCATTAAAATATCGTTCAATGTCTTGATCTGTCGGAATTTTATCCTTCGTCGTCCTATCTATCAAACCTTCGTAGTGTGCATGAGCACGATCTAGAACTTGATGAATAAGCATACCATAATAGATCTGCACCGTGTGAGCTGGTTCATAACCTCTCACAGCAAAATGTCCATATTGACGACTACAGCGCTGAAACGAAAGAATATCTCCTGTTACACTATAGCGACGTTTAAGCGGCACAGACTCAGAGGTTGGTACTTTGAGATTTTGAAATTTCTGCCAAGCCATTTATTGCTCACCTCCACTTAATTGTTGGATCTCATCTGTGAACCATTGGCGCCCATAACCACCGAAGCCAATACCCTGATTCCTTAATTCATTATTTGTCGTCAACAGGATTAATGAGTATTTGGCGCGGGAGTAGGCGACATAGAAAAAACGAATCCTATCTTGATCTGCCCGCACTTGGGGGTTGAATACTGGTAACGAATGGTCAATTCGAAACGGACGCATAGCATCTTCAAGTTGAAGTTCTGCTCCGACCTGTCCTTCTTGGATTCCCAAATTCGACACAAACACAAAGGGAAATTCAAGTCCTTTAGCTTGATGAACTGTCATGATTGGAAAGCGTCCCGGTGGACAGATAATTTCTTCATCCTCAGGATCATTGAGACCTTCGGCAACGAGCAATCCGACAAGGGAATAATAGAGATGATTCAATTGTGCTGAATTAATCTGACCTTCTTCAAGACGCTCAGTCCGTAAATTCCCGCGAGTTGATCCCACATACCCAGTGAACGGAAGTGAGCAGTATGACTCAAGGACCTGTGACAATTTGCCTAGACGAACCGTTTGCTCAACATCCTGTTGCCATGTTGCAAACGGTTCTAAACTAATCATGTGATAGAAAATTTCTTGAATTGTAGCTGGTATCTGTGTAACACCTTGACTTGCTAACTGAGTTACTGTCATATTAGCAGGTACCTGCTTAATCCGATTAATTGCACAATTAACATAATTTGAAAAGTCGGAATTTTGTTCCGCTTGTTCAGTGTAAGCTTGAAGCCAAATATTAATTGTATTTTTCACACCTCCTCCTCGCATTGCAGACAGAACAATTTCATCCGGATCCAGTATCTTTACCAAAGCACCTAGTGCTGTTTGGATTTCAGGCTGCTCTAAGAATGTTCGAGATCTAGGATTATAAACTTGAAACCCTTGCTCCTCCAAAGCTTCCTGATATGGACCTGCAGACCTCGGTAAGACTCGAGTACTCCTAAGCAGCAGGACACATTGACTCGGATCATTTACAATCCGGTTTTCGCGTAAACCTCTTACCATTTCGGCGAAATCCTTTGCAACATCCTTCTGAGTTCGGCCTGTTAAGTACGAGACAGCTGGATAGTTACCGATATGTCCTCCCTGTGCAATTTGACGAATCTCCCATTGTTGATCAGGTAATAAAGTCGGTTTTTGGGCAATCCTTGCTCCGGACTGGGTCATAACGTTAAAGGAGCGGATATATTTATCACACCAACTAATAATTTCAGGATGCGAACGATAGTTAGTGGATAAAGGTTGTTGAGTCACTTCGACTTGCGGACCCCAAGCATCTTCACATGCCCGGTCAAAATTAACCATACACTCAACCGTGCTCCCTCGAAATCGGTATAAAGCTTGATCGTCATCCCCTACAACACACAAATTATGTGGTGGATGTTGTGTCAATTGTAAGTAAATTTTTTCTTGGATTGGATTTGTATCTTGATATTCATCAACAAGAACATGATGAACACCAGGATGATCTGATGAACCATCATCTTTGAGAAAACGATCACTGGTGGGAGAATTGAGAAAACTAAGAAACTTTAACTGTAGATGGGCAAAGTCACACGATCTATTTGCCTCCAAACTATCCTGATATGCTTCGTAGGCACTTGCTAAGGTTTCCCAAATACCTCCTTCTGCTTTCATTTGAGAAACATCAATTTGATCTTCAACAATTCGATTGAATAGTTGAACCGTAGCATTGGTGCGAACCCATCTATGAGGTGGATAACTCGCCGATTCACGCCATTGATATCCTGCCGGATTATATCTTTTCGCCAAAAGGTGAAATTCTCTCCATAAAGGTAGATGTAGTCGCTGCGGCGGGCGACTGGAAGCTAAAACTGAATGCTCATAAACAAAGAGCAATTGGTCAATATCATCAAGCAAACGATAATTCTGATAGTTCACATAACGATATTCATGCATAATGTCATTGCACAAACTATGTAGTGTTCCAACCCGTACTTGAAACAAATCAACTCTTCGTAGACTCTCATTCGCTTGATCAAGATAGTTTTTATAAATCGCCAAACGATCTTGTATGTTTTTAGATGCTTTCTCAGTAAAGGTGGTGAGGATAATTGCTTTTGGATCAACCTTGTCAACACAAACTAATTTCAGACATCTCAACACTAATACTTCTGACTTCCCAGAACCAGGACCAGCAATAACCCAAAGGGGACCAGTACCATGAGTAACTACAGATTTTTGTTCACTGTTGAGCGGTTGACCTGATTTCTCCTCAATAATGGTCAACATTTCCTGAAGATTCATAAGTTATAGAGGCTCTTTGGTTGCAGCTAGAGCACACTCCTTTCCATAAATGACATTGTGGTTTCATTATGAATAAGTTAATTCACTTCATCAAAGACAAGAAATAGGTTCAATCAACACGATAGACTCTAAGGATTATACCACATTTAGTAATGAATACCAACAAGTTCCCACTACTATTATCGAAACCGACCTTTCTACGCTACAAATTTTCCAAACACAATAAAGGAATGTGCCTGCAAGAGACACATTCCTTTTCCAACCGCGATGTTACGCATATCATATCACGCTTTCGGTAACGTTGGCAACGTCAAACGGGGACGTTCACCGAAATCTGGGACTTCGGGTGGGTTCTCTTCCATCTGGCGGAGGAGTTCCTCGATTGCACGGTCGAGTTGCGGATCGGCATCAGTGATATAGTCCTGCGGACGGTAATCTACCTCGATATCCGGGTCGGTGCCGTAGTTCTCTACACGCCAACCGACATCGACGAACCAGAAAGAATACTCCGGTTGCGTCGTGCCACCGCCATCTACAAACGATTGATGCGGCGAGATACCGATAACACCACCCCACGTCCGTTTGCCAACAAGTAAACCTAACTCCATCAGTTTGAAACAGTGCGAGAAAATATCGCCATCAGACCCGGCGTTCTCGTTGGTAACAGCGATCATCGGACCCAAGACGGAGGCATCTGGATACGGATGTGGTGTCCCCCAGCGCGGCACGTCATACCCAATCCGCCGACGAGACAGCTTCTCCAAAAGCAGCTGCGAAACATGTCCACCCCCATTGTAGCGCACATCAATCAACAGACCGGGATAACTCACTTCGGCGAGATAACCGCGGTGAAACTCCGCATACCCGCGCCGTCCCATGTCTGGAATATGGACATACCCGACTTTACCGTCCGTCTTTTCGTGGACGTATCGTCGGTTGTTCGATACCCACTCACGATACCGGAGTTCTTGCTCACCACCGAGGACTTTGAGCGTCACGACCCGTTTTTCGCCATCGTCCGCATTCTGGAACGTCGCTTGTACTTCTTGATTCGCGAGACTCACGAGCAGTTCCCCCGGTGAAACGGTCTCGCTGACCCGCTGCCCACCGATAGCGAGCAGAATATCGCCTTTACGGACATTAATGCCGGGTGCGTTGAGTGGCGAATCTTTCGACGCTTCCCAACCATCTCCACGCGGAATGTGCGTGATACGATACCCGTTGCTCTCTGCATCATAGGCGTAGTCTGCCCCAAGAAACCCTTGTGCGTAGTTCGGCGAACTCCGATAATCGCCACCCATTTCATACGCGTGTGAAGTGCCGAGTTCACCCTGCATCTCCCACATCAGGTCCGAAAACTCGCCGCGCGTCGCAATCCGATCGAGGAGCGGCAGATAGCGTTGATAGACCTGCTCCCAATCCACACCTGACATATCCTCTGTCCAGAAGAAATCGCGCTGCAGTCGCCACGCCTCCCGATACATCTGGTGCCACTCGGCAGTAGGCACAATAGAGGCTTTGATACGATTGAGATTGATCCAACCGGTTTGTCGGTTCGGGCCGCCTCGACTTTCAGGTTTCTCAGCCTCCACCTTCTTGCCAGCCCTGATAGCACGTAAACGGTTTCCGGTAACATAAACGAGCGTCTTGCCGTCACGGGAGAGTCGAAAGCCTTCAATACCTGAGACGAGTGTATCTTTCTTCTGTTCTTTGAAGTCGTAGGCGTGGAGAACACCTCTCGGTCTACTCTCATCGTCACTGGACGATGTACCGGGTATCGGAAAGGCGGTGAAAATCACTTTACCTTCAATACCAGCAATCTGTCCGTAATTCCCACGCGGATAGGGAAACGCGACGACGCGCTGCGAAATGCCGTCCAGATCTATCGTAATCGGTTCACGCTCATCTTTCTTCTTCTCAGACTTCTCGTCAGATGCGTTATCGTCCTCGTCCTGCTTTTCCTCACCCTCTTTGTCCTTGTCTTTATCTTCCTTCTCCTCTTCAAGTGGACGCGGTTCCGGTACAAACGGATTCCCTAACGTCTCCTGTAAGGTCACCAGCAACGGACGCATCGCCGAAGGGAAACCGAGATCGAAGTGGAGCGAATCATAGACTGGATCGAATTCGCGAGACGACAGAAAATAGAGATACCTCCCCTCCGGATCCCATGCGGGTGCGAAATCGCTGAATTCAGGTTCAGTAACAAACCAGGTCTCACCTGTCTCAATTTTGCAGAGNNCCGGAGTTCGTGGGTCTCTAAATCGATGTGCAACAGTTCAAAACGGTGGTTGACCAGAAGGATTCGGTCATTCTCGTCGCTTTCAGTTTGTGGCGAAACCGAAAGCCCGCGGACATGTCCAATATCAAGCGTATCAAGGCGGACGATGTCAGCACTGCCATCGCGAGTGTGGATTTCAAGTGCCTCTTCACCCGCAGCATCAGAAATAGTGACGAGACGTTTACCGTCATTGAGCCACTGTGTGAAACGATAACGTGCGCCATCACGTTCACCGTGCTGGAGGACTGCGCCTTCCCAATTCGCCATCGTAAAGGGTTTACCGCGCACCGTTACGGCTAACGCATGACCATCCGGTGTTGGATCAAACTCTTGCAGATACGCCGATGCGTTGACAAATTTCCGTTGTCGCTGGATGCGGGGACTCCTGAATTCGACATCAACTCGGTTTTCCGTATCGTTCTCAAGGTCATAAACAAACAGGTCGGCACCCGCGTGGTAGACGATCCGTTTGCCATCCGTTTGCGCCAAACGGCAATAGTAGGTGTCCTGATGCGTGTGGCGTTGAACGTCCTCACCGGTAGGAAGACAGGAGTAGATATTCCCCACGCCTTCATGGTCCGAAATAAAATAGATACGTTCACCAATCCACATCGGGGTCGTGAAATTACTATCCACTGGAGTCAAAGGCTGAAACTGTCCATCACCCTCTGTGTCTATCCAGAGTTGTCCGGCTGTACCGCCGCGGTAGCGTTTCCAGCGTGCGGGTTCTCGCGTCAATCTACCAATGACAACACCGCCGTCATCGCTAAAATCAATGTGGTTTGCGGGTCCGTACGGCAGGCGTTGTGGCTCTCCGCCTTCTGAACAAACTTTCCATATCCACGCATCGAACGCCGTGCCTGCACCACTTGCATAGAGAATATGCTTTCCATCAGTATCCCAACCAATAATAGATACATTGCTTCCCTGATAGGTAAGCCGTTTCGCTTCACCACCGAGGGCAGGCATGATGTACACCTCCGATGGTCCCTCTTCACGTCCAGCAAAAGCGAGATGTTCACCATCGGGTGATAAACGTGGCGACCCCGCTGTACCGAGATTCGACGTGAGCCGCCGAGCAACGCCGCCTTCAACCGGAACCGTCCATAAGTCATCTTCACACACAAAAACAATGGTATCTCGACATATTGTTGGCGATCTATAATATCCTGACATTCACACCTCCGTGGTAAGAAGTTATAAGTTATAGGTTTTTAGTTAAGAAGTTTATGCGCAATATTCAGAAACAAATTTCAACTTTTAAGGGAGGATGGAAAACAGGAAGGGTGGAAGAACCACCATTTTTGCTATCTTCCGCACTTCCAACCTTCCAGCCTTCCAATCCATCCAAAGATCAAAAACATCAATAACGGGCGGGGAAACCCTGGCGGAAACACCCAAGCAAAAACACTTCCATACATCCAACTTTAACAGCCTATCCACTCCGCTTTAATCTACCGACGCGTTTGGCGTACTTCTCACCGAGATGGAACACCCAAAATCCGAGTGGGATGAGTAAAGCACCGATGATAAGTAACAGAAACAGATTCCCTAATTGGCTTTCAACTGATGCGTTATCAAGCATCGCCGCACGAATGGATTTGAGTGTATAGGTCGCAGGCGAAATTTTAGAAATCGGCTGGAGCCACACGGGTAGAACTTCAATTTCATAGTAGATACCGGAGACTAACAACAGCATTGATTGGATGATACCCGTTGCGGCTTGTCCCTTTTCAGGAGAAAGCAAGGGAAAGATTGCAGCCATTAGACCGATACCGATGAAAGAGAGACTGGAGATCATAACGGTGACCACCATTGTCAGCCAATTCGCGTTTCCCAAGTCAATATGCTCACCGAAAAAGAGCGGCATTATCGCTAACACCAAACCGGTTCGTAACAGTCCGTACAAGATTGCGAAGAAGCAGGACCCGACGAGATGCGTGATGCGGTAGATCGGTGCCATAAAGGTATATTCAATCGTGCCTTCCCACCGTTCCCATGTAATCGCATCGCTGACCTCACGCATCATAATAGAGAGAAATCCCCAGATTAATGCACCGATGACGAGGTAAAGGACATCTTCACTACTGCCACGTCCCACCATAATCAGACCGATTGTTAGCGCATTGACAATAGAATAACTAAAAAAGAGGATTTCCCAACTCAGGTACCGCTTCAGTAGGTTAAAGTTGCGTTCGATGAACGCGTATGAAACAACGGTTTCACGTATAAGATTCAGCATCTTTCTGGCGTAGTTTGCAAGAAACTACTCATCCTCCTCAATCCGCTTGCCGGTGAGCGCGATAAAGACATCTTCCAGCGTCGCTGGCACCTCGTTCTCTGATGGCGTACTGGCAATAAGTTCCTCGACGGTACCCTCCGCGATAAACCGTCCATTATCAATAATCGCAATCTTATCACACAATCTCTCTGCTTCTACCATATCGTGTGTTGTCAGCACAATGACCGCATTCCGTTCTTGACGGATTTCCTCGATAAACGCTTGGACATCACGCTTAGATTTGGGATCAAGGCCGGTCGTGGGTTCGTCGAGCAGGAGGAGCATTGGTGTTGTGAGTAGGGCGCGTGCGATTGCGACTTTTTGTTGCATCCCACGCGATAGCTGCTCCATCTCTTCGTCCATTCGATCCGCGTCAAAGCCGAGCCTTTCTAAAATTTGTCGTGCTTTTCGTTCGGCTTCTGCTGCGGGGATACCGTAGAGGCGGGCGGCGTAAATCAAGTTTTCTGCTGAAGAGAGCCGTTTAAAGAAAGAGGCTTCAACAGAGACACGGTTCATCACGCGTCTGACTTTCAGACTATGCGTTACAACATCATCGCCAAAGACCTGAATACTCCCAGCATCGGGCAGCAGTAGCGTCGAAACAAGCCGAATCAAGGTCGATTTTCCTGAACCGTTTGCGCCGAGGATCCCGTAGATTTCTCCGATGTTAACTTCCAAAGAAATGTTGTCAACTGCCCGGATGACTTCTTTTTCTCGCCTGAAAAGGTGTCGAATTTTCTGATAAAAACTTAGTTTTTTCTTTGTCCGCTTGGTCCGAAGAAAATGTTTCGTTACCTCGCGGACAACCAGACCGTGGATGGGGTTTTCCACTTTTTTTTCTTTCACTAAATTGAAATTCCTCCAAAACTCTTGACATTTGATAGTGACTTTTATATATTATAACCCAACTTGCTACCTATGTGATTTTAGACGCTCGAACACCATTTTTCAGTGAAAAGTGGTCGTTTTTGCGAAAAATTTGGCGTGTTCCTGCCATTTTCGGCGCGAAACGGCACAGGCTGACAGCCTATGCTACAAAGTGGCAACTTGGGTTATTATACCCAAAATCTGTGAACATTTGGTGATAGCACCCAACGCCTAAAGGCGTGGACTTCGGTTTCGTAGACAGTGCGGTTTTCTCAAAGAGTAGACCGTCTTATTCCGTCTCCACCCGCAGGCGTTTCCCTGTAGGATTCTACAGGCATATCGTTAGGTAACGGCTATCCCTGCCCGCAATATGTTTATCGCAGCGTTGATGTCTCTATCGTGGTGAGAACCACATTTCGGACATCTCCACTGCCTATCGTTCAATGTTAGATTTTCGTTATGAAAACCACAATCGCTACACGGTTTCGTTGTAGCGGTCCATTGATCAACTTGACGGAAATCACGCTTATGTTTTTGACACTTATATCTCAATATCTCAACAAACTGGTAGAAGGAAAGGTCAGAGACTTTCCGTCCCCACAAGCGTTTCATACCGTCAATGTTCAACGTTTCAAGGACAATCGTATCAAACTTTTTACAAAGTTTACTTGCGAGTTGCCAATGAAAGTCTTTGCGTTGGTTGCTAATTTTACGATAGAGACGTGCGATTTGTCTGACACACCACCACCAACCGTTAGAACCTTTGACTTTACGACTCAGTGCCTTATTGAGAGACCGAAGTTCGTTCAAGGAGTGTTTCAAAGGTTGGGGGTGTTGGATC
>JAAXHI010000540.1:14873-50939 GCA_012270875.1 Candidatus Poribacteria bacterium | reverse complement strand
ATACGATTGTTCTTCAGAGACCAGCCTGTCGGTTGTGGATACGTAATAGATTTAAACTTATGTCGTTTCTTGATTTTCGGTCTACCCCCAAGTTTCTTAAGGAAACGATCATACGCTTTATGAATACGCTTGAGTTCCTGTTGCAGTGCTTGGCTCGGCAAGGCGTTCCAATGCGGGTGTGTGGTGTCTTTCAAATGTTTAAGGTGATCACACATAGCAGCGTAGTTGGCATACGGCAAACCGTCTTTATACCTTTGACGTTGCCACTCATGGAAATACACATGCACTTGCCACATATCGTCAAGTAGATTGCCGATACGGATACAATTAGACTGAGCATAAAGCGGATATTTGTAGGTCTTCATGGTATATCAGGTATCAGACGTTTATCGCCTTCTTAGTGGGAGGAAACCAGCACATTACCAAGTGGCAACGCTTAGAATGCTGGTTTCTAACACGATACCAGAGTTATACCACATTTATAGGTGAAGGTCAAGTTTATTTCTTCACACAAACAATTAGCGGTCTTATATCCCAACGCTAAAGCATTGGGAAACCTTACGACCGAATGCCCGTAATTTATTTTTCGTTGATTTGAAACCGAGTGGTGTACTTAACAACGATACTTATACTGCTTATATTGTTGAAACTTAGACGAATACAAGAGCGGAGGAACAATGCCGAAAATTAAAGGTCCAGCTATCTTCCTCGCCCAGTTCATGCGGGACGAGGCACCATACAACACCATGGAAAATATCGGAGAGTGGGTCGCAAGTTTGGGATACAAAGGTGTTCAACTTCCCGGTTGGGACGATCGCGTCCTTGATCTCGGAAAAGCTGCCGAGTCGAAAACCTATTGCGATGAATTTAAAGGAACGCTCAACGAGATCGGGCTTGAGGCGACAGAGGTAGCAGGTTATCTCGCTGGACAGGTGCTGGCTGTGCATCCTGCGTATGAAGTTATGTTTGAGGCGTTTCATCCGCCCGGTTTACGCGGCGATGAAAGGACAGCCTGGGCAACAGGCGAATTGACGAAATGCGTCCACGCTTCTGTGAATATGGGACTGGATGTTATCCCTGTGCTTTCAGGCGGTTTCGCGTGGCACACCGTTTATCCGTGGCCCCAACGTCCCGACGGTATCATTGAAGAGGCGTTCAAGGAACTCGCTGCGCGGTGGCTGCCACTGTTAGACCTCGCGCACGATAATGGTCAGGTCTTCGCTTATGAACTCCATCCGGGTTCGGACATTTACGACGGTGCGACCTACGAGATGTTTTTAGATTACACGAATGACCATCCTGCTGCCTGTCTCAATTACGATCCGAGCCATTTTCTGCTTCAACAACTCGATTATATCGACTTCATCCGACTTTACGGGGAACGTATCAAGGGATTTCATGTCAAGGATGCCGAATTCCGCCCAACAGGTCGGGTTGGGGTCTACGGGGGTTACCAGTCTTGGGCTGGACGTGCGGCGAGATTTCGCTCGCTCGGCGATGGACAGGTGGATTTCACACAGGTGTTTACGCTGCTCACTGAAGCAGGCTACGACAGTTGGGCAGTGTTAGAGTGGGAATGCTGCGTCAAAAGTCCAGAGCAAGGCGCAGCAGAGGGCGCGCCGTTTATCGCTAAACATATCATCGAAACAACCGATGTCGCTTTCGATGACTTTGCTGGCGGTGAGACAGATGTAGAACGGAACCGAGACATTCTTGGTTTGCGTTAAATGGGGCTTCCGCAAATTTAGCACGCGATGATAGATTTTTGATTTTTAAACCCCCTAAATCCCCCTTATCAGGGGGACTTATGAATGTGCTGCGTAAGTCCTATTAAAGATAATTACTGAACACTAATAACTGAATTGGAGTGAGACGCTATGGAATCTTGGAAACGGAAATTACGAATGGGTATGGTCGGTGGTGGACAGGGCGCGTTTATTGGTGGCGTTCACCGTATTGCTGCCACGCTCGATCAGCAGATCGAAGTTGTCGCTGGCTGTTTTTCGCGTGATCCAGAAAATACACAGATCACCGGTGCGGAATTGTATCTCGATCCAGATCGCTGCTACAACAGTTACGCGGAGATGGCAGCCGCCGAAGCAACGCTCCCGGAAAATGAACGCATTGATTTTGTGAGCATCGTTACGCCAAATATCTCGCACTTTGAGATCGCAAAAACCTTTTTGGACGCGGGTTTCCACGTTGTATGCGATAAGCCGATGACCTATAGTCTCGACGAAGCCGAGGCACTTGTCCAACGCGTTGAAGATTCGGGACTTGTCTTTGCGTTGACACACAATTATACAGGGCATCCGCTTGTACGGCATGCGCGTGCGCTGTTCGCTGACGGTTCGATGGGACAAATCCGTAAGGTGATCGTCGAGTATCTTCAGGACTTCCTGATGGTGCCGCACGAAAAACTCGGTCAGAAACAGGCTGAATGGCGCGTGGATCCAGCACAGTCAGGTATCGGTGGCACGATGGGTGATGTCGGTACGCACTGCGTTAACCTGCTCGAATACGTTACGGGTGACCCGATTGTTGAACTCTGTGCCGACAAAAGCACCTTCCTTCCGGACAGGGTATTGGATGAGGATGTCAACGCCTTGCTCCGCTTCAAGGGTGGCGGCAAAGGTGTTTTAAGCATCAGTCAAGTTGCTACCGGCGAGGAAAACGGTCTCACACTCCGTGTCTATGCCGAACAGGGTGCCGTGAAATGGACGCAAGAGAATCCGAACTACCTCGAACTCTATCGTTATGGTGAACCGAGGCAGACGCTGACCCGTGGGCAGGGTTACCTTTCCGAAGCGGCGGCGGCAGGCGCACGTATCCCAACGGGACATCCCGAAGGATACTTGGAGGCATTCGCGACGATCTATGTCGGTGTTGTCGAAGCCATCCGGCGACACATTGACGGCGACCCGATGAAAACTGAGGCTTACGATTTTCCGACAGTCTATGATGGATTAAGGGGTATGCAATTCATTTACAAAGCGGTTGAGTCTTGCGAGAGCGGCTCGACCTGGGTTTCAATGTAAGTAGCGGTCAGCAGTCAGCAGTCGGCTATCGGCTGTTAGCCGTCAGACAGCGGGTTACGATGTGCATTAGGATTTCCTTTAACTCTTGCTGCGAGGCAAACCGAAGACCAAAAACTAATAAAGGAGTACAACTATGAACGCACCTAACACTGAACCTTTTCGCGTCGGGTTTTTGAACGTTGAGTCATATTCGCACATGCCACTGTGGGCACCGCACATTAACCCACGCGCCGGTCAAAAAGACACTCCCTTCACAGGCATGCGAATTACGCACTGCTGGGATATTGAATACGACAAAGCACAAGCGATCGCTGCGACTTACGGTTGCACGGCTGTCAAGAATTTCGATGATATGTTGGGGAAGGTAGACGGCATAATTTCCGGTGGCTACTACAACCATCCGTGGAACCATATTCTCCACGAACCGTATTTGGAGGCAGGTTTGCCGAACCTGATTAACCGTCCGTTCGCAAACTCGCTCGCCAAAGCGCAGCAGATGATTGACCTCGCGGAAAAGAGCGGAGCGAAGATCCTTGCGCCATCAAGTCATGAGCACAATGATCCCATCTCCCGCGCCAAGGCGTGGGCAACCGATAAGCAGATCGTCTGCTACACGGCGACCAATTCGTTTGACGACTACCCGACACACGGGATTCACGGGGTCTATATGGTCTGTAAGGCGATTGCGGAAGCAGGAAACCCGGTTGTATCAGTCGCCTATCGAGCGGACAGTTGGCATAGTCCTCCGGGTGTTGTCACACTGGAGCATGTTGACGACAATGGGCGACAATTTTACGGCACACTCCATCAAGTCAGCGGTTCTTGGGGGACAGTGCAAATCCACACACAGGAAGCCTACGGCGGTGAGAATTTCAGAATCCACCTCGGTACTGGCTATCCGTTCGATAAGACGCAGGTCTGGGTGCCAACGATTTGGGCGTTCCAGAACATGGCACTTCACGACGAAATGCCACAGTCCTTTGAGCAGATTATGCACAAGACGAACGTTTTTCTGGCAGGATGGAAATCGGTCTTAGAAAACGATGGCAAGCCTGTGAAATTAGAAGCGGTTGACGCAGAATGGACAGCCCCCGCTGAGCTTCCTAATCATCCCGATCACGACACGATTTCGCTGTTTCGGAAACAGTTCGGGGACGCTTGAACATAAAGTTTTGGATAGTAAGACTGATATAGAAAGGCTTTTACAACAGTAGGGGCTGGGTTACCCAGCCCCTACGAGCGTGTAATGTGGTCCTATCGCGGCGTGCCCACATATTTTCCGGTTTTACTATAGTGCACATCAACATACGACAGGAACATCAATGCGAATAGAAATCTAACGCCACGCTTTAACGCTTGCCCAAGTGGTTGCGAGTTTATCGGCGGGGTCTACAGATAAAGCCGTTAGGTCTTCCATGCTTTGGGCAATATCGTCTTCCGACAAAGCCCGATCCCATACCGTGACCTCATCAATGACTCCATTGAACTTTTGTCCGGTCGCGCCCCATGAGCCGATCATCGTATCGCCTGCTGTTCCGAGGTATTCAATTCCGGCTTTACCAGGATCTTCAGCCACAGATTTACCATCAATGTAAATCTGTCGGGATTTGCCTTTGACATCCAGCCAGAAAGTGATGTGTGCCCACTTGTCGGCTTTAACTGCGGCAGGTGCGTCAAGGTCATTACCATAAAACCCCATCCGAACGGTGCCGTTGTTGTAGATACGATAGTGCAGGCTTGTATTCTGCGCGTTGACCTGTGTCTGTGTGAAAACACACTGCTGGTCGCCGCCGCTTAATGCGGGTTTGACCCACATTGTCACAGTAAAGCTTTTTTCGTTGAGTTCAATATAAGGCATCTTGACCTCGCCTGCTTGCTCGAACCCCATGGCTTTTCCGAATTTACCGTCGACCCAATCACCGTCTCCGACGAGTTCTCCATCGTTCCCATGTGGAGACATATCTTCTATCGCTTTTCCTTTGCCTTCGTTGAAAGAAACGTAAAGCAGTAATTCCTTATCTTTTAGGTCCAACGCTGTGGCACTGAAAGGCATCAGCACCAATCCAGCGAGGATCAAAAGGGAGAGTAATATCCGATAGATCATAATCAATTTTCTCCTTTTTTAAAGTAGATGCAAGTAAAGTCTGAAGCAACTAATTTCACACCCTTTCAGATTAACACAAGCGTTTGAAAATGTCAAGATTTTTTTTCAGTATGTAACCCAAGTTGCTACCCATAAGATTTTAGGCGTGCGGAGACCATTTTCATTGAAAGTGATTGATTCTCCGCAAGCACAATCTAAAAGATTATGCTACAAAGATGGCAACTTGCGTTAAATATAGTGAAATATGCTCAGTGTGAGGCATTTTCAGCAAAATATACCGTTTCTTTGCTCAATTTGCGTAAGTCCTATATGTAAAGCGTTTCCGTCCAAAAATTGGCAATAACACCTTTGGGCATCAACTGGACGCAAATAGGCGATTCCAGTCGTCATGTGATTTCGCAACACTCTCAGGATTTGCCCGACTCCGAGCAACAAAACCCGGAACGTGTGCGCGGCCGGTCGGTAGACCGATTTGACTGTAACGCGTATCAACGCTCCAACGGACAGTATCAGAGCGGTTCGGAAGCCCGCGGTGAACAACCCGTTCACTCGTTAGTAAGACATCACCGCCATCAAGTTCAGCAGTAACGACATCGCCAGGTGGCAATTCCGCATCGCTGATGCCTCTGCCACCGGTATGCCCAGGGGTCGGATCTTGGTAGTTGTGACCTATCAGATTGAAGCGGTGTGAACCTCGGATGACCTGCATGCACCCGTTTTCTTCAGTCGCTCGAATGAGTGGTAGCCAAACATTGACAACCAACGTTTCACCGGCTTCTTCCGGGATAAGATACGCCAAATCTTGATGCCACGGGATGACTGTAATATCTTGATTCGGCAACTTGGCACGGTAATTAAACTGTGGATGCGCCAAAATCTCATCTCCTATGAGAGATGCGACAACATCAAGGAGCGTGGGCGCGGTTCGGAGTGTGAACATCCCGGCAGTCCGAATCTTCTGGTCTCGGAAAAAGTTGCCCCAAATCCAGTTCGGATCGGAACAGGCATTTGAGACCATCCCCAGTCTCGTCTCAAAAGGTGCGTCGTCGTAAGTATCTGAGGGGTCAAGGATTCCATGTTTGACCGCCGCCTGAACGCCATCATCAACCCGTTGTGCCAATTCATCAATCAACGGTTGAAGTGCCGCATTTGGTAGTACGTTCCGAACAAACAGAAAACCGTCCTCATGAAACTGCTGCTTCTGTTGTGCTGTGAGTCCGTCTTGATTGTGTTGTGTAGACATAGCCGTTCTCCGTTTTGAAATTATTAGGACTTACACAAATTGGATACCAAAGCAATATATTTCACCAAAAAATGCCTCGCAGTGAGGATATTTCAGTTATTTAACCCCCTAAATCCCCCTTATCAGGGGGACTTTAAGAAGGAGTATGTAAGTCCTATTTATGAAACCGGTTGAATCGCAACGGCACTGCCAATCTCACTTGATTTCATTGATGCATCGAGCATCTGCATTAGCATCACCGCTTCCGAACCGGGATTGAGGGGTTCGTCTTCCTCCCGAATCGCTCGGATGAATTCTTGTGCCTGAAGCGTTATATCATCAGCCTTTTGTGGTGCGGGTTTCATCGGCTTGACCTTAACGCCGTCCGGGGTGCCAACCAGTATTTTCCCGTTCTCAAGTCCTGCCTTCGTGCCGTAGAGGTGAAATTCCTGCGTTTCACTTTTGACCAGATCGCTCCCTTTTGCTGGCGCGTGCCGGTTTGTCGTGTTCAGCGAAAATGCGACAGCAAAGTGTAAGGTACATCCGTTCTCAAACCGCACAAACCCACACGCTGCATCGTCCGCGGTATAGGTCTGCTCAGGCGGTGCGAGATGCGCGAAGTTGCAATATAAGCCAGCCATCGCCTCTGTAGGACGTGGACACCCCATCATAAACCAGACATTGTCAATGGCGTGGATACCGAGGTCGAGCAAGACACCGCCACCCTTTGCTTTATCGTGCCGCCAGCCGCGTGCAGAACACCAGCGGGTCCGTATCCACCGCGTTTCAGCGTAGTACACGTCACCGAGTTCTCCGGCTTGCACGAGTCTACGACCTTCCATTAACTGTGCCGTGAACCGAGACTGCCGAACAAACATATAAACTAAACCCTTGCTTTCGGCAAGTTGTGTGACGGGTATCAGCTCCGCTGCGTCGTTTGAGGGCGGTTTTTCGCAGAGTACATGCATCCCACGCTCTACTGCTTCCAGTGAAACAGGCGCGTGCATCCACGTCGGCAGTCCAATGCAGACAGCGTCTAAATCGCACGCGTCAAACATCTCTTTGTAATCGTCGAAGACGCGGACACCTTTAATGTCACCCAAGACCCTTTTCCTACGCGCTGGATCCAAGTCTGCCAAAGCGACAAGCTTCACATTCGGTTCTCCATTGAGAATCACAGTTGTGCTGCTAATTGTGCCTCCGACCCCGATGATTCCTACCCTGACTGCATTTTTCATTTATATTCTCCATTTAACGGATAACTGAACACTTCTGGAAAAAGATTGACATATTTTGTCAGTTTCTATAGAATATATCTAAACCTGATAAAATCCGGCTGTATCGGATAACATCTTGCTATCAGTCCATCCCAAAGGCTGTTTTCAGGTTCCCCACATCACAGAAATACAATCCAGAAGGAGGAAAACTTATATGTATCGTCACCTGTTCTTACCGATTCTCATGTTACTACTCTTAACAAGCACCGCTCTGGCGAAAGGCGAAAAACTGGTACTCGTTGGGTCCGGCGCGCCGGATCCGAAGGACGATCTCCTCATAGAATACCTTGAGGAGTGGGGTTACGTTGTTGAGCCTCACGAGCATCTGGCGAAGCATCCTGTCAATCTTGCGGGTATTGATCTCGTTTTCATCTCTGAATCAACGTCAAGTGGCAACATCTTAGACGCTTACAAAGATTCAGCCGTTCCTGTCGTCAATGCCGAGACGTGGACCTACGATGATATGGGGTTTGCTGCAGACGGCACGTTCAACTCCGATGCGGGCGACAAACTGAAGATCGTCGATACCGAACATCCCATAACCGAAGGTTTCAAAGGCGACATCACGGTCAGCAAACCCGCGGCACAACTGATGACGTGTAGCGGATTTGAAGGCGATATTGATGTATTAGCCGTGCGTGCTGACAACGACGATCTCGTTGCGATCTCTGTCTATGAAAAAGGCGCGAAAACGGTTAAAGGCTCCACGAAAGCGATACACATCAATATTTGGCCCCACTCGACCGCCTGGCAGCAGGTAACAGAAGACGGTTGGGAACTCATCCACCGCTCAATCCTCTACGGTTTAGGTCAAATTCCGTTTGATGTCGCACCAGAAGACAAACTTGCTGTCACTTGGGGACAAATCAAAACAGCACGTTAGACAATGATCGCAGGTTTCTAATTTGACCTTATTAGTACCTACGCAAAGCGCAATGAATTGCGCTACTACGAACCGAGTTGCTTTTGAAAAATATACGTCCTTTCAAAGTATGTCTGTTTGTAACAAGGCGATTTATCGCCTGTCTGCGTAAGTCCCACTTATAATAGAGAAGCGGACCCTGCGTCGAGAAATACTGTGCAGTCCGGGTGCGTCTGTAAGATAGAGGCGGGGTGCATCGGTGTAATCTCACCGTGTAAGCAGTTTCGCACCGCCTCTGCTTTTCGTTCATCTGGCACAGTGCAAATAATTGTCTGTGCCTTTATAATCTGACGGATAGACATCGAAATGGCTTGGGTCGGCACCGCATCAAGTCCTGTGAACCAGCCTTCACCTACCTGCTGAAGACGGCACGCCTCATCTAATTCGACGAGGATATACGGATCCTCTGTCTCGAAGTCCGCGGGTGGATCGTTGAAGGCGAGGTGTCCATTCTCGCCAATCCCAACGAACGCCACGTCAATCTGATGTTGTGAGATAATCTGATTAAGTCGGTCACACTCCGCTTGTGGTTCAGCCGCTTCGCCGTCCAGAAAATGCACTGTGCCGGGCTGAACAATGTCCACAAGACGTTCCCGTAGATACTTGCGAAAACTAGCAGGATGCGTCTCAGGGATACCGATGTACTCGTCGAGATGGAACATCGTCGTGTTGTCCCAGTCAATCGCTGCATCTGCTGTCAGTGCTGCAAGGAAATCAAATTGTGACGCACCCGTCGCAACGATGAAACCCGCCTGTCCATTGGCATCAAGTGCCTCGCGTAGTTTTGTGCTGGCGACGTGCGCTGCTGCTTCGCTCGTTTCTTGTTTAGTGGTTGCTTTAAAAATATTCATTTTTTTAGAATTTTCGTAAAATCCCGTTTCCAACTCGGTGAGAGGGCAGGTTGTTTTCTCGCCTGTGCGATCTTCTCGTGATTCTCTGTATCAAAATAGCGGAGATTAACTATCTCTGTGACACTCATCGGTTCTGATGCCACTTCAATGCGTGCGATTGTGTCACCGGCAGTGATTTCGCCTTCTTCAAGTACCCGGAAATAGAAACCGACGCGCCGACTCTCCAAGAACTGTTTCGGAAATTCTGGGAGTCCCATCTTGTATGCGAGTTTGAAACACGGCACGCGCGGTTGCGTAATTTGTAATTTCACTGTCGCGCCAATCTGAAAAACATCGCCGATGTGAACTGCCTCCTCCAGCAGCCCTTCAACGGTGAGATTCTCACCAAACTGCCCGTAGTTCAAGTCGTCTCTTTGCAATTCGTGCTGCCAATAGGCGTAATGCTCAAACGGATACCCGTAGATGGCTTTATAGGTGCCACCATGTACCCGCAGGTCGCCTTGTCCATCACCATCAATGTTCTTTTCTCTAAGCATGACGGTGCCTGACACCGGTTCTTTGAAGATGCCGGTTCGGACGGTTTTTCCGCCGTATTGAATAGGTTTCGGCTTTGAAACGTTTATAGATAAGAGTTTCATATACGCGAGAGTATACCGATTTTCTGAAGTTATGTCAAGCGAAACATTTCAACCTGATCGTGCTTAAGTCAATAGATTTTTTTCCAGTATGCAACCTTTCGCATTTTAAATCGCGTCATTAATAGTAACAGTAGTCCGATGGTCAGACATTAAAATCGCGCAGCTGTATCCTACGTAGGAGAAATTCAATGAAAAATGAGGACGCACAACTCGTCAATCGCTGCTTGGAAGGTGATGAGAGTGCTTTCACTGCCTTGGTAAAGAAATACCAGAAAAGTGTCCACGCGCTCGCTTGGCGGAAGGTTGGTGATTTTCATACCGCAGAGGAACTCACACAAGACACTTTCCTCAAAGTATACCAGAAACTCGCGACGTTGAAAAACCCGAATCAGTTTGCCGGATGGCTCTATGTAACTGCTAATCGGGTTTGCATCGCTTGGTATCGAAAACAGAAACCACAGATGGAATCGTTGGAAAACACAAGCGAAGAAGAGATCGACGGATCATCTTACCGTTCCTATGAAGATGAACAACGGGAGAATGCCTCTGTTGAATACCGCCGTGGATTCATCAAAAACCTCCTTGAACAACTACCGGAGAGTGAACGCACAGTTGTGACACTCCATTACCTTGGCGAAATGACGTGTAAAGCGATTGGCGAGTTCTTAGGAGTCTCCCAAAATACAGTTAAGAGTCGTCTTCAACGCGCACGGAACCGTTTAAAGGAGCAGGAAAACATGGTTCAAGAAACTCTTGGCAGTATCCAACTACCTGCCAACTTTACTGAGAACATCATGCGACAAGCTGCAAAGATCAAACCGATTATACCGACAAGTAGCAAACCGATTGTACCGTGGGCAGTTTCTGCTGTAACGGCGATCCTTATCTTCCTAATGATGGGTGCGGGGTCCCAACACCTTATCCATTTCCAGAATCCCTATAGTCTAAACGCGCAATCTGAAATGACTGTTGAAATCATTGATGCCCCGATCGTTCTTGACACACAGGCGAAACGGAATTTACGGAACCAAGCTGGACGTTTCGATGCAATTGGTAAAAACCCCGGTGCCGGGCCGCAAGTTTCAAAACCTGTTCTGCTCGCTGCGGCGGAAAAAGAAAAGGAGACGCGGCTGTCAACGAAGCAGCGGTGGATACAAGCGAGTGGTCCAGAAGAGGAGCGTTCAGTATCAGGTTTATTGGTAAGTTCTTGGGGAGAGGTCTATGCGGCTTCAAAAATCGGTATCTACAGATTAGTGCCCAATGCTCCGGCGTGGACTTTCGTTAGCCCAATTCCACCAGAAGCATCTGTGGACAATCACGGAATACAGATCGCGGAGCGAAACGATACCCTCTATCTTGTTTTTCCCAATAGCGTGTTCGCTTCAAAAGATAGAGGCGAGACATGGATAAAACTTGGCGAGCGTCCAAAGGGAGTCGCTGTTGGTCTGGTGATAACGGACGATGCGTTATACCTCGCGCTTCGAGATGAAGGCATTTTCCGGTCTACAGATGCTGGTAAACAGTGGACACCACTTAACAATGAAATAACAGACAGCCGTATTGGTGCAATAGCTGCTATTGAAAATACAGTGTTTATCGGGACAAACCGAGGACTCTATCGCTTGCATTCAGAAACGTGGGTAAAATTGCCGATTACCACAAAAATGATTCACTCTTTGTCCGTTTCCGGAAATAATCTCTATGTCGGGACAGGGCGCGACCTTTCTCAATTAGAAGCACCGGAAGGAATGCAGGCGCACCTGGATGAGGTCATGCGCGATATCAATTCCGATGTCCGGGCATGGGAGGTTTTCTACTCAAGCGATTTGGGGGATTCGTGGATCGATATAACGCCGACAAGCAAATCACCAATGATGAAAATCTCGTCGGGTGTTAAAGTTTTGGCAGCCGAACAGAGTGTTCTGATATTAGGAATAGTAAGTTTCCACTCAACCGACGGTGGAAAAACGTGGACAGAATTGGGTCGGGATTCAACGATAATACTTAGTTGGATCCCTGCAGTAGCAGTGAATGAAAAAACCTTCCTCAAGGTCGAAATCCCTGGGCTGACACGTTCAACCGATGGTGGCAAATCGTGGCATTCATTTACGAATGGGATAATCGGCACTTCAATGCACAACTTAGTAGGGCTGAAAAATGAGTTTTACACAAGCACCTCCAAAGGTATTGCAAAATCCATTGATGGCGGTGAGTCTTGGAAAAATGTTGACGTGAATTCCGGTGAACTCACATTAAAACCACCGGAGCAACCCCACAGTCTAAGTTTCCCGAAATTAGCAATCGCTGACGGTGTCCTTTATGGATCCGCATCGACTTTAGTCCCTGCGCATAAATTGCACATTTACCGTCTCTCTGTGAATCGAAACGTGTTAGTCTCTATCCAAGGGGTCCCCGCTTTTGAAGATACGCCTTCCACCATAGATATGGTGGATTGGGCAGATAAAACGACCCTACGCGAATCATATCCAAGCGCGTTTGCTGTTAGTGGTGAGACATTCTATGCGGAATATATGCGGCAGCTGCTCCGGTGGAAGCGCGGAGCGTCGGAATGGTTTAATACTGGACTCATAGATACAGACGAACCCTCCAACAATACGGGTGATGGTCAGAAGGGACTCAAACTTGCTGTTTCTGATGAAACCGTCTATGCAGGAAAACGTGATGGTCATCTTTTTCAATCGCTCGACAGTGGTAATACATGGAAAGACTTGACACCAAACTTACCCTTACGTTTTGAGCGTTTCAATGATATAACCTTCGCGGGTTCAACAGTGTACGTCGCTACTGACGCGGGGGTGTTGACATCAGAAGCCGGTGAACGTTGGCACATAATCACGGATACGGAGGGAACACGCACTATCATCAACCAAATAGCTGTGGATAACAGGGTAGTTTATGGTGCAAGTGCCGAAACGGTCTATCGTTTGAATAATCGCGACAAATGGGAAAAGATCACGCCAGAAGTGCCTGATAGTGTTACCGATCTCGTAGTTAATAACGATAGACTTTATATCATCACTGAACATCGAGGGATGTTCCACATTTCTGTTGAGACAGAATAGTAGGAAACGGGACTCGGAGTGGACGTGATGCTGTTAACTTTTCGTCTTCCGAGGCAATTAACTATGCGTGAAAAATAAGGAAAAAGAAGAAGTAAAAAATTAAGTTCTGTTTCGTAGTTACAGCCAAACCGTTGTCGGAATTGAAAATCCTTCATAGGTTTGGCTGTTTCGCGTTTTGCTGGTGTTTACATTCAATCGAAAAGGCTTGATGTTTTTGCTACGCGAACATAATATATTAACACAAGTTACCACCTTGTAGCATCATCTGTTAGATTGTGACCGAAAAGGTTCTTCGCAAACTAAAAATTCGTTTTTTTTTTCTGTTATGCAACCCTCCTGCCCTATAATTGTGTCTTTAACTTTAAAGAGCAGAACGATGTGGAGGGTTCGCCTACACAATCCTATTATAGCGAGGTTGACCTCTCATCACAAACTAACTGGAGTTTCACAACTCCGAAAGGTATAGGTTAGATATGTGGTATCAACAGAGATTATCTGTATCTGTTCTATCCAAACAATTGGACGGACAGGACACGCGATAGGTTTCGGGCGATTGCTTTCCTGTCCAACAGATGATAATATCATAACCCAAGTTGCTACTAACAAATTTTGAACGTTTCAACGAGGGGGCTTAGGCATTTTCCTCACCCTGTAGGGGTGATATTGCTTCGCAGTGAGAATAGAAACAGCGTATTTAAACGACCGCATTCCGTAGGAGTGCTATTGCTTCGCAGTGAGAATAAATGGGTGGCAACTTGCGTTATTGTAATAGCAGGGAAACCATCCTGCAGTGGATAAGGAGGTTGTAAATGAAAAAGTATCCTATGTTCATCTATGTTGTTCTATTCTTAATAGGTGCGACCGCGCTTTGGTATTTTGGACATCATCGGTCTGCTCAGAAAATACTAACGGCTGAACCTAAGAAGGTCTATAAGAGTACTCCGTTACAACCCAGCAGCGACTTATCGGTAAAACCAGAGCCTTCTGACACTATACAAAAGCCTCGCGAAGGTGACGCGGGGATAGATACAGAATCAAAAGAGATGGGTAATACTGCAACGTCTGGGAAAATTGACAGCAGCAAGGTCCATAGCGAAGATGCAGTTTCTGAAGAATCTATGTCGCAAGAGACTTTTTCAACTGAAGATGCAGCTGCCGCTGAAGCCTTTGAAAAGTATCTTACAGCAGAATCAGAGTACCAAACAGCACAGAAAAGCGCGGGAGAAGCTTTTGATTCCAAAAACCCTGAGCGGATAAAATCAGCAACTAATACACTTCGGGAAGCACGACTGCGGCGCAATGAAGCCCTGTTAAATCTCGCAGTTTACTCTGAAGATGCTGTGGAAATATTAGCACAAGTGTGGGAAACCGAAAGACAGGCGGATGAGACAATAGCTGCATTGAAGGCTGAAGATGCTGCTGCTGCGCAAAAATCCTTAGAAGCGCAGCAAAAACTTTTTGAAAAATTTCCGTTTTTAAGGGATATGCTTATTGAGCAAGGCGTTCAACCCTTGGAGTAAGAGCGATTCAAGAGCTGCATTTTTTTATTTTACCCCAAGTTGCTACTTGTAAATCCATAGGATTTCCTATATAGTGTTTTTACCAAAAAACAAAAGGAGAACCCCATGGACCTAACTATTGAGATGTCAAATTTTTTATTAACACGAGGGGTTAGAGGGCTTATATCCTGAAGCCTGAAGGAGACCTGGGCTTTACGTCCGAATGCCCGTAATCGCCCTGAAACTACGGAGAATTGCAATGGTAAGAGATAATGTCGAATTGATTCACAGGATTCTGTTAGGCGACGATGAAGCATTCAGCGTCTTGGTCCAAAAATATCAAAGACGTGTTCATGCCTTGATCTGGCGGAAAGTTGGGGATTTTCACATTGCTGAAGAAATTACCCAAGACGCTTTCCTCCAAGTCTATAAAAAACTTTCAACGCTAAAGAACCCGAAACTATTTGATGGGTGGCTTTATGTGATTGCGAATCGTCTTTGTCTTAATTGGATCCAAAGAAACAAACCGGCAATCCGTCAACAGTCCATAGAAAACACACCAATGGAAGAAATCGAAAAGTCGTCTTATGCTAATTATGAATCGGAACATCGTGAAGCCGAGGCTACTGAACATCACCGTGAAATCGTCAAAAACCTCCTTGAACAACTACCGGAGAGCGAGCGCACGGTTATGACACTTCACTATCTCGGCGAAATGACGTGCCAAGCGATTGGTGAGTTTTTGGGTGTATCCCCGAATACAGTTAAAAGCCGTCTTCAACGCGCCCGGAACCGTTTAAAGGAGCAGGAAAACATGATTCGCGAAACCCTCGGTAGTATCCAACTACCTGCCAACTTCACTGAGAACATCATGCGACAAACTGCAGAGATAAAACCGTTAGCTCCGACAAGTAGCAAACCCATAGTGCCGTGGGCAGTTTCTGCTGCAACGGCGATCCTAATCTTCCTGATAATGGGTATCGGTTCTCAATATCTTGCCCGTTTTCAGAACCCTTACAACGTAAACGCACAATCCGAAACGACTGTCGAAATCATTGACGCACCCATCGTCCTTAATAGACAGGCAAAGCCTGATTTACGAAACCAAGCGGGACGTTTTGAAACCGACGGTAAGCGCAGTGGTATCGGACCGCAAGTCTCAGAACCTTTTGTGCTGGCTGCCGCCACGGAGATGGCGGATGAAAAAAGGGCTGCAACGAAACAGCAATGGACACAAGCAAGCGGCCCTGAAGGGGTCTCCATCTTAGGTTTCTTCGCAAGTTCTAAAGGCGATGTCTACGCCACCTCACCTATCGGCATCTATAGATTGGCACCAAATGCGGAGGCATGGACACTCGTCAATGCTACTGCAACGAATGGACAACTCTATCCGATGCCTATGACAGAACGCGGCGATACCCTCTATACTGTGTCTGTTAAAGAATTGTTGTCTTCAACCGATCGTGGCAAGACGTGGCATACACTCGGTAGCCGTCCAGAAGGTAAGGCTATGGGGTTGATAATAACAGACGATGCCTTCTATCTTGCCGTTAAAAACGGTATCTATCAATCCACAGACAGCGGCAAACAGTGGACAGCCCTTAACGACGGTTTTACCTTTGACCAGGAATCCACAGCGGAAGAAATAGCTGCAGTGACATCTATTGGAAATACTATATTTGCTGCTACAAACCGAGGATGCTACAGACTTAATTCAGACAGATGGGCAAAATTGCCGATAAAAACACGCAGTGCCTTTTATGGCTTTGACTCCTTGGCAGTTTCTAAAAACAACCTCTACGTTGCAGCGAGTCTGAATCGTTCACGGATACGGAAGGAGAACTTAAAATTAACCACGAGTGGCAGAACCAAGTGGGGCATTTTTCTTTCAACCGACTTAGGGAATTCATGGATTGATATAACACCTATAAACAAACCTCCCTTTATGGCGCGAATAACAGGTATTACACTGTTGAATGCTGGTGAAACGCTTTTAGCAGTGAGTGCTAACAACGGCATGCGCTCAAGAGATGGTGGACTAACATAGAGAGACCTTGGGGAAATTCCGTATACACCAAGTCACACACCAGCTGTAGCGGTCAACGAAAACATTTTTTATGCGGGTAAATATGAAATTCACCGGACAACCGACGGCGGTGAATCGTGGCATCCGTTTATGAAAGGGACGATAGGAACAGAAATGCGGAGTTTAGTCGCGTTCCAAAACAGACTCTATGCCCTTAACAAACGCGAAATCGTCAAATCAACCGACGGTGGTGAATCGTGGGCACCCGTTAACTTTGGAACCGAGAAGAACGCTCCCTACGATCCTGACTTCCCCTATCAGCGGTTAGTTGTCGCTGACGGGATCCCTTATGGTGTTTTCCTTGAAGGAAAGGACATTTACGGTTCATCCTCACCTATAATAGAAAAAAATAACCTCCGTATCTTCCGCCTGTCTGCTGATGGCAATACGCTCCGTTCCGTCCAAGGACTTCCTGGTCTTGAATTTGATGGTAATCATTACTCAAAGGATCTATTAACCGGCGAGGTGACGTTTGGTGAACTGGCAGTGAGTAATGACACATTCTATATTGAATACAGGCGAGAACTCTTCAAGTGTAAACGCGGGACACAGAAATGGATAAGCACGGGACTTATGGATCCCGGAAAACAGCCCCGTAACAACCTCAAAGGGTTCCAGTTGGCTGTTTCAGGGGAAACTGTTTACGTCGGTAAGCGGGACGGCAAACTCTTTCAATCGTTTGATGGTGGAAACAATTGGAAAGACGTTACGCCAAATCTACCGCTTCCGTTTAGCCGCTTCAGAGAGATCATCTTTGCGGGTTCAACGGTTTATGTCGCAACTAACAAAGGGGTCTTAACTTCACAAACCGGTGAACACTGGCATGTGCTAACTGACACCGAAGGCGAGCGTCTTATGATTACCAGCCTCGCTGTCGATGGCACTACAGTTTACGGTGTGCGTAATGCCGGTGCCTATCGTTTGGATAACAGTAGTAAATGGAAGAAGGTCTCGCCAGCAGTTCCAGATGGCATTCGAGAACTCGTTTTTGCCAAGGATAAACTTTACATTATCACCAATCAGCGCGGGATATTTCATATTCCGCTTGGAAACGAAAGTGGTTGATACTATACAACATTATCCTTGAATGATACCATAGACTTTTTGTACGCCTAAGGAGAAAATAGTAAAAAAAAACTTGTTGATTTCTAACTCGTTCACAAAACGCTTGTGGACGAGTTTTTTTGTCAATATGTTTAGGATTTACGCAGTCTGTTGGTCTATGTTATCATATAAATTCTCTAACTTATCCAAAACACCAAGCGTAAACAATTCGTTATCTTACAATATTTTTTTCACCACTATGCACCCATTTCGCACCTAATAGGCATCATTATAAATCAACGGAGGTGATTCTCATGAAAAACAGTGATGTTGAACTCATACACCGGATTCTTGATGGTGATGATAGTGCCTTCAGTGAACTTGTGAAAAAATATCAAAAGCCTGTTCACGCGCTTGTGTGGCGGAAAATAGGGGATTTCCATATCGCCGAGGAAATTACACAGGATACGTTCTTGAAAGCGTACCAGAGGCTCGGAACGTTGAAGCAGCCTCAGCGTTTTACGGGTTGGCTTTATGTCATCGCTGCGAATAACTGTAAAATGTGGATGCGTAAAAAGCGTTTGCGGACACAGTCATTAGAAGAGACGGACAGCGCGCACTTAGAAAAAGCGACGTATTCTGGATATGTCGTTGAAGAGAACGAGCGGACAATAGCGGAAGCACAGCGCGAAGTCGTAAAACAGCTGCTTGCAACCCTCCAAGAGAGTGATCGGACAGTCATCACGCTGCATTACTTCAGCGAGATGTCGGCTGCCGATAT
The DNA here is from genome assembly GCA_012270875.1 of Candidatus Poribacteria bacterium. Taxonomy (GTDB): domain Bacteria; phylum Poribacteria; class WGA-4E; order WGA-4E; family WGA-3G; genus WGA-3G. Next base: position 32,394 of record JAAXHI010000540.1, on the reverse strand, counting down.
TGGCGCGTTTCTCGGTGTTTCCGTGAATACGATTAAGAGTCGGCTGCGTCGGGCACAACAGCGTTTGAAGCAAGAAGAACCGATGGTCAGAGAGGCTTTAGAGCATTTCCAAATCACGCCGCACCTGACGGAGAACATTATGCGAGAGATCTCGCGTCTGAAACCCGTTGCACCCTCTGGGAGTAAGCCGTTGATCCCGTTGGCAGTCTCTGCCGCGACGGCACTATTTATCTTCTTAATAATGGGTGTGGGTTCTCAACACCTCGTACGCTTTCAAAAACCCTACAACATAGATGCGCAATCTGAAATGACTGTTGAAATCATTGAGGCACCTATCGTTCTTGATAGGCCAGCAAAACCGGATTTACGGAACCAAGCGGGACGTTTTGAAACCACGGGTAAGCGCGACAGTGCTGGTCCGCAACTTTCGGAACCTGTTACACCTGGCGCAGCGCGGATAGCAAAGGAGGCACGCCCGTCAACACAACAGCAGTGGGTACAAGCGAGTGGTCCCTCAGAAGTGAGCTCAACGTCAAATTTGTTTCTTAGCTCCCAAGGAGACGTATACGCGAGTTCACCGGTAGGTATCTATAGATTGACACCAAACGCATCTACATGGACACTCATCAATGCTTCTGTGCCGATTAAGGGCAGGACACCGATGGCAGAGCGAGACGGGACGCTTTATCTCGCCGCTCCCCGTGAAGTATTAGTTTCAATTGATAAGGGTGAAACATGGGAGTCGCTTGGTGAACGTCCACGTGGGTACACTATCGGACTGGTAGTAACAGGCGAAGGGTTATATCTTGCGCTTGACAATCAGGTTTTCCGATGGACGGATGCTGGTAAGCAATGGATTCCGTTAAGTGAAAAAATAGAGGATGGAATCGTCTTCGCAATTGCTGCTATTGAAAACACAGTGTTTGTCGGCACAAGCCAAGGTCTTTACCGCGTCCAAACAGCGACGTGGGAAAAACTACCTCTGGATACCACCAAAGCGATCCACTCTTTGGCAGTCTCTGAAAATAATCTCTATGTCGGAACAGGACCCGATATATTTCAATTTGAAACGTCTGAAGAGATAAGCAGATATGTGGGGCAATTTCTGACTGACAACACTTCAAGGGCATGGGAAATTTTCCACTCAATAGATTTGGGCAATTCATGGACGGATATAACACCGACAAGCAATTCACTTATGATGAAACTATCACCCGGCATTAAAGTCTTGGTTTCTGGCGAGACCCTCTTAGCATTGGGACTGATAGGGACATTGCGCTCAACTGATGATGGTAAAACATGGGCTGAGCTCGGCACTGATGCGCTTGACATAAATTCAACACTGAACGCGGCAATGTCGAGTATATTTCCTGCTGTGATGGTGGACGAAAACACGCTTTTCAAAGCTGGATTTTACGGACCTGCCCGTTCAACCGATGGCGGGCAATCGTGGCATTCATTTGTAAAAGGAATGGTGGGGACCAGAATTAAGAACCTTATAGCGTTTAAAAATCATCTCTACATAAATACGGGTAGAGCTATTGCCAAATCCGCTGACGGTGGAGAGTCATGGAGCAACTTTAGTGTTGATTATGGTGAGCTCACACCCAAACCGACAGAAGAATCGGTTTCGACCGATTTTTTGATTAACGCTAAATTAGCGATCTCTGATGATATGCTTTATGTCATCCTACCGAAGGCGGGGAAAGAAAATGAGATGCACATTTTCCATCTCTCAACAAATGGCAGGGTCCTACGCCCGATTCAAGGTGCCCTTGCTTTTGACAGAAATCTCGCCACAGATACATCAGGCACTACGTTGCAGAAAGTGTCCGCGGAAAATATCACAGATAACATTGTCGGTGATGCTGAAAAAGCCGATGCGTCAACTGAGATAGCGCAACGGACAGCAGAAGCACAACAGACAGCATCAGAATGGCCCAGAGGATTTGCTGTTAGCGGCGAGACGTTCTATGTAGAATATAAACGGCGGCTTTTCCGATGGAAACGCGGTGAACTTGAATGGTTCAATACTGGACTCACAGATATGGTAGGGATGTCTAACGATATTATTAAAAGTCTGAGGGATCGCAAAACGGATCATAGGAACACTGACCTAAAGCTTGCTGTTTTAGGGGAAACCGTTTACGTCGGAAAACGCGATGGTCATCTATTTCGATCGTTTGATGGCGGCAGCACGTGGAAAGATTTGACTTCAAACCTACCGCTTCGCTTTGAGCATATCAACGAAATAGTGTTTGCTGGTTTAACAGTATACGTCGCGACAGACACAGGTGTCTTGACATCCCAAGACGGTGAACACTGGCGCGTGATAACTGACAAGACAGGCGCAAACACTGTCGTAGACCGGATGGCTGTGGGTGGCACAACGGTTTATGGTGTCGGCAGTGGTGGTGCACACCTATTGGATAATCGCGGCGAATGGGAAAAAATCTCGCCGGAGGTGCCAGACAAGATCATCGCTGCCACTATTAATGGTAACCGGCTTTATGTGGCTACCGAAGGGCGCGGAATGTTCTACATCTCGCTTGAAAACGAAAACTATTGATGTTTCATAACACTGAAAAACACAGGAGGTTTCTCATGAGAAATCGTTTGTTTCCTATTATTATAGGGTTGTGCTTTGTCTCTCTCATTGGCGTAGCATTTTTGCGTACACAAAGTCCCAAAACCGAAGCACCCGTCGAATCGGAAAGTGTCAAACCCACCGAGATCTCCCAAGACAAGGAAGTGAACCCGCTTATCGAAACTGATGCACTCTCCGAAACATTTGGGTCAGACGTAGATGTAGAGAAACTCGAAGCGGAGCTCTCCGAAACATTTGGGTCAGATGTAGATATGGACAAACTCAAAGGCGCATTACGTTCAAAAGACCCCGAACGTATTAAGGAGGCTATGGGTCCAGAGTACGCCGCCCGAATGGATACCTTTGAGAAGTTTATGGAGAAAAAAATGGAAGGTTTAGAAGTAGGCGAATTTCCTGATTTCAATGTCCAAGAACTCATGAATATCTTTATGGGTGAAAACGGTCCGAAATTCGACTTGGCGGAAATTTCACAAACGGCTTTCCGAGAGCATTTTCCTGAAGGCGAGCCTGCGGATTATGAAGCGGAAATGGCGGAACGCATCCATAAAATAGTTGCCGACACCCCCGGCGACTTTCAAAAGGTAATGTTGGCTGTTACGATGGACCTCGCGAAAGAGCAGGATTTCCAATTCTGGGCACTTGCTAACTTTAAAGGTGAGATAGGTCAACAGATGAACTGGATGACAGAACAAATTCTGATAGGCGGCGAATTAGAGAACATCCAATATACTGTCCCCGAAGACATGTCCACATTTTTACCAATGCTTACGGAAGTTGAAACGCAAGGCACAAAAACGCCGACCGCAACACCGCAAGCCACAACATCCGCTACGGCATCAACTCAGCCGTCACCCACCCGTTCAAACGAAAACAGCGTGGCTGCAACAGAGCAATCTCAAACGGAACCGCCACCGCCGATGTCGGCAGATCGAATAAATGCTATCAGAGACATCTTATCTCAACACGGGACGGATGCGGGTCTGTTGCAACTCCTTGAAACCGATAAGGACGCAGCAAACTATCTTTTCGAACGTTTTAACTCATCGACTGAAATAGAGGGATGGCTTTCTAAACAATCGACAGAGGGGCCGCCATCACAGCCTAATCTACCCCAAACCCATCCGCGCCCCTTACCATCGGAGGTTCAACCGTGAGACGCAACACAAACATCGCTGCCATGAAATACATTCCCTTATTCCTATTGTTCCTCTTTCTCGCCCTCTGCTTCAATAATACGCTTGGGCACGCACAAGCAGATGAATCTAAAGCGGAGCAGGGAAATGAATTAGTAGGTGAAATGCTGAAAGGCGTGGAAGATGTAATGACGCAACACAAAAAGCGCAAAAAGGCACTGGTGGATTCGGTCAGAAAACCGTTGACCGAGACGCAAGAGAAATTGCTGCGCCAACTCCTTCAGCAGACCGGCACACTGGACGAAATATTATCCAGCGCGCCGTATTTGGCTTATCTGAAAACGGAAGTGGGAAAGGCATATAAAGATTTTTCGGATTATGTGGAGGCGATGCCGACACCGAAACAGAAAACCGCTGTGTTGTTTTCTTTCAAAAAAATGTTGCCACCGAAAACAAAAGCAGAGGCAGTATCCATTAGCACAGATTACTACTTCAAATTCCGTTCACTGTTGGTGAAGGAGCCAGACGTTGTTGGTGACATGAATGCGCTGATTGGATTCCAAACGAAACACTTGATGGAACCGTTGATGGCGATCTATCCGGCAGCAGAACTGTTTTCGCACATGTCGGAACTGACACAAATGGCGACGGTCACCAATCTTGAAGCACAGATGTCCACTGAGGTTTTTCACGATGTGTGGCGCGAGTGGCTGGAAAAACACGGTGCTTCAGAGGGGTTTCTACGGTGTGCCATTGCAACACCTGCTGAATTCGCTCTCGTGCGTTCATGTTTCGAGGACACAGCAGCATTTGAAAAATGGATTCAGACCTCCTTAAAAGCAGAAGATAACTCTGAAAAAAAGGAAGAGGTGATTAACCGATAAACTGTTCACTTCAAATGAAAAACAGTGATAAAACAACTTGCTGATTTCTAACTCGTCTACAAAGGGCTTGTAGGCGGGTTTTTTATGAACGAACATACTGTGTCAACAGGAACATCCAATTCAGCGTTGAAACTCTACGATTCAACGGAGAGTTGGTTCTGTTAACTTATATTTATGAGATACGCTCTAATGTTTAGATGAGAACCGAGATATTTGTTTTTCAAGTGATGCACCCTTTTCGCTTACAAATTGCGTCATTAACCATCAGAATCCGCAAGTTAAGAAAGTGAAAGGGCATAAAATTTCCGACCACACTTGATATCAAGGTCGGATGACTTCGGTCGCTACGGTTATTTTGCCCATCATTGACAGGAGATTGAATCTTCCCATGAAATTCTGCTTATATCCAATTCTGTTTGTAGTGTTCATGGTACCTTTTTCAACCTTAGCCGAGGTAGATACAACTGAAAAGGACAAGAACCCAAAGACCAACAGAAGCATCTGGCAGCGGATTTTTCCGCGAACGGGTGATATAGAAGCCACCGTCTACGATCACAATACCGACGCACCACTCATTGAAGCGGAAATACGCATCGTTGAGACCGATCAGCATCAAAAAACCGGTGAAGACGGAACGTTTCGCTTTACCGAAATTCCTATCGGAAAATATATACTCTCAATCTCCCACCCGACGCATAGTACTCCCACAGAGATTCCGATTGAGATCCGTGCCGGGGAGGTGCTTCGTGGGAGATTTTATCTCGGCGCAGCAATTCCTTTTATTAACACCACCGATAGTGGCGATATCAATGGGTACATTTATAGACACACAACAGGGAACCCTCTTGCTGGCGCAGAAGTTCGCTTCGTCGAAATCGACATATCTGGCAAAACAGATGCCTCAGGGAACTTCCAGCTTATAGGTATCGCGCCGGGCACGTATACCCTATCCATCACACACGAAGCTTACAAAACGCCAACGATTACGAAAATACAAATAACAGCAGGCGACACCACACAAGTAAACATATATCTTGGGACAGCTGTCCGACTCGAAACAGTTGTTGTGGAAGGGAAACGTCTACCCCCAACGATTAGCCGAAAGGAGATTCGAGGTAGTGAATTGATACGAATTCCGGGGGTCGGACGTGACGTGCTCAAGGGACTGACCACGTTACCGAGCATTGGTATCCCCAATGACCTCTTTGGTATTCTCTATATCCGGGGGAGTGCGCCCGGAGAAACGCTCCTATATCTCGACAGAACCCCGCTCGGCTATCCGTTCCATTATGGTGGACTTTTTTCAACGATTAACTCGGATAGTATTGAGGATATACGGGTTTATGCTGGTGGGTATGGAGCCGAATTCGGGTTAGATTCACAATCGGTGATTGACATCCGTTCGCGTGAACGCTTGAAAAAACAGTGGGCAGGCGTAATAGACTTGAACATTTTTTCTCCTTCTGGCTTCGTTGAAGCCAAAATTGGAGACGAGGGTTACGCATCGTTCGCTGGTCGATTTACCACCATTAATCTCATTTTAGGACCTTTTTTTGATTGGACATTTCCAACCTGGTCGGACTATCAACTCAAATTTGCATACCAACTTACGCCAAAGCATCACCTCACACTCAACGGCTTAGGCGCGACAGATCATTTTGACTTGTCTAATTTTAGATCAGAAGAAGCAGAAGAAGCCGTTGATTTCTCCTTCTATTTCAAAAACGGGTTTGAGGCAGAAGGCATCCATCTCCGTTCTGATTTCACTGACAAACTCACGTCTCATCTCTCTCTTACGCGTTCCCATAATTTTCTCAATATTAATTTGGGTGGCGGATCGAGCGAAAATAATAGACCTGCCAACGAGAGATTTATCTACAATGTCCAGGTGAACGCCCCAACGTACACTCTTCGCGAAGATATATCTTACACATTAACACCGAAGTTTCAATTCGAGCCGGGATTCCTTCTCGCCTATAGTCCAGCCAAAAGCCACGCACACACCTCTTCTCCAGAAAACATAGATTTTGAAAGCGATGAGGAACCTTCATGGACACAGAAACTTGACGATTTTAATTACACATTTCAGCGTGCTGAGGGGTATTTGCAAGCGCGTTATGACCCCTTATCGTTTTTGTCTGTAGCACTTGGCGTTCGGTTCGATTATCTCAATTTGACAGAGGAACTCTCGATTCAGCCGCGCGGAAGTCTGAGTCTCACACTGCCAACAACTTCTATCCTTCGGTTTGCTTACGGTAGATATGAACAGAGTCCATTGGCGTATCAGGTACTAAAAGAAGAAGGCAATAGAGATCTAAAACCGAGCCTGACTGAACATTACATCATGGAGTTAGAACACGAGTTATCACCACAAACGGAACTCAAATTAGCGGTTTATTACAAAGACATGCAAGAATTGGTCACGAGGTCCGTCAATCTTGACCCATTTTTCGATGACTCAGACGCAGCAGTTACAACGGCATACCTCAATCAAGGAAGCGGATTTGTGAACGGGGCAGAGATGTTCCTGCGGCACCGTGTTAGCGAAAAGTTTTTTGGATGGATATCTTATGCTTATACCCACGCTGAAAGGCGTGAGACCTCGAACGATGTCTATAAACCTTTCCTCTTCGATAATACACACATTGTCAGCATTGTCGCCAACTATAGCCCGACAACGAAAACGGAGATCGGCGCAAAGTGGCAATATTCCAGCGGCACCTCTGCGGTCCCTCTAAATAGACTCCTGATGATTCAAGATCCTGTGACGTTAGGTATGCATCCAGTCCTTTCAGATGTCGCAGGCGCGATTGTTCCAACAGGGTTCCAGACGTATCACCGCTTAGATCTCCGTTTTAGTCAAAAGACGACCTTGTTCGGATTACCTGTGAAATCGTTTATGGAAATCTGGAATATCTACAACAGTCCAAATAAGACAAGGTTTAACCTCCCTGACCAATTCATTGAGGAATTCAGGGCGGCAGAACTTGAGGCTGACTCGGAAGAATTCCCGTTAGACCTGGAATCAGGGGAATATAAGAGTCCAGTGCGGTTCCCCTTTTTTGTTATCGGTGGTGGATTCGTATACGAATTTTAAGTGACGCACCCTTATCCGTCCCCACAGCCTACCAACGTTCAAGTAATTGTAGATTTTGCTATAGAAGGTTGTAATCTATTTTGAAAAATGCTATGATAACGGTATAACCCCAATAGGAGAGAGTAACCCCAATGAAAAAACCGATTTTTTTGATTCTTATCGGTATAGGCGTTCTACTGCTCGTCGGCGGAATAGTTTTTGTTGTCCCGTGGTTCAGTAACATGATGGAGGAGATGGAACAGATACACGCGCAACAGGCGCAACATAGACGTGCATTAGAAACGTCCGCCCGCGAACCGTTGACCGAAGAACAGGAGCTACTTCTGTCAACACTTCTTGAAACGGCAAGTGAAATAGCCGCCTCTCAAAGCCCAAACAACTTAGAAGGGATATTGTCAAGCGAACCCTACTTAACCTATCTAAAAATGCATGAAGGCAATGATTATACAGATTTTTCGGCGTACGTCGATGCGATGCCGACTGAAAACATGAAAACTGTCGCGCGCTCCAGAATCGAAACGATGCTCGGCGCAGATAAAAGCGATGCAGCATTAGAGGTTTGGCTGAACTACTATTTTGTGGTCCGAGAATGGGGAACCACAGTCCAAGAGCCGCTTGATAATATGAAGGAACTCAACAAACTCCAGCAGACACACCTCATAGAGCCATTAATGGAGAAGAATTCAGAAATCTCTGGCTTGTCTACCCAAATCGTCCAAATCGGTATGTCTTCCATATTCATGACAGAAGACAACGATGTTTTTCAAGAAGTTTGGCGTGAACGTTTAGAGACACACGGAGAACAGGCAGGGCTGCTGCGATGCGCCATCGCCGCTCCGGGTGAATTTGCGCTCATGCGTTCGTTCTTTGCGGATATGACAGCACTCCAAGAATGGATTGTTACACGTCCTGAGCCTGAACAACAGGAATCGGAGCAATGAAATTTGTTGAGTAACTGGCATCGCGTGAGTCGTATAAAAACCTCACCCGGTGCCACTTCTTTTGCAACCCAAGATTTCCCGTCCTGACAAATTCGATGGGTACCGGATACGCTAATATCATCATCTACTTTTTGACCCTCCAATTTTAATTGATTTTTTCCAAAGCCTTCGGATTAAACCCCGTAGGCTATTTTTTTGGGAGAAAAAAGATGAATACTAACAACACACACGCCGCCAACACGGCATCAGAATCACGTCCATCGGCGATAAAGACGCTCCGTCGTTTTTTCTTCGTCGCTTGGCATGCGAGTCGATTCGGTGCGATTGCGCAAGCACTTCTGACGCTCACACACGGGTGTATCCCAATAGGGATTCTTTGGGCAAGCAAGGAACTGGTGAACCTCATCGCTGCTTTTGTCAATCAGGAAGCGGATTTAAGTTTAGAGACCGCAGCACCGTGGGTGGTAGCACTCGTGCTTTTGGCAATGTTCAGAAATATCGCAGGCACTTGTGATGGATACCTACAATGGAAGATGAAGAATCTTATCGGACTCCACCAACAGGGTGCCTTACTTGAGGCGACAACGCATATCGACTTTTCCGTTTTTGACCAGCCACAGACCTACGATTTGATACAACGGGGACGACAAGCACTGGGGCATCGGCTCACTAATTTACTGCGTTTTCTAACGGAAGTCGGACAACTCTGCGTGACGCTGGTAGGGTACGGGATACTCCTATGGATAGCGGATCCACTGTTGGTACTCGTAGTGGGATTACCCGCACTCCCTTCCGCTTGGCTTAAAATTAGGGCAGCCGAAAGAAGGTACAGCCACGATTACGCAGCGACACCTGTCCGGCGTATGATGGATTATATGCTGAGTTTATTGCTCGGCACTGCCTCTGGACAGGAAGTGCGGCTCTACGGTCTTTTCAATCTGCTTTTCGGACGCTGGCGAACGAACCACGAAAAATGGAAGGAAGAATCCCTTGCAAAGATCTGGACGGAAGCGAGAGCCTCCATCGGGACGACTATCGCTGAAGTAATCGCGTACGCAGTCGCAATTGGCATACTTGCTGCGCGTATTGTAGAGGGGCATCTCACGATTGGAGATTATGTAATTCTTACCGGCACTGCTGCATTTTTCCAAAGAGACTTGGAGGGTTTGCTCAGACTCATACAAAACATACTTGAAGATGTCCCGTTGCTTCGCGATTTGCATCTCCTCTTAGAACGCGGCAAAACGGCACGGACACAATCAGGAACCGAGACATTCCCGCAGCCTTTACAACACGGTATAGAAGTACAGAATCTACGCTTCCAATATCCGGGGGCAACTGACGACGTGTTACAAGACATCAATTTTCACGTGCGTCCCGGAGAGATCGTTAGCATTGTCGGTGTTAACGGTGCCGGAAAATCAACGCTTATTAAACTATTGCTCGGATTATACAAACCCGATGATGGAACGATCCGCTATGACGACAAAAACATCGCTGCAATTGCACCGGAACAGATGGCACTCAACTGTGCCGCCGTTTTCCAAGATTTTGCGAGGTTTCGTAGACCTGTACGTGAGGAATTGGTGCCAGGTCCCCCGAACCTCCATATTGACGACGAAGCACTCCGACGCGTCATCAATGCGGTCGGTCTTGAGGAGCGTTTTCAAACTTTTCCACGCGGGTTGGATACATTTTTAGATCCTTCACTCGGTGAAGAAGGTGAAGGGGCAGAGTTATCCGGTGGTGAATGGCAAAAAGTCGCACTCGCGCGGGCTTTAGTTAGAAATCCGCAGATCCTTGTTCTCGACGAGCCGACTGCGGCGTTGGATCCACAGGCTGAAGTCGAACTCTACCAACGTTTCGTTGAACTTGCATCGGGACGGATGACGTTCCTGATTTCACACCGTATCGGATCGGCGCGTCTCGCAGATCGCATCTTAGTATTGGATTCGGGACGTATTGTCGAAGACGGGACACACGAGGCGTTACTTGCGAGAGATGGACTCTACGCCAGATTTTTTCAAGCACAAGCACACTGGTATCAGTAAAGAAGGTGTTAGCCGTCAGCCATCAGCAGTCAGAGAAGTAGTTACCCAGCCGTCAGTTATCAGTTGTTAGGATCAGGATTTTCAGGATTATATTGTGTCTGAATAGCGGATGATGCAGATTGCACGGATTTATGTGTTTAGAAGGGATAACTTTCTATGATAATGTTGTGTTCAAACTGTGTTAGTGAGGTTTCGGAATTTTTAACCCCCTAAATCCCCTTATCAGGGGGACTTTAAGAAGCAGTACTAAAAGAGTTAGGGAGACATTGCAATGCGGGACGTTAATGGAAAATGGAAGACATGGGGATTAGCCGCGAAAGAAAGCATCATCGCATACTTCCGAACTTTTGCGATTGTCTGGCGGAGTGGCGCGCTCTCGCTTTCAGGGATGATGTTTTTCACACTGTCCCTCGGTGTTCTACCTGTAGGCGAGTTTCTCGTGACGGAACACTTGGTCAATGCAATCACCGCCGCCATAGGGGACGCCAATTGGTGGCAGCAGGTTATTCCTTGGTTGCTCGGTCTGCTCGGTCTACAAATCTACAGGACGCTTGCGGACCAACTACGAGAACCGTTACGCCTCAACGTCAGAGAAAACATCGAAATTTGGATTAGTGAAGGTATCGCACGGAAATCCAATACGATAGAATTGGTCGAGTTTCAGACCCCAGAATTCCAAAATGCGCTGGCGCGAGCGCGCACTATGTCCGGTGATGAACTTGAGGAGATTGTCTGGTGGATCGTTGACAGCATCCAACAATTAATCAGCGTCATCGCGCTGGGTATCGTGTTGTGGAGTCTCCATCCGTTGTTAGCACTGCTGCCTATGGTGACGGGTATAGCGTCGTGGTGGAGTGGTTCACGCTTTGCTGTTGATACTTATAGCCTTGATGTAGAACAGACACCACAGCGGCGAGAACGAGATGCGTTAGAAGGTATTTTGACGGATCGGGGCGCGGGTAAGGAAGTACGGTTATACCAAGCACAAGATTTGTGGATAGGACGCTGGCGAAAACTATGGAAAGAACTCATAGAAAAACAACAGGTAATTGAACGGCATAAATTTTTAGCGCATCTGGCAATTGGTATCTCACGCGCCTTGTTGTACGCGGGTTCGCTTATACTTTTACTGCTGGCGGTTTTTCGTGGTGGACTTACCGTCGGTAAGTATATCGCCGCGATCAACGCCATTGTCAACTTAGATGGTATCTGGGACAACGTTGCGGGTTATTTTCTATTGATTGCGGACGAGATGCGCCGTTTGTCAGGAGATCTGTACTCGTTTTTGGATCGTGACACTAAAACAGTGGGTAAAGAACCTTCAACACCTCAGAAAACACCGAACCTGACAGCCTCACAAGAACCTTCACATCTTAACCAAGAACTCGACTCCGACAGTTTTTTGAAAGGCACGAGTTCTTGGTTAAAGATAGAAAATGTTTCGTTTTTCTATCCAAATGCGCAAGAACCGGTGCTTCGTTCTGTCAACCTAACATTGAATAAAGGGGAGCGGGTGGCACTTGTTGGACCTAATGGTGCGGGGAAATCCACACTGGCACGCCTGCTGCTTGGCCTCTACCGACCGCAAACAGGTATAATTCGCGTGGGAGATATACCTTTAAACGAAGAAGCGCGTCAGCAGTGGTTAACACATTGTAGCGCGGTGTTTCAAGATTTCACGTGTTATCATCTCACCGCACGCGAGAATATTATCTTTGGCGATCTCGAACATCCCGAACGCATGGAAGTGGCATCAACTGCGGGCGGCGCAGTTTCGGTGATTGATGGACTTAGTGCGGGTTATGAAACTGTGTTAGGACCAACTTTTGGAGGGCGCGATCTCTCCGGCGGCGAGTGGCAACGCATCGCAACCGCAAGGGGTTTTATGCGGGAAACGCCTTGGCTGGTTGTCCTTGACGAACCGACTGCGGCACTGGACCCTTTAGCCGAACAGGCGATCTATGAACGCTTTATTCAACGCAGTAGCGGACGCACCTCCCTTATAATTTCGCATCGTTTGTCTTCAGTCCGCACCTGTGATCGCATCCTTGTCCTTGATAACGGTACAATTGTTGAGGACGGGGACCATGAAACGTTATTAGCAAATGATGGACTCTATGCGCAGTTCTTCAGAGCACAAGCACAATGGTATGTTTGAAGATATTTTCTTCATCAAACTATCTTTACGAATTCTCCTATAGCAGGATCGTACGGACTGGGCGACCCAGCCCCTACGAAGGTATAATGTGGGATTCTACCGCGAAGTGTAAACATATTTTCGGATTCTACTATAATATCTAAGCCACTTATAACATTTTATATCACCAAATAAGGCGAAAATGTCAAATGTTAAGATTGTTTACACGCGTCGCAGTTGTCTGTGATCACACGATGCTTCAGGATGCACATGCACTCCGTGGGATGCTTGAAGCTTTTGGCTTGCAGGTTGATTTCTACTATTTTGTCCAGAAACGTCAGATACTCGACTTTTTTGCACAACCGCTCAACTATGCCTATACGGTTATCTTTTGCCACGGTTCTGGTAAGACAGCGGAGGATATGCACCTGAGACTTGAGGTCGTTGATCAGAAAGATGGGAATTATGATACACCTGAAGGTTGGGATAGGGTCGCTGTTGAGCTAACACCTACAAAAATCGTCGAATACGTCCAAAATCGGGAGGGCACACTGCTCTCTACAGCGTGTAGTTCAGGCAGGAAACCGTTAGCAGAAGCGTTTCTGAAATCGGGTTATCAGTCCTATATTGCTCCTGTTCACCCTGACGACCCTACTAAGGAAATAGAAGTGGATATTGATTCATCCTTAGTTTTTTTCACCAGTTTTTTTTACTATCTGATGGACGGTGTGGACCGCGATTATTCGACGACTTCCTATACTGAACAAGAAGCTGCTGAGAAAGCAGCCCAACTTGATCCGCATTTTCGGTTCGGTACGAAGACGTTTCAACGCTACACAGCAGTGGAAGAAAAAATATAATCGCAACTATGGCGGATTACACAATTAATCTTACACTTCAACAACTTGACTATATCAACATGCCTTGTGAGGAGGTGCGGAGAATTGAAACTATACGAAGGATTTTCAACCGGACTTGCGGTTATTCTCCAAGAAAAATTGCGCTCGACACTCACAATGCTCGGTATCGTCATTGGCATCGCTGCTGTGCTGGCAATGCTCGCTATCGGCGATGGTGCAAAGCGCATTGTCATGCAAGAGTTTGAAAAGTATGGCGGTCATTTTTTCGTCCGTCGGAATCCGTGGATCTGGCGCGGCGACCGAGTTTTTCCAAACCGTAGCGGTGAACACTTGAGATACGAAGATGTTTTGGCAATTGAAGCCGAATGTCCTGCTGTTGAATCTGTGATACCGAGTATCGCTGATGAAGTACTCGCGCAGGTTGAAGGGGGTTATACAAAATGGACGGAGTATGATGGTGTCAATTCTTATTTTCCGATAGGGATGCAATGGCAAATTCAACAGGGACGTTTTTTTTCCGAAGATGAATTCAATCATCGACGAAAAGTCTGTACACTCGGCACGGAGGTTGCAACAGAACTGTTTGGAAATCAGAACCCCATCGGTAAAGAAATTAAACTTTCACTACAAGGGGGAAGACCTGACCGCTTTACCGTCTTAGGCGTTATGGCGAAACGCGGCAGAAGCCTTCAATACGGATTTAGTTGGGACGATATTGTGTTCATACCTCTAACCACCGCACAAGACAGATTCAAAGGCAAACGTCATGTCAATTACATCAACATCAGAGCAGTAGACAACGATTCCATCGAAAAAGCCGCTGAAGAAGTGACAGCCGTTCTAAGAAAACGACATCGCAATCAAGACAACTTCTTTGATATTAGTTTTGCGACTGCCGCCGTAAAAGAATTGGATAAAATCAGTCGTATTATTAAAATCATGCTCAGCAGTATTGCTGGGTTTTCGTTGTTTGTTGGCAGCATTGGCATTATGAACATGATGCTGGTTTCAGTGAATCAGCGTACACGAGAAATTGGTATCCGTCGCGCCATTGGAGCCAAGCGACGCGATATTCTTTTACAGTTTCTAATTGAAGCGGTTATGATGTGCAGTATCGGGGGCTTATTGGGTATTGGACTTGGCATAGGGATTGGATATGCCGGTTCAAACATCGCCGTCAAAATCGTTAAAGTTGTTCCGCAATGGCCAGTTGTGATCTCACCACAATGGATGGCAGTTTCTGTTAGTATTTCCACTTGTATTGGTATCGTTTTCGGACTCTATCCAGCGGTGAGAGCGTCCCAGCTTTCGCCAATTGAGGCATTGAGAACAGAATGATACCGAAGACTTCATACCGTTTGCTCCCTCTAAAACTTGGCATAGCAAACCAGCGATACCGTATCCTACACGATAACTACCACTCTTTACTTCGATTTTAGGTTTTCCGCCAAGATTTCAATCAACGCTGCTAAGGTTGGAAACTCGTCCCGTGCCTCTGGTGGGAGATCCGCGAGATGCGTGTCACCGACGAAGCGGTACATATCCGCTGCACCTGTTAGGATATTCGGTGTCAGTCCGACATGCTCAAAAGTCGCTGAAATCTCTTCCATCTCACCGATCCAGCGTCTCGCCTTGGGTGGCATGCTCGGCAACCCTCTCTCCATGCGTTCAAAAAGTGCCGATTGACTCAATTGAAACTCTGCCGTCAATGCGTCCGAAACGCCTAAAACGGATGCAGCGGTGAGCAATTCGGTACAGAGTGCTGTCAATCCTTTCGTTAGGGAGGCGTAGCACATCTTAATCGCAGAGGCGAGTCCTATCTCGTCGCCAAGCGCGCGGACATCTAATCCGTAATTGTTGAGTTCAGAGAATGTATCAAGGTCTGGTCCCGATGCGTAGAAGCGTGTCGCGCCCGGTGTCCGGGGTGGTGGTCCGATAATGGACGCATCAACGAAAGTCCCACCTGCCGTGGTGATAATATCTCCTAATTCACGCACCGTTTGTGGCGCGATGGCGTTGCAGTCGGCGTAGGTTAGGGGTGTATCCACCTGTTCGAGTGCTTCAGCGACCACTGTCACTGCGGATTTCGCTTGCGCAGGCACCATAATTGAGAGGATTAAGTCGGCTTCGGTAACGAGTTGGGGATATGTTGGCACCTCCGCAATCCCTGCTTTCTCAGCGAGTTCACGAGTACGCTGACTCCGATCCTTTAGACATGCAATAACGCGTAAACCGTTCTCACGGAGGACATTCCCGACGGTGTGTCCCATATCGCCAGGGCTTAGGATTCCGATAGTATTAGGCATAATAGGATGCGGCTCCTTTTTGTTTTTGGTTACTATACGAGAGAAAGATTCAAATGTCAAGTGCGAATTGATTTGACATTTTCAACCCTTTGCGGTATCCTATATTTATGGCACAAGATTACGACAATATGGGCAAAAATCTATGGACAGAGCATGCCGACGACCTTTCGCGATTCGTCCTGGACCAAGATAACGTTGAAGTCCTTGAGGACCTTGAGACTGAACAACAGACTGTCATCGCGCGGCGCACTGACATTACAAAACGCGTCCGGATCAACGGAGACAAAGCGGTTTTACACGTGGAATTACAACTTCGCGAGAGTACGGATAAGCCGATGTGGGCACGAAACGCACAATATCAGGGATACCTCGTCGGCAAATATGAGATGCCTGTCTATTCTAATGTCATCTATTTCCATCCAAGAGCTGGAAGGAATGATCCGGGGGGTTACACCTACAAGCGGAACGGCTACGAACATACCAATCGCTATAAAGTGATACGACTCATTGAGATAGAGGGTCAAGAAATTTTGGAGCTGCAGGCACCGGGTCTCCTGCCCTTTACACCGCTCATGAGGCCGCCTGCGGGGATGGATCTCGAACGCTGGGTGCAAACATGCGTTGACGCGACGCGCACCACCTCGGTTGATCAACGGAAACAAGCGGATTTACTTTACGGAATTTACCTCTTCGGCGGGATAGTATATGACTCTGAGTTGTTTGGACGACTCGTACCGGAGGAACTTATGCGTGAATCTAAAACTTACCAATACCTACGTGAGCAAATTCTTAAAGAGACCACGATCGAAAACACTTTGGCTTTGTTGGCAGACCAATTCCAAGCGGAAGCTGTGAATGCATTAACACCCGCGCTTCAGCGTGTAAACGATTTGCAAAAACTTAGGCAGCTGCTGCTGGCGGCTGCGAAGGTGCCAAACATTGAGGCGTTCACACAAATGCTAAATGAATAGGAGTCCTGAGTCGGATGATGCACAAACTGACAGTTTATGTTACAAACTCCGACTCACGTTTGGATAGCAACTTGGGTTTACAATACGATGCCGACGGTGTTAAATGCCTTGAATACTAATAGCGCACCGAGTAGAATGACGACAGCGGCACTAATAATTGGTAGACGTTGTAACCAGAGACCTTCACCCGTAAAACGCTCAATCACCGGTTTTGCCATCACCATCAGAATACCGATAGCAACCAACACAGCAGCAAGCCCTAATGAGAAAGCACACAGGATAATCAGACCCCACGCAAGTTTGCCAAGACTAATGGCGAATAAGAGTCCGATGAGTGCATCGACACACGGCACAATACCACCTGAGATACCGAGCGATAGCAACCCCCAAAAACCCGTCCGTTCTGAAGGCACAGCATGGCTATGCACCCGCCCCCCATGACTGTGCGTAAGTCCTTGGTCATGTGAATGGTCATGTCCATGGTCATCATCGTGGGAATGGTCATGCGAATGGTCGTGTCCGTGATCGTGGTC
>JAAXHI010000540.1:0-14705 GCA_012270875.1 Candidatus Poribacteria bacterium | reverse complement strand
TCGTGTCCGTGTGAATGATCGTGAGGGTGCTGATGATCATGTGCCTGGCTGTGTACACTACCACTGTAATACTGCTTCATGTTTCTGGCAAGCAGCAACGCCCCAATACCAACAATCAAGACCCCGGAGAACAGACTCAACCACGGGACGACATCCTCTGGTGCAAACCCTTGTGCGATCAGCATTACGATTCCGAGGGCTACGACGCTGAAGGTATGCGTAAAGGTAACGACAAGCCCAAGGAAAACCGCGTCAATGACCCTGCCTTTAGAACCGACGAGGTAAGCAGCGACTATGGCTTTCCCGTGTCCGGGTGTTAAGGCATGCAAACCACCCAGTACAAATGAAACCACAAGCGCAACAATCGCTAATTGCAGCGTAAGCGGTTGGTTTACCAACTCTTTGATTCGGTCGCCTGAATGCTCATGTCCTTCATCGGCAAATCCCAATGTGCAACCGACAATCCCGATAAAAATAATAGGAAAAATATAGAGGTAATGTTTCTTCAAAACTGACTAAACCCTCGCAAATTTCTGGAAACGTCTGTCGGCGATAACTTCGCTAACATAGATGTCGCCTTTTGAATCGATCCAGATGCCGTGTGGCGAATCGCTGAACTGTCCCGGTGCATCCCCCTTCTCACCCCAACGCCCGATGACTTCACCATCAAGTGTCATAATACTGATACGTTGCCCACCTTCGGCAATGTGAATGATATTATCACTATCAATGAAGAGATCGTTTGGTGAACGGAGGTCGGTCCACTCGGTCAGGTATTCACCGTTGTTGTTAAAAATCTGACAGCGGAGATTGCCACGATCCAGAATATAGACGCGGTCGTTGTGGTCTACGGTGACATCGTGTGGCAGGTTAAATTCGCCGGGTCCCGTGCCCGGTGCCCCCCACGAAACGATCACTTCGCCATCAGCAGTCATTCGGTGTACGCGCGATTGTCCGTAGCCGTCGGAGACGTACATCTCTCCAGAGGCAGAAAGGACAGCACGCGTCGGTTCATTAAAGGGACCGCCCGGCGGTCCGGGTTGATCAACAGTCCCGAACGTCTGCAATAATTCGCCATCAAGCGAGAATTTTCGGATTGTATGATCAACGGTGTCCGTAGTATAAATCTCATCATCAGGACTGATCCAGATGCCGTGCGGTTTCTGGAAGATATCCTTGCCCCATTCGGTGACGAATGTACCATCAGCCTCAAAAACGAGCATAGCGGGTTGTGGACTCCGGTTATAGACATAGACGCGATCGTTCGAGTCGCACGCCACGCCGGAGACGAGACCGAGTTGGGGTATCATTCCCCACCCTTCAACGACTTCATATTGATAATCACCTGTTCCAAAAGTTGCCATAGTGATGCCTCCTGTTAAGTGCTGACGTTTACGCGCTTTGCAACGATAAACTTAAGCAGCTGCACAATGCGTTCCGCTTCCAAAATACCGTTGTATCTCGGTGAAAACTCGACATGGAACACAGGTTTTTCGCTCTCGATTTCACTAACGCTCCCGTGTACGAAGGTCCAATCATCAGTGATAGTGTAACACCCAAAAATCTGTTGTTCTGGATTAGGATCTGTTTTCCAGTTGATCCATGCAGCGGCGAGCATTTCACCGTAAAGTTGACACAATGGGTCTGGCGCGTTAATACCGCGTTTTGCTTCATGGACAACGAGGTAAGGGCTTCTAATTTTCCCAGCAACAGCAGGAGCAAGCACGCCATCGGCTTCCCCTTCCAATTCAAATGTGGGATATGTGGCTTTGAGTAATACACCTGTCCATGCGCAAACCTGTCCCTGCTCTGCGAGTCTCAAGATCGGATAAATAGTCCGTGCCCAGAGGGTGGCTTCGTTTAATCTTGTGAGGTGGCGTTGCTGTGTATCTGCCTTGAGGTAGTCAAGCATCACTCCTTCTTCAGCAGTCAAGGGTATCTGCATTTTCTTCCATTCTTCTATGGGACCGTCTTGTTCGTGCAGTTCAACAAGTGCATTAAGTGTTTCTTCAGTGAGTTGTGATAATGGATACGTTTGCATTGCTGAAAACCTCCCTCCAGTCTGCTCAGGGACTTCTGAAGCCCGTTTGAAAAGGATTTCAACTCCGATAATATCTGATTTTGGAATATATTGCAACCGTTTTAAAAGATTCCATTTATGAATAAAGCTGCACGTATGAAGT
Organism: Candidatus Poribacteria bacterium; assembly: GCA_012270875.1. Classification (GTDB taxonomy): domain Bacteria; phylum Poribacteria; class WGA-4E; order WGA-4E; family WGA-3G; genus WGA-3G. The sequence goes on along the minus strand of JAAXHI010000540.1, from coordinate 12,522 downwards.
CCGCCTGTTGAAACCCAGTTGCGTAGAGGACATTCGTCTCGTCAATATAGGTGTATCTGTTTTTGCCGAAGAAGTGGGTGATTTCAAAATTCAAGCGAAACGTTCGACTCAAGTCGTAATGGAGACCCGCGCCCCAGTCGGACAGGTCGGCGTTGAAATCGAAGAATCGAAAGTTGGATGGATTCAGGGCATCGTTAATGAAATCAAGGCGTATGATATTGAAATACGCAAATGCCCGTGCCTCTCGGTAATTATAGAGGCTATGGTCGCGTATCCATGTGAAATCAACCTGGATTCGATCATCCCAAGAGTTTTCAGTCGCCCGATCATCTTGATTGAAACTACCGCGAAAGTCTACGAAATCTCTTGCTCGATAATAACTCGTATCGGTCATCCGGACATAAGTGAGTCGATTGGAAAGCGCGAGACGGAACGACTCGTTGAAATCATAAGATAGCCTTAAGTTCACGTCCGCGGTATCCTGAACGATCTGCTCATCAAAATCGGATTTGGTGTAGAGATCCGCATCCAAGTCGTCTTGGTTGTCAATTTCAATGTCTTGCAGGTCGCGTGTATAGCGGAGTTTGAGTTCCGTTTGGAACATCGAAGAAATCAATGGGGTCGTTGGCGTATACTTCCGAAACAGCAATTCCGTTGGATTGAGATAATAGAGATTACCACTTCGGTCAATTCCCTTGAGTTGCAGTCCGACATCGGTCTCAACCTCTCGCCGAAACGGGATCAGCAACTTCTGGGTATATGCCCCATCTGTCGTAAATCGTTGGATACGCCGCAGACGGTAACGAAACAATCGGGACCCACCGGTGTAGCGTCGCGTCGGATCGTCCAGTCGCTTCGGCAGCATGGAGGCGAAATCTTTTAGGTACTTTGCGGTATCCGCGACCAAGAGTGTCCCATCTGTCAATGCTGCTATCCGAAAGGGGGCGATAAATTGTCCCGCTGCGTCGCCGTACGCACCGAAGGCTTGTAAAAACTTCCCTTCGGCACTATACTTCAGGACCCGATGTCCCTTTTCATCAACGACATATATATTCCCAACTTTATCTATCGTCATATCCACCGGATGGACAAGGTGCCCTGTTCCGGGTTGCGCGAGTCGGTAGTGGGAAACGGGTTCACCCGTTGAACTGAGTTTGTAGATCACACCACCGTCGCAGATATAGAGACTTCCATTTGCGTCTACCGTCAGGAGAAACGTTCGCTTTGTGTCTCCTTGCGGTATAATGCGTGCATAATTGCCTTCAGCATCTAAGCCGGGTGCAGCTGCCTCAAGCGGTGCCATCTTCTGACTGAAATCTTGTATCGGGTAACTTGCGATAAATACGCCTTGTGCGTCAAATTTATGAACACACGGACCGTAGTTATAGACTTTTGCTCCTGGGTTTGGCGATGAAATCTGAACGAACATCCAGTCCATTACATAGATACTATTATCCGCGCCAACGGCGATAGCCGTCGGGTTAATAAACCGGAATTCGCTCTCTGTCTCCATCTGGATGTCAAATACAAACCCTCCCATTTCAGTGAACTTCTGGATTCGGAAGTTATCCGTATCTGCCACGTAGATGGCGTTGTCAGGTCCAAACGCCATGAACAAGGTTTCTGCGAATTGCGCTTCACCTTCTCCTTTTCCACCGAACTCGCTCACAAATTCAAATTCTGGTGCGGCGTTTATGTGCATCGGAAGCAGGAACAGCAAGCATAACGTTAAGTTTTTTAAGTTAACCATGTATGATTTTTAGACAAGTCCTATTCTTTTATTTTTCGCAATACAGCGTCTGGTACCTTAGCGTTTAGACGCGTTCAGGTGCTTTTTTCTGGATACTATCCAAGATGCCATTGATAAACTTAGGTGAATCCGGGGTGCTATAAATTTTGGCAATCTCAATCGCCTCATTAATCGAGGTTGCTGGATCAATATCACTGATATGGAGAATTTCATAGGTTGCGCATCGCAAAATAGACAAGTCTACGATAGGCATCCGGTGGAGTTTCCAGTTTTCAGAGGTGTTCTGAAGCAATTCATCAATCGCTTCGAGATGTGAAGTGGTGCCTTCAACGAGTTCCACTGCGAACGGACGGAGTTCTGGAGAGGTCTCCTCGCTCTGCCAAAACCGTTCCATGACGATTGATACAGGCGCGGCGGTGAGTTGAATTTGATACAGTATTTGCATCGCAACAATGCGTGCTTGCCTACGAAGATACATTATAGTTTCTCACTTCCCGATTTCTGACTGTTAACGTGTGATGAGACTTTACATACGTCCTCCTGTATTATACACGGTTCAGGACGACATGTCAAACGAAAATACCTGAAAAGTAGTCAGCAATCAGCCATCAGCAGTCGGCAGTCAGTGAATGTCGTTCACCGCTTCCCAGTAACGGGTGGGAACTCCGGGAGTGCTTCACAGTGAGAATCATACAAGGGAGGATCACAATGCTGTTAATTGTCTGAACTGTGATTTGTGGGATTCAAAGACTTATAGGATAAGAGATATTTTTGGATTAACAATCGTAGTTTATAGAATTACCGAAAACATTTTAAAATTTTATAAAATTTCACGAAAAGGTACACCTAATTGTAGATTTTATCGTCAATAGAGAAAATAAGTAGCTCCAATGTTCTGAATTACTTGACATTTCTTTAAAAAAACTTTAGAATTTTGTGTATTAGCCTTCAGCGAAAGGAAAAATTGGTGAATTTACACAAAACAGACTACGGTACCGTTGCTGGACCGCATCCTCGTACAGCGGATGCGGGATTCGAGATGCTGCTTGCCGGTGGAAACGCTGTTGATGCCGCTGTCGCAGCGGCGTTTGCGGAAGGGGTCGTGGAACCTTCGCATAACGGCATAGCGGGTTACGGTGGGTGCGTGCTTATCTATCGTCGTAAAACGCAAGATGTCATCGCAATAGATTACAACTCCGCAGCACCCGCAGCCGCTTCCGAAGACCTGTTCACGATCGAAGACGCGCCTGATACAGTTGCGGGGTATCGGGTACCGGGACGCGTAAACGTTCACGGTCCGTTATCTATCGGAGTGCCGGGAGTCGTCGCTGGCTTGTGCTTGGCGTTGGCAGAATTTGGAACGCTGCCGCTCGCCGATGCGCTACGACCGGCTATTAATTCCGCCCGCTACGGCTACGCGCCGAATAGTGCGAACCGGGGTGGGATCGCCGGGAATGCTGAACGCTGGAAACAAGACTTTCCAGAGACAGCACGCGTCTTTCTCAAAAACGGTAGACCGCCTAAGAAAGGGGAAGTGCTTACCAATCCTGAGCTCGCCCGAACTTTAGAAGCGGTAGCGGAAGGTGGATCTTCTGCATTCTATGAGGGAACAATCGCCGAAACAATCGCAAACCACATTCAGGAATTAGGCGGATGCCTAACTGCTGATGACCTCAAGGATTATCGTGCGTTTATCACCGAATCCTACGAGATTCAGTACCGAGGCTACTCGGTCTATACGGCACCCCTCGGTGCAGGTGGACTGACGACCTTACAGATGCTCCGATTGGTAGAGGAATTCGACGTGGCAGAGATGTCTGTTACTGAAAGATTCCACCTTTTCGCTGAAGCGATGAAAGTCTGCTGGCCCGAAAGGCTCCGCCGATTTGGGGACCCGTATGTCGTTGACATAGACATCGAAGCAGAACTCTCGGATAACTTCACCGCAACACTCAGTGAAAGGCTGAAAGCAGGACTGAAATCCCCTCAACCTGGGGAAGTCGTCTACCATGAACCGATGAACTGCACAAGCCATATCTCCACAGCGGATGCCAATGGCAATATGGTGTCTTTAACGCAGACGCACGGTGGCGGATTCGGTTCAATGGTGACAGTGCCGGGAACGGGGTTGCTCTTTGGACACGGTGTTGGACGTTTCGATCCGAGACCTGGACTTGCGAACTCCGTTGGACCTCGGAAGCGTCCCCTTCATAACATGGGTCCGATGCTCGCCACGCGGGATGGCAAACCTTTTGCCACCTACGGTATCCCCGGTGGTAGGACCATCCAGAATAACCAGCTTAACATCAGCGTCAGTCTCATGGACTTGCAAGTGTCAATGCAGCAGGCATTGGACGCGCCACGCTTCCATAGCGATGGTGCCGAACCGATCCAAGTTGAATCGCGTGCGGGTGAAGAAGTACTCACAGGGTTGCGAGAAGTCGGGCATGAAATCACAGCCAGCGGAGGCATTGGCGGTCCCGGACACGGTGTCCGCCTATGGAATGACGGGACTCACCACGATGGTGGTACGGATCCGCGCGGTGAAGGTAAAGTGATGAGAAGATAATAGGAGATTTGACAATGGCTTTCCGTACCGATGCGCTCATCGGACAACACATCGTTATCTCCGGTGGGTGCGGCGCGATCGGGATTGGAATCGTCGAAAAATTAACGGCGCACGGTGCAAACCTAACGGTGAACGACATCTTGTCGGATCAACAGGCGATGGACCGGCTCAGCCAAAACGGAATTGACATAGGAAACATTAACTATGTTAAGGCAGACCTGACGGATGCCGACGAAACCGATCTGTTGGTAAGTGCGGCGCGCGAAAGGTTCGGACCGATCCACGTCGCGCTGTGTCATATCGGTATGGTGATCCCGAAGCCGTTGTTAGAATATAGCGCAGCAGAGTGGGATGAGACAATGGCAGTCAATGCCCGAACGGCGTTTTTATTAGGGAGTGCCGCATCCCGTTCGATGCTTGAAGATGGTGTCAAAGGACACCTTATTTTTACGACATCTTGGGTTGCTGATGTGCCGTGGCCCGAGATCGGACCCTATAACGCAAGCAAAGCTGCAATGAAGCAGCTTATGCGTTCCTTCGCACGGGAGTTGGCAGATAAAGGGATTCGCGCGAATGCAGTCGCACCCGGTATTGTTAGTGTTGGTCTCGCAAAACAACAGTGGGATACGGATCCAATCTACCGCGCTCGTGCCCAGAAAGCAATTCCGCTCGGCGTTATGCAACCGCTTGATTCGGTGGCAAACGCCTTCTTATTTTTGTGTAGTTCCGCCGCAGACTATATGACAGGAACAGTGCTTCTCGTAGACGGCGGATGTAGCCTGTACCCGATGGATGATGCATAGTCTCCACAGAGATATGACATCAACCAGAAAATCGCATCAGCGAACAGTGCTGCGATTTTAATTTTACACTTCGTATAAGAGGCAAAAACGGAGAAATTATGTCACAATTTATAAAAGCCGCGACAACCGATCAGATTCAGCCCGGTAGATGTATCGGTGTGAAAGTTGATGGCGTTTTCATCGGTATCTACAATGTTGAGGGTGAGTACTATGCCATGAACAACATCTGTCCTCACCTCGGTGGCGTTTTGAGTTACGGCTTTTTAGATAAAAACTGTGTTACGTGTCCGCTCCACATGTGGGAATTCGATGTGACGACAGGTGAATGCGTATGGCCAGGTGAGGAAGGCCTGCCAACTTACCCTGTTAAAGTAGAAGGCGACGATATCCTTGTGAATGTGGAAACACCTCTCCAAACGAGTTAGCGACTTGTTTGGGATATAGACTTTGCCAGAGGGACGCGGTTCGGTGATCGTGTCCGTTTGAGAGGAGAAGACTATTATGGCATATCTGCTCACCGGTGGCATGGGCTGCATCGGTACTTACGTCATCCGCGACCTGTTAACCGCCGGTGAAAAGGTAGTGGTTTACGATTTTGCTTACGATCTGACCATTCCAAAGATGGTACTCACGGACGAACAGATTGAAGGGTTCACTTTCGTGCAAGGCGACATTACCGACCTTCCGCACGTCTTACGCACCATCCAAGCACATGAAATTGATCGGGTTATCCACCTCGCTTCATGGCAGGTACCGGCTTGCAATGCGAACCCACCGCAAGCGTTAAAGGTCGTCTGCGAAGGCACAATCAACATATTGGAAGCGGCGCGTCTTTTCAATCTTAAACGTGTCGTTTGGGCAAGCAGCGTCGCAGTGTTCGGTGCCCCTGAAGACTACAACCACCAACAGATCCTCAATGATGCGCCGCACTATCCTAAATTCGTCTACGGCGCGTGTAAATCCCTCAATGAGAAATACGCAACGCACTATTTCGATGCTTATGGTGTCGATTCAATCGGACTCCGATTTACTGCGGTCTATGGTGTCGGTAGGACACGCGGCATGAGTTCGTTCACGACTCAGATGATCGAAGCGGTAGCGATGGGTGAACCGCATGTCTGTCCATTCGGCGACGATGCAGTGGACTGGCAATACGTGGAGGATGTCTCGCGTTCGATTGTTATGGCGTGTACTTGCCCAACGACGCAGACACGCGTCTTCAATGTGAAGGGTGGGATCCGACCTGTCAAAGAGGGTGTGGCGTATCTCAAGACATTGGTGCCGGATGCTGAGATTACGTTGGAGCCGGGTGTATTTGGCATCTCATGGGATTACGATGCAACACCTGTCGCTGAAGAGATGGGTTTTACGCCTGCCTACACGATGGAGCAAGGGATTCTGAAAACGTTCAATCGTTTTCGAGAACGCGCAGGGTTGGCACAGATAACGTCGTAGGGACACGGTAGGTCTGCCCTACGTAATGAAAGAAAAATTATGAACTTTGGGGTGCACTAAAACAGGACGGCTATTTATCATATAGCGGACAATAGATAGGGTGTTCCCCAAAAACCTTATACTTGCCTATCTGTAGCACCGCTTCTTCGCAGTACTGACACGGCAGCAGCCCGACAAATACGCCGCTCAAAAACCCGATAACCCCGATGAGGACGATGATTAAGATCATGCGTCGCGGGAGTTTTAGTGTTGGTGTTGAGTTTTCCATTGTTAGCACCTTAGCGAGATATCAGCACTGTAGCCATTACAATCCCGAATCCGATGTATATGACTCCGGCAATCACACAAAAAGGCATCAATCCCTTGTAGCCAGCAGGTGTATTTTTCCGCATCACCAAGATTGTCCATGCAGTCATAGCAACACCGCTCACAAAATATCCTATCGCCAGGTCCCAAGACGCCTTTACATGAGATATATCAGAAGCGAGTGCCTTTATCACCACCACTATATTGCAAACGAAGGCATACCCAGTTGCAATAGCACAGAGAACTATGCCAATTAACAGCCGTCGAGTTATAATCGGTGCCAGTTTTATAATCACAAATAGCCATACAGAAAAAGCAAAGCTATAAAAGAGTCCCGCCATTCTTGGTATCCAATTGGTTTCCGGCATCAGTGGAACAATCATAGCGATCCCTAACCCAATAATACAGCAGCCTGATGCGATAATAACCTTGCCACTGATCGTCACAGATGTAGGTCGATTCTCAAGAAACAGCGGATAGATACCGTGAAGGATCCATAGGATCCCGTAGAATAGTAGCGTTGTTCCTGCCAATGTTTTTGTCAATGTTGAATTTATCTCTTGCCCCCAAGGCATTACCTGAAACATTAGAAGGAAGCAGACTTGTCCACTACCAACCATCATCTCCCATGAAAACTTCCGGTATGCTGTAAATTTTTCCGAGATTTTCTTAAACATCTGCTTACCTTCTCCGAACTAAGTGCTATTGCCACTAAAATATTACGTCGAGAATACCCGTAATTCCGACTAAAACGGTAGCGACTCCAGCAATCACCAAACAGATCACTAATATCTTGCGATTTGCAATAGACGTTTTTCGTGTAACGAGGTGCGTCCACACAACCATGGCGCAACCATGTAAAATAAAGGCGACTCCCTCTCCCCACGCCGATGTTATCTGAGTATCATCAAGGAGGACTGTCTTTACGGATAGGATACCGTAAATTAGAGAATACACCCCTGCGATAGCAAAAAGAGCAATAGCAATAAGCGGTGGACGGGTTATCGGCGATATTTTCAGAACTATAAAGGTCCATGCCAAAATTCCGAGACTTGAACAGATCAAAGTGGTCCCTGCTACCCAACTATCTGCAATATCTGTTGGGCTCTCCTCGAATAGCCTTTCAAAAAGTGTCCCAATTGTTAATCCTCCAACGCCACCCCCTAAAGCAACCATGATTGCGGCTGCCGTATACACAGCGGCGGACTTATCTTTGATGTATAGTGGACTGATGCCGAAACAGATTAATATTATACTGATGCTGATCAAGGTGAATATGCTTTCTATATCGGGGCGCGATACGAAAAACCAAAAGGCTGAAAGCCCTTGCATTGTCCGCCATGAAACCTGTTTCTTTTCTATAGATTGCGTTGACATTTCGATTCCTTTCTTGAGACTATTACATCATAGCCTTTAAACTACCTGAGAAAAATACACGGACAGAGGCGTTTATGTATTAATGACACAATTTGTCGGCGAAAAGGGTGCATACTTTCAGAAAAATCTCAAAAAATGGGAACTATCTTTTAAACCAGAGTTTATTGGAGAAGGCTTGGGCTGCTGAACCCCTATAGTATGCCGATAATCTGTCTCACGAAAATTAACCCGACGACACAGACGATTGCTGTCAAGGTGCGTTTTTCACTTTTAATCGCGCGTGCAAAAGAAAAATCGTGTGGAGAGGCATCTGGATAAGAATGAAATTGCGGAATAAAGCGAGGCACCTGTTCTCGGTAGACCTGATACACCGAACCACAGGATTCCAACAGGTATGCCTCTTCTAACGCAATAATTGGAAGGTATTGGGAGAAATAACCGACAATCAACACTGCAACAAGCCAATAGACATTTGCGACAAGGCAGACACCGAGGCTGAGTAGGAAGTTGCCGAGATAGAGCGGGTTGCGGACATATCCATAGGGACCGGTTGTGACGAGATCGCGGGCGGCACCGAGGGTTCTTGCACGGGTAGAGGCACCGGCATATCCAACAGCCCATATCCGCAGCAATTCACCGATAACAATAAACGGCACACCAATAACCACGGTATACCACATCGGTTCAGCGAAATAGAGCAGCGCGAAGATAAACGGGATCGGGGTGAAACTACGGATTTTGAAGAAGAGGTTACCAATTTTTGAGGAGCGCATTTTCTCTGCCGTGCCAGTAGATGCCTTGGTTCTATTTGGGCGTGCGCCAGATCATGATACTTCCGACAAGACCGTACAAGATATTCGCCCCCCAACAGGCGAGAAATGGGTGGAGTTTCCCGTTCTCACTCAGTCCTTCAAGCGTCGCGAAAGAGAGTGCCCAATAGATGAAAGAGAGGAAAAACGCGATGACCAATCCAGCAAAAAATCCTGCCCTCCCAAATCGGATAGCGATTGGCGCGCCGAGCATCACAACGACGACAGCAGCGAACGGGTAAGCCGTTTTATGATATAATTTTACCTGCTCCTTACGTGAAATTTGACCCGCTTCACGTTTATAGGCGATCTGCTCGCGGAGTTCTTTGATCGTCATTGCCCTTGGATCCTTTTCACTTCCGATAAAACGGGCAGGGTCTTCGTGGCGTTCAATAATATCGGTGTCGAAAGTTTCATAATCGACCTCAATACCGCGCTCAAAGTGGCGAATGAATCCATCGGTGAGTTCCCACTCGGTCGGTGTCCAAGTTGCGGACTTAGCGAAAGTTATACGATCAAGCCGGTTCTCTGAGTCATATTCATAAATCGTCAACTGGTTGATTTTCTTAGCATCCAAAGCGATCCGCTGGGAATAAAAGATACGGTTATCTTTGCCTTTAAAAACGACGTTCCTACCGCGTCGCGGTCTCACCTTATTTTGCAAGAGGTGCGCTTCGTGAAAGGCAGGGGAAGCAACCCGATTGTAAAAAATGGCGAAGAGTCCGCAAATAACGAGCGTAACAATTAAAATAGGTGCGAGGAGTCGGTAAACGCTGATACCTCCTGCTTTCATCGCTGTGAATTCGTTGCGCCTAACCATCTGTCCGAGTGTAAAAAAGACAGCGACGAAACCGGCAACCGGCACCATTTCCATAATCCGGCGAGGTGCTTGATACAAGACGATCTTGACAGCAGTGGTGTAGGAGATGTCGTCTTCAAATTTCTTGAGATCGTAGTCTAACAGTCGCACGACGATAATCAGCGCGATAAAGAATAAGAGGCCGACAACAAAGGCTCTGAGGTATTCACGAAGCAGATACCGGTCAAGAATGTTCAAGGCGTACGTCCTACATCAAATATTTCTAAGGTTTTGTGTGGTTGAAACATTGTGAAGTTTCGGTTAAGATTCAGCTTTCCTACCGACAACAAGCGGGGTCTTGCTGTCTCGGTCGCGCCAAGCACGGATTTTTCCTTCAGCGATCATCCAGAAAGTGAAGCCGATCCCGAATATACCTATCACAATATTGGGGAGCCACATGGCGAGGGTTGGCGGTAACATTCCGTTTATACCCCCATTCTGACCGACTTGGAGCAGCAAATAGTACACCACAATCACAGCTAATCCGATCCCGAAACCGAGCATCCTACCCCCCTGTTTCACCATCAATCCCAGCGGGACACCTATTAATCCGAGCGCCAAGCACGCAAAAGGGATAGAGAACTTTTTGTGGTATTCAACCTCGGCAGAACGAATTTTCTGGAGAGTGTAGTCTCGGTTTGTGCTGTTATTTAAATTGGATCTCAATGTCCCAATGAACGTCTTGAGTTGTGAAATGCGCATCGAACGCGGGTTCTGGTTCTGAAATGCACTGCGTTCAAGGTCTTCGGTTAACTGGAGCGCGAGTTGTTGTTGCTGAAATTTTGTTATACGAAAATCGTCTAAATTGCTGGTTTCAGGCTCGTAAGTGAGTCCATCGTAAAGCGTGAGCATCGCTCTGCCATCTTCAAAACCGAGGCTCGCTTCTTGTGCGTGGCTGAATCGTGGTCGTCCGCTCCAGATGTTATCCCAGATTTTGACGTTCTGCATGCGCCCGCTTTCAGCGTCCATAAATTCATACATCCAGAGTTTACCTTCGTTTTCCAACTCTTTCATGACGGTGGCTTCTTCTAAAACGAAAGCGGGTTTGTGCCTACGGATATCGCGTTGGAGGGACGCATAAGCACGGTTTGCCTGTGGGAGCGCGTGGTCTATCAACACAAGATCAACAAGGCTCAGCACCGCAGCGACCACTAAAAGCGGTAGCATGAGTTGATGGAAAGCGATACCGTGCGCCTTCATCGCGACAATCTCATTATCCGTAGAGAGCCTTCCGAGTGCCAGCAAAATGGCGACCAACATTGCCATCGGCAGCGATAACACAACCGTCGCTGGCATTACATAGATCAGCAGCTCAATGAGGTATAGCGGACTCACACCCTTCTGCACGAAGAGTTTCGTCAACCGAAACAGGTCGTTGAAGATGAGCATAAGGGTGAAACAGATAAGTGCTATTATGAAAGGTGGTAAAAATTCTTTGAGTATATATCGTGCTAATATTCTCATACTTCTCGCGTAGCCGTAAAATTTTTTTGTAAAATGCCTGAACAATTTTATTGGTTTTATTAGTTGATTTGCGCCGAAAAAACCTTCGCTATTTTGTTAGTTGATTTGTGCCGAAAAAACCTTTGTTTTTTTCTAATGCCCATAATCACAATCGTCAGTTTTTAGTAAGACAACCGCTCGTAATTTGGGGTTCCAAACCCCTCCCATATTTATATGAATAATGAAGCGTCCCCATTTAATTTGAAATTACGCTTCAGAGATGTTATTATATCTTTATGGAACTTACGTTTGAATCAATTCAACTCACAGCTGAGGATCTGAAGGATTTAGCGGCACGCCACGCTTCCGCACAAGAACTCTATTCTCCGGCAGCCCCAAAGCCACCTATAGCGCAATTCGGTTGGCGCGATAGATGGTGGTTGAACAACTCTGCATCACAACAAGTTGCTATTCATTACTGGTTTTTCGAGTCGCACGACGAAGCATGCACAGCGGCTGATGAAGGTAGATTCCGACTCTCAGCAAAGACCGTGCTAAAATTGGGCGGATATGACTCTATCTATCAACCACCGCCGAATAGTGCACATGGACTCGGGGATGTAGTCTGGCAGGCGGGTGCGAATTTCCTGTTCGTTCAACAGACCATCGTTGTGCTGGTCGCGGAAATTGGAGGGAAAGTTTCCGAAGAAATGACCCTCCGCATTGCCCATAAGATTCTTGAGAAAATCAACGATGCAGTTACCAGTCGTTAGTTATCAGTCGTCAGTTAAGAAGTTTCTATCCACAGATGTCTTAGGGATGACCAACACGCAGACACCGAACTGAAAACTGATAGCCGATAACTATTTCTGTGTTCGCCGATTCCGCCACCCTAATAGTCTTGATACCATGTTGCCGATTGCTTAGCGACCTGAACGTTTTTGGCACCACCGAATTGGCGATGTTCAAACCACGGGAGTGCGTTCTCTGCTGCAGCGTTCGCGTTCTCGAAGTTCGTTGTCGCCTCGTTTTCAAGGAACTTATTAACCGCGTCAGCATCCGGGTAGTATTGGACAGCGTCCTTCCAGATCGCGCGTCCACAGAGGAAACCGCTGGCACCCGCACCCGCTGCGAGATTAACGTTCTCAATA
>JAAXHI010000329.1:370-5609 GCA_012270875.1 Candidatus Poribacteria bacterium | reverse complement strand
GGCGTCGACTGTTGTATTCGTCGCTGTCCGGGGTCGACTCGCTGGAGGAGCCCTGAAAGGTTTGGGAAAAAACAAACCGAGACAAGTTAGTCCCTGAGAAAAAGACAATGCATCAGTGGATGGAACGACAGATGAAAAAAGTGGCAAGTAACCCTAAGAGGAAAGGCTAAAAAAGGTGTGAAGGGACAAAAAAGGGAGTGAGGGGAACAAGATGGAGGAAGGTGAACGGGGTGGGGAAACAGGACCCAACTCGTGGAAAAGAGGGGAAAGTGGAAAAGAGGGGGAAGAGAAAATACCAAGGAGGGCTGAAGAGTGACTTGGCACAACAGTACAACTGGGGTCAAACCAGGAATGAAGGGCAATTGCACCAAAAGAAGATACTCCAGCCGGTAGACCGGCCCAGAGCCTGACACGCAGAACACACCACCAAGACCCTTGTGGCAGACCTTTCCCCAGGAACATAGGGAACGATGGTGGAATGACCAGCCAGGGAACAGGCATGCCTAGCCCAGCAGCATACACACCTACGAGACTCATGCCAGGCGTGCCTCAATTCCCAGGGATAAAACAAGTCAGTTAGGAGAAACCTACCTTGAAAGTAGGAGAAACCCACCCTAAACACGAGTGTCAGCCATTGGATAAGCAAGCTGACCCGAGTCAATACCTCAACAAGCTGACCCGAGTCAACTGACTCCAGCCTCTCAAGTTTGCTCGGGACCCTTACCAAGTCCCAGCGAGCCTTAATCCTGATATCACCGCCAAAGAGTGAACCGAGACATGCAACCGGACAGAAAAAGTGTCCACATACAATGCCAAAGAAGCAGAGGGTTCCCCATCGATCAGACGAAACCAGCGTCATGAACAGAGCGTCTCAGAGAGATACCTCGAACGGGGAAGTCCAAACCACTCAGTCCATGAACTCCAACTTGTCCGTGAACTCCAAGCCAAAAAACATGCTGCTGATGATAGAAAATGGAGATCGTCCATCTCAGAGCTTGAGGACTCGTCGGACTGTCTTGCAACAGTAACCCACGGCCTGAAACTCGGGCGCAGCTGGTCCCGGCAGACCAACAGTGACGATCCAACTCATCAGAGACCATCGTCGACCAATAGCTCCCACCGTCCACATGAAGTACAGCCAACACAAACCTGTACCTACTAACGTAGGAAAAGACAGGTATGCACGACGGGAATCCCATGTTGTTCCATGCAAGGAGGGGGTGGTTTCGTGCAGGATCTTGCAAAGCCCAGGAAAATCTCCCAAGTCCTATCCTTCAAGAAAACACGCCCGATATCGAACAAATACCAATGGAGCTTTGACAGGTCCAATGGACCTCGATGATGAACTTCCACGAATCCAAACACAGCTGGAATGAATCAGGAACCATGTGGTAGATTCAGGAACCCTGTGGCAGTGAAACGATTCAGGATTCCCCTGTGTCAGTGGTTGGTCTGCACGGCGTACCTGTGCCAGTGACAGAAGACTGGTTGGGAACATCGGCAGAACAAGCAGTCAACACACCAAACGATGAAGAAAGGCTGGAACAGATGTCCCACCCAAAAAACCAAGGTGATGGAACGGATGACGCCCCCTCGAAAGGTGGAATGGACTTGCTTGGGTCTGGCTATGGAAAGGTCTTGCTCGTTGTGGTGGTGTTCAGCGGCCACAGTGTTCCCCCAAACGCGTTCGACTCGTCAAGCTGTTGCCCTGCTTGGGTGACCCAGCCACTTCCATTTCTTCCCTAGACAAACCAAGGACAAGCCATGAAAACATGCGAGAGCGCACAAACAGACGACTGCCCAGGCAACCATCATCCAAGAAGTACTTCACAAGCCGATAGTTTCGCGCAACGTTCGTCACGTGCTCGAGGACTCATCAGGGGATGGATACAGACGACCTGGTTACAGACGGCCTTGAAGAACTGGGTTTCTCCCCCAAAAAAATTCACCAAAGAAGCCAATCAACAGGATGAGTCTTGGTGAGGAAAGCACCGACGAAGTCAGAAAGCAGCTCAACAGATCGAGGCAGATGGGGGCTTCAAACGACACCCGAGACAGGGTGCCAATGTCAAGTCCACTTGGTCAGGCTGTGAGGTCAAGTGGGGGACCTGTCACACACACGCACGTCCCTGGAAGGGTCATCGCCGACGACAGAGGGTCTGTGGTGGTGATCCATACCCACGAGGTCTGTCAGACGAAACCACTTCTCTAGGCTGATGGGTACAGGGATGGAAAGGCAGCCAACTCCAGCCCTTCAAGCCCTTTCACCTACTTCTGCTCGTCGAACAACTGCTTACAAGCAAGGGGTAGCAAGAGTGTGGTCGAACAGGGAGAACTGCAAGGATGGTGGAATGCTCCAAGCTATCCAACAGCATCTCAAACCGATCACCAGGGATTTGGATTTCATCGTCGTCCACTTTTTTCAGCTGGCCCTGTTACCAGATCCAAGCGGGCAACACCCGTGGATGTCTGGAGTAACCATGCTTGTCAGGTGGCTCTGTTCTTTCCCAGCGTCAAGAACGGCATGTTAGGTGGGTCATTTCGTTCTTCCCCGGCCTCAGGAAATGCACCCCTCGGCAACACGTGAACCAACAGGCTTTCGTCATTTCAAAGGCCACCAAGGCAGGTCATCCCGGTGGTCTTGCTGTCACTGGATTTTTGAGCAAGGAATGCACCCTACTACCTCGATAAGGTCAGAGCTGTTGGACCTTCATTTTCACAGACGGCCAGTTCCAGGGATACGGTGGGGAAGACCTGCAGAACGACAAAAAGCAAAGGCAAAGACAAGCGACCAATCCAGAGGAGAATCGCCAAAGGGACAACCTCCAGATCACCAAGCTAGGAGACGATCAAGAAAGGAGAGCCAAGTGGCGCAAAACGAAAGGGAGAGAGTTATTGGCCAGCACGAGGAAAGTGGATGAGGACAGCCAAGAAAGTCCAACAACGAAAACCTAACCCTCCTAGGAGAAAAAACCGGCCAGAATAAAAAAATACCAAAAAAACAGAGACAGCTACTAAAACAGGTACCTACCAGAAAACCTGCCCGTAAGGGAAAAGGGGAAAGGGGGCAACGTGGGCTCCACCTGCAGCCAGGTATCACAGCCCACTGGAAGACGACCAAATTCAGCAAAGCGAGACGGAGAGAAACGAGAATGTCGGATCCTTTGGAGCACCAGGTCTCCATCACGCAAGACATCCCGTTGAGTCGAGAAAGAACGGAGAGGGACTGACTTGACTCGGTTTGTCTTCGACCAAACCGGGGTGGGCTCAGCTTCACATCACGGCCCAGTCCCTATCGTGAACGAAAAAAACATTTACCTGCAATGGCCTGGCGTCGTGGCGTGGTGACGATGGTGGTGGTGGTGGTGGTGGCACCTAAGTGGAACGAACAAAGGAAGAATGAGCAAGGGGTGTTAGGGGCGAGGGAGAATTCAACCGATGGGTTCCACTTACCCGATCGTCGTGGTCGTCGGGAGGACCGGCGGAAGACGGTGGCGGCGGTGGATCCATGCTCGGTAAGTAAACCCCATGGTAAGAATGAGCGTGAGGGGGACACAGGGGCGAGGGGACATTCAAACCATGGACTCCACTTACCCGACAAACGCCAACACAAGCGTCGAAAACGGGCCAGACCCAACTCTTGTCGACAGTGAGGGCACGTGGGGGTCGGACGGGACGGACTGATGGCCAAGGCCGCGTACAAACAGGCTTTATGGACCAGCACGCGGCAACAGGGCGTTCGGATGACGGCTCGGACCAGTTCCCTCGCACACAGAAGACACCAATCGAAAGTAAAAGGCCACACCATAACAAGAACATTTCCCAGGAACAAATTTGGTTTGAGTCGACTGGGTGAGAGAGGCCTTTTTATGGGGTGTGAGGAGGGGTCTCATTTCACCAGACCCCCCTCTAACAAACCCCAAAAAAGAGGGGGGATACCCCCAATCCCCCTCTTTTAGGGTGGGTCGAGAGAGCCCGGGACCTAGGCAAGAGGTGGGTATATAGAGAGCCGGGGAAAGCACGGTTCATGTCACTGCAAATGGTCACGACCATTTGTTGCTCATGTTTGGTTCCTGTTCTGACACCGGCTAACTTCCCATGGCGTCACCTTTGAAGATTGTTGGCAACGAGGCCAAATGTTATTGTTCCGTTCACCAAGGGGCGGACATTGCCCGAGGTACGTTGGAACGCGTTGTTCACCCTTACCCTCTATGGCATGCGCACACCTGGCCGCGAGCCCCTTGCCATTGTATTTGGTTATTGTGCAGGATCTTTGTGCTGGTGCAGTCGCAACCGACCAACGTCCACACCTTCTTGACCAAGCGAGAGCGTGGAGGACCTTGCCCCGTGTTGGACTCGGCCGAGTGTTACCACCACAGCGGGTGGGTGTGCGATTGCCATTATTATGGGGTGGGCAAATCGGCACCGCCCGACCCGGACTGAACACTTTTGTTTTGTTTTTTACAGATGGGGTCCGTATCGAAAGCGAGAATATGGAACAGTGCGAGTGGATGTACCGGATGTTTTCACACCATTCCTTGCCGTACCCTGCTTCCTGGTGTTTCACCCTGTTGAACAAGGAACTCCCCGCGCTGCTCCGATGTTTGACCACGGGCAATTCCGATCGTTTGAGCAAGAGACTATTGGGCATTTTCAGCTATCTCACCAAATGGGATCCCAAGACCCAGACCCTGCCGCCCCCGGAACCCATCGAATTACGGGCGATGATTTGCTGTGGTCTCACCAAGGAGATGCTGCCATTACCGACAGCCTTGAAGATCCACCCTGCCTTCGATTTCTTGAAGATCTTATTGGCGGAAGCCGAGATCGTGCCCGAGGAGGCCCTTTGTGAACGCCCCGTGTTTAAAGTCTACGGCCGATGTGCCGAATGTCAAAAACTGTTGCGTGAATGCCCCACCGAGAAGAATGTGGGTTTGGGTCCCACCGAGGTCATGTATGTGATGATGCCCGCCGAATGGTCGAACCCCGTCGATTGGAAGGCAGAGGGATTGCTCTGAACGAGCCTAGGACGGGAATTGGGGACAAGTGTGACGATTTCAAGTGTGATGAACAATCTTCAAGTGTGACGCGATGGACCTACTGAGATGTAAAACCGTACACTGACAACAAAAATCATTTATTAGGTCGCTAGAACTCTACTTTACATAAACCTCATGTAAGTCTTTGCCACAATAAACACGTTACAGTTTCAATTTACGTTTGGCTTGCATGATTTTTT
>JAAXHI010000329.1:0-216 GCA_012270875.1 Candidatus Poribacteria bacterium | reverse complement strand
AGGCGTTTCTCCAAATGGGTGCCTGGTCCCATGTATTGGTACCCCGGCCAATGAAATTCGATGCCGGTCTTGCCCAACCATTTTTGCACGTCCAAGCCCCGACCGACCATGCGACGGCGGCGAGCACGGCGCGACGCGCGGGGGCGGCGGCGGCGTCTAGTAGTCCTTGCCATGTAGTTTCCGCTGGACTTTTTCTCCCCACTCGCTCCAGCCGGG
>JAAXHI010000489.1:4550-11368 GCA_012270875.1 Candidatus Poribacteria bacterium | reverse complement strand
ATTTATGAAACACCCTCAGTTAAATAATACCCGATTTGGCGAAATATGTCAAAACTTTTTAAACGCGCCGAACCTGCTAATTGCGCCTTTAATGCTTCGCCAAACTTATGGGAAAAATGGGAGGGATTTTATGTCTCAAACCGACAACGCAATAAATCTTTTCAACGGTAAAAACATGGACGGTTGGCTCGCACGCGGCGGCGCACCCCAGCATGAATGGGATGCCGCCAGCAGCGTTGCGCTCAATCCTGACGATGCAAAACTGCTCACAACCACAACCGGTGAAGGCATTTTTCACAACGGTCCTACAGGACGAACCGCCGACATCTACACCGAAGCAGAACACGGCGATTGTGAACTCCACGTGGAGTTTATGGTACCGCAAGGCTCCAACTCTGGCGTTTACCTCATGGGTAGGTATGAAATCCAAATATTGGACAGTTGGGGTGAGACAGAACTCAGTTACGGCAGCTGCGGAGGTGTATATTGTCGCTGGATCAACAATCAGCCGGTAGATGGCGTACCACCCCGTGTGAATGCAAGTAAACCTCCAGGAGAATGGCAAACGTACGACATCACCTTCCGCGCACCAAAGTTTGATGCCGACGGTAATAAGATTGCCAATGCTACCTTTGTCAAGATCGTCTGGAACGGGCAGATCGTCCATGAAGATGTTGAAGTCGTCGGTTGCACGCGCGGCGCGATGGTGGAAGAAGAAGCCGCTATGGGTCCACTCCTGTTGCAAGGCGACCACGGACCCGTTGCCTATCGCAACGTTTTCTTAAAATATTTACCACCGCTCCATTCCTAACATTGGCAAAAAGGGGTTGTTCATGCGGTCCATACATTTTTGAACGTCTAACGGTCGAAAAGAAACATAGTCCGTAATGAAATGGAGGACGGGTATACGGAAAGCGACGTTATTAATCATTTACCCTAACCGAACCGCAAGGAAATTTAAAAAAATGGAAAAATTTAAACTCGGTGTTATCGGGGCAGGCGGTATCGTCTGCCGGATGCATCTCCCCGACCTCGCACAAGGCTCCGATTTTGAAGTCAGTGTTATCGGCGGTAGACGCGAACACCGTCTCAAACATCAATGTCAAGAGTTCGACATACCGCGCTGGACACAAGACTACGACACAATCATCGCTGACGATACGCTTGATGCGATCCTTATCGGCACGCCACACCCTTTGCACGTCTCGTGGGGTGTCAAAGCGTTGGAAGCAGGCAAGCATGTGCTCATGCAGAAACCCCTCTGCGGCGAGATGGATGAAGCGAATCAATTTGTGGCTGCAGCCGAAACCAGCGGTAAAACGGTGATGTGTCTCCCGCATTTCAATGCCGCTGTCTACAAAATACGTCAATTAATTGCTGAGGAGGCAATCGGACGCGTGTCCGGGGCAAGGATGCGGAGTAGCCACGGCGGACCAGAAATCTATTACGCTGAGATTCGCGATATCTTCGGTGAAACAGGCGACGATTTGTGGTTCTTCGACGCGAAACAGGCAAGCGTCGGTGCACTTTTCGACATGGGTGTTTATGCTGTATCCAGCCTTGTCGCAATGCTCGGCACTTTCAAACGGGTGACTGGCTTCGTTTCTACTTTCGATAAGCCGACCGAATTAGAGGATGTCGCGACGCTCGTGCTTGAGATGCAATCCGGTGGGATTGTCACTGCAGAGACGAGTTGGTGCGATCCTGCACGCACGGGTGAAGGGAGTGTACACGGCACAGCGGGTAAGTTCGTAATGCCCGGTAGAGATGGCGCAGCACTCAGTCAATTGACCCCCACCTCTTACACGCGCGAACACGCGCCCGTTGATGTCAAAGCGATTGATTGTTCAGACGCTGCACCGAGTGGGATGCACGCGCATTTCGCCGAACATATCCGTGAAGGGACACAACCACCACTCTCAAATGTCTACACGGCGCGGCATGTCACTGAGATTTTGCTTGCCGGACTCGAATCCTCTGCGAAGGGTAGCGCAATCGAACTGACCACAGAGGCAGATAAGTAGTCAACGTGGGTTCGATAAAATTCCGTCATTCCTTCGGGAGTTTGTGTTTTTCTCTCCACTGTGGGTACGCATCCGTGAGGAGTCTTGTGGCCCAGCCACCGTAGTAGGCGTAACCGGTGCGGCGTTCCTGCTCAATCTCGGAGAACGCATAGCGAACCACCGAGTCACGGCCGAGAAAGATCGGACGGTTGCTGCCGATCTCGTAGAAACGCGCCCAGATCGGTCCCGTATCGGAATCTACTACAACACGTTTATCGTCCTGACCCGCTGCGTCAGTGAACGTCTCTAAGCGGATGCCGTGGATTTTAACACGCCTGAACCACCCAACGGCACCTTCCACAGCGGCGATAATCGCAGGCGTAGGTTCTTCGACGGACATCAGAAAACGCACGACACCGACGCTTTCAGCACCTGAGATCGATGGCGGCTCATAGGAACGCGCCCACGCAGGCGCAAGTGTCTTTTCGTCATGCTGCGCGCACCAAGCAGTGAGTTTCCCATCCTGTTTGATCTGCGTGCGTAGGATGCAGTCGATGCCCTTGGCTACAGCAGCTTTAGCCTGAGTGCGATACGCTGTCTCCAAGAACCCATAGTCTGAAGACTCAGAAACATCTCGGAGCAGTTCGAGAATTCGCACCATAGCGTTGTCATTGAACGTAATGTGTCGATGGTAGTTTTTGCTCAGCGGATAATACTGAGGCCAGCCGCCATTCGGGTATTGTGCTTCAAAGATATGCGAAAGACCTTTGAGAAATGCTTCTCGGTAGCGCGGCTCGTTTGTCGCACGAAACGCACGGGCAAGAAACCGTAGCTCACCAATCGTGGCACTGTTGTCAAACGTTCCGTGCAGATCGCCACTTTTGCCATCAAACGGCTCAGATGCCGTGTCTCGATTCTTGGGCCAGCTGCCGTGCGGTGTCTGCCACGTGAGGACGTTATCGGCAATGCGGCGGCCCTCCTCGCTTTGGAACCATTCGGTTGATTGCTTCGCGTATCGGGAAGGAACGGTTGCATGGGAAGATGATAGAAGCAAAAGGCATAAGACGCAGGTAATAACGAGTTGTAACTTCATGAAGGTATCCTTTCATTAGTATTCAAGCCGATTCATTACATGCCTAATTTGAATTATAGCAAACTGGATTAGGTCGGAAGGAAAAGAGGTATGTTTCATGTAGGCGCGGTTAGGACACACCTACATGAAATATCTAAAGGTTTAACCTAAATTGGCGTGAAATTCATACCAGTCATCAAGGTTGTTGAGATTAACAGCATCTAAGATAGAGCCGTCGTCTTCAACACCGCTTGCCCCGAGAATGCCCCCGCGGGTATCATCGTCGTGATTGTAGCCTGTAATTGCGGCGTTCAGTTCATCGACTGCCGCTTGGTCAAAACTGCCGTTTTCGGAAACCCACGCTTCAAATTGTGGATAGGTCGGCGAATTGTCGCTGATGTATGCCAACGTAGCATCCTTATCCAGTCCGAGTCCATCCAACACCATCTGATCAAAGCCCGCGCCGCATGCCGGATAATCTTCATGGAGGACCCCTTTGGCATCCATTAGCACTTTCGACCAGAATCGTGGAAGATGTAACACGCCGAGTGGCCCTGCAACTCCGGAACTAATCGTCGGAATTATCTGTGTTTTCTTTCTTCCGAACATTCTATTTTCCTCCCTTACTTTAAACGTTGAGTAATAGGTCGGTATCATCCACACAACAGGCGTTTTTGCCTGCTATGCGAAATTCCACTTTATTATAGCAGCGCGCAGAAAAAAAACAAGAAAAATTTAAATGTTGTTACGAATTATTTAACAGCATCAGGTTTAACGACTTTAAATTTGAGTTCACCAGGCCGAATATAACCGAGCCGTTTTCTGGCGAGCCGTTCTTTTGTTAACTCGTCATTTTTCAGCATTTCAACGCGTTTTTTAAGTCGGTCGCGCTCGGTTTCCAACGCTTGTATCTCACCACGATAGGCTTTTTCAGCGAGCTGCGCTCGTTGCCAGTCGTCATAACCGTTCATGAATTGTCTGACGCTGACCACAAGTAAAGCAAGGGCAATTAGAAATAGGATTGGACGAAAAATACGCATAAGGTGTACCTCTTAAAAGAACATTCTGTAACGGCACGAGAACCGTTCCTATACGGATGCAAGCACTTAGCGGAGATCCGTCAAATTGTAGAAAACTTTCTTCCCAGCAAAAATAGCACTATCTCCAAGTTCCTCCTCAATGCGGAGGAGCTGGTTATATTTACAAACACGATCCGTACGGGAGAGCGACCCCGTTTTTATCTGTCCGGAGTTCGTCGCAACAACCAAGTCAGAAATAGTCGTATCTTCTGTTTCACCTGATCGGTGTGAAACAACAGCCGTATAGTTAAAACGTCGGGCAAGTTCAATGGCATCAAGTGTCTCTGTTAAGGTGCCAATCTGATTGACTTTGATCAAAATGGAGTTACCGATCTGTTCATCAATGCCCTGCTGCAAGCGGGTCGTGTTGGTGACAAACAGATCATCGCCAACGAGTTGAACCTTATCGCCGATCGCCTCGGTCAACTGTTTCCAACCTTCCCAGTCGTTTTCATCCATACCGTCCTCGATAGAGATGATGGGGTATCTCTCACAGAGTCCAGTGTAAAAAGCAACCATCTCTTCAGGCGATTTCGTTGGCTGTGCCTCTGCTTTTAATTCATAAGTGCCGGTATCCCGATTGTAAAATTCACTGGACGCAGCATCTAATGCCAAAAGCACATCGTCCCCTGGGACATAACCTGCACGTTCAATGGCTTCAATGATTACAGCGATGGCTTCCTCGTTAGATCCCAAATCCGGGGCAAACCCGCCTTCATCACCGACAGCAGTGTTGCAATTCCGTGCCTGTAAGACCGCTTTGAGATTGTGAAAAATCTCAGCACCCATACGGAACGCATCGGTGAAACTCGCCGCTCCCGATGGCATCACCATAAATTCTTGGATGTCAACATTGTTATCAGCGTGCGAACCGCCATTCAGGATATTCATCATCGGTAACGGAAGTTCTTTTGCATTCGCGCCGCCAATATAACGATAAAGCGGTTGTCCCACTTCGTCCGCCGCCGCCTTAGCGACCGCCAAAGAGACACCCAAAATTGCGTTCGCACCGAGACGGCTTTTGTTTTCCGTCCCGTCAAGTTCACGCATAGCCGTGTCAATATCGTTCTGCGCAAAGACATCTGCCCCCGCGAGGGCTGCAGCGATCACAGTGTTAACATTCTCAACGGCTTTCTGAACACCCTTACCCAAATACCGGGCAGCATCCTCATCACGTAATTCAACCGCCTCATGTTCACCTGTAGATGCACCAGACGGAACAGCGGCGCGTCCAAAGGCACCTGATGCTAAATTAACGTCAACCTCAACCGTTGGGTTACCACGCGAGTCCAATATCTCGCGTGCATGGATATGGATAATTTCTGACAAATCTTTTCTCCTTTTGAAGGTAAAAACTGATTTCTGGGTCTAAATTTCACTGCGTCTCACACAATCAAGCCGATCTTAACTGACACACTATTCCTCAATCACAGCATCCGAGAGTAGATACGCGGCTGCTAAAAAGACTAAACTATACCCAACAAGTAAACTCAGCCAAAATCCGTCCCCTAATCCGCCCGTTACCAAAAGCGAAACGGTGCATTTCGCGCCACCCATAATAATTGGAATGACAAGGGGCAGTAGAATGACGGAGAGTAGACTTTCGCCACCACCTGTACTTGTAGACATGCCTGCTAACAGCACGCCAACGGCACAAAAACCGAGCATACCGATACTTAGTACACCGAGCAATTTTAGTAATATGCTCACTGTTACCACATCAAGCAAATCTAAGAATTGAAGTGTGATAGGCGTAATAACAATTTGCAATAAAAATAGAAAAACGACGTTGCTAACAACTTTGGAAAGATAGAGATTGCTCACATCAACACCCGTAAGCCGAATGCCGTGCAAAGCACCGTGGGCGCGTTCCACTGCAAATGAACGATTCAAGGTAATAATTCCCGCAAAAACGAACGCTGCCCAAAGAACACTGGCGGCTAATTTGCCGCGTTCCCCCTTTTCTGGGAAAATCGGACCAAACGCAAAAGCAAAAATTAGGACAACTAATACGCTGAAAACGAAAATCAATACCAGCGTCTCTTTTGAACGGAATTGAAGTCCAAGGTCCTTGCGAATCAACGCGCCAATCTGACGGAGTGCCTTCATGTGTGTCCCAATTCTTAAACGCAATCGTTAAAATGTTAACCGCGCCTCGTACATCCGTAGTAACGCCTCCGCCGTAATCTCGCCTTTCTGCGCAACCTCTTCCAATTCTCCATTGATCATAAAGAAAAACCGCGTACCCACAAGATACCCTAACTCTGTATTGTGTGTCGTGATAACGATACCTTTGCCGTTTTGTTTTTCCTGCGCAATCCGCGCCAAAACAAACTGCTTGGCAGAAGCATCCAATCCTGAGAAGGGTTCGTCAAATAATAGCACTGAAGGGAAATGAAGAAGAGCTCTCGCAATCATAACACGCTGTGTCATGCCACGTGAGAAGATGTGCATCGGTTCGTGAGCAAAGCGTTGTAAGCCGACTTCAGCAAGGAGCGTTGTTACGCGATGTTCCAACCGCTCAACGCCGTACATCTGTCCAAAAAACCTGAGATTTTCATACGGACTGAACGCTGGATAAGCGAGCATTTCATGGATAACGACCCCCAGCGCGCTGCGTACATCTGAGTAATCCGCTATAGCATCCGCGCCTTCAATCTCAAG
>JAAXHI010000489.1:0-4519 GCA_012270875.1 Candidatus Poribacteria bacterium | reverse complement strand
TTTTTGACAATCGAGCGATTTCCGAAATCTTTGGTGAGTTGGGAAGCACGAAGACGCATAGAGTGAACGACCCCGTAATAGGCAATAAAAAAAGGCAGTGGGCGGGAAAGAACCCGCCCTAACAGCCAATATCACAAATCAAACGGATAGAAAAGCACAACGACTCATCCCTCCGTTCATCTTTACATCATTCTCTGGACAATCGCATCACCCTGTTCTTGAGTAATACCGAGCGATTGATGCGCTAAAGGACCGTTTTCTAAAACGGGTTCCATTTCATTCAATGACTGGCGGCTTGTATCATGGTAGAACAACCCAAGCTGCGTTTCATGACCCGTCTTGACCGCTTGCGCAAGTGCAGCAGCCCTGTCGCTTGTGTCATGATCTTCAAGGAATTGAACGCGTTCCTTCCAATAATCGAAAATCTCCGTTTTCTCCTTCTTCCAGGTCACACAAGGACTGATAACATCAATGAAGGCAAATCCTTTGTGTTGCATCCCGTCATGCATCAATTCCGCGAGTTGCACGCGTTCCGAACTAAATGCTCTTGCAACAAAAGTCGCGCCAGCGACAATCGCCATTGCAACTGGATTCAGAGGTGACTCTAAATTACCGAACGGCGTACTTTTCGTCTGTTCTCCTACTATAGTCGTCGGTGAGGCTTGCCCGACTGTCAACCCGTACGTCTCGTTATTCATGACAATGTAGAGGAGATCAACATTTTTTCGCATCGTATGAATGAAATGATTTCCGCCGATGCCATAACCATCACCATCACCACCGGTGACGACAACATTCAACTCATGATTCGCAAATTTAGCACCCGTTGCAACCGCCAAAGCCCGACCGTGTAGCGTATGCATCCCATACGTTTTGACATAACCGGGAAGGTTAGAGGAACACCCAATCCCACTTACAGTCAAGTGATCATGATTGCCACGACCGAGTTTCGCATAAGCAATTTGTAACGCGCTCAGGACACTAAAATCACCGCAACCGGGGCACCAATCGGGATTAACATCACCTTTAAAATCTCGCGCTGTAGGCGCACCTTGAATAGGTCTTTCTCGTCTTGCTCGTCTCGCCATCTGATTTATCCTCCTTTGTTAGACAACAATCTCTTGGTAGGGGACATAAAGATCCGTTTTACTGTTCAAAAGTTCACGGGCTCCATCAGCAACGTGGTGCGGCATAAACGGTTCACCGTCGTATTTGCGGATGTGACCGTCTGTCTTAAAGCCGGTCTCACCCCGTAAGAAACGCGCGAATTGCCCCGTATAGTTACACTCAACGATGATTGAATACGCAGATTTCTCAAGCACTTCGTTGACGGCATCTTCATCCATCGGATAGAGCCACTTGAAGTGAATATGGTTGGTAGCAATGCCTGCTTCGGTCAACTGTTGTGCCGCTTCACTAATCACACCATGCGTGGACCCCCAACCAATTAGGGTAACCTCGGCATCTTCGGGGCCCTCAAGCGTCGGCGGTGGGAGGAGTTCCACAATACCTTCCATCTTCCGCTGCCGCTTCTCCATAATATCGCGACGTTTGTGCGGATTCGTGAACTCATCACTAATCAGACCACCATCTTCATCATGATCGTCGGTAGCAACAACGTGCATGTGCTCAGGTGTGCCAGGGATAGCACGGGGCGAAATCCCGCTGTCTGTGATTTGGTAACGCAGATATTCACCATCTGTCTGCCCTTGTTCGGTGATTAATTCCCCACGGTCAATTTCCGGCTGCCAGTTGATAGAATCCGGTGCGAATGTCGTGTAGCCTTCCGCCAACGACAAATCTGTAAGCACCATACCGGGGCACTGAAACTTGTCGACGAGGTTAAAGAGTTCAGGTATCGTGTCAAACCCGTCCATAATACTGGTAGGTGAAACAACAATTTTCGGAAAATCACCTTGGCTCGCGCCGAGAACTTGCCATAAATCTCCCTGCTCGGTTTTGGTAGGTAAACCTGTGGAAGGGCCTCCGCGTTGAACATTAACAACAACAATCGGAATTTCCATCATACCCGCACTGCCAATCGCTTCCGACATGAGTGCGAAACCGCCACCCGATGTGGCACACATTGCGCGTGTACCGGTGTGTGCCGCACCGATGACCATGTTGACAACGCTGATTTCATCTTCACATTGCCGGACGATAATACCGAGATCGCGAGCGTTCGGCGCCATCCAATGGAGAATACCTGTTGACGGACTCATCGGATAGGCAGCGTAAAATTTGACACCAGCCGCTGCACCACCCATTGCCATCAACATATTGCCAGTACCAAAAGCCAACGGCGTCTCCTGTTTCTCAAATTGAACATCGAACGGCGTGAAATGTTCAGCAGCGTAATCGTAACTTGCCCGCGCAGCAGCAATATTCGCATCTACTACCGCTTGACCTTTGCGTTTGAGAAGTACCAGAACAATGATGTCCTCAAGCACCGCTAAATCTATCCCTACCAATTGCAAAGCCACACTGGACATACAAACATTCAGCATAAGGGCTTTTCTGTCAGGATCGTTGGTGAGTTCTTTGTAGGAGATAGGACACAATTGGATGTCATCTCGTTCGGGTACCTGTTTCACATGC
The DNA here is from genome assembly GCA_012270875.1 of Candidatus Poribacteria bacterium. Lineage (GTDB taxonomy): Bacteria > Poribacteria > WGA-4E > WGA-4E > WGA-3G > WGA-3G. Next base: position 1,921 of record JAAXHI010000489.1, on the reverse strand, counting down.
TCGCTATTATAGATTAATGCACCACCGGGGGCTACATGCGGCAGATGCTTCTCTACGCTATTGGCATCCAGAGCAATAATCAGGTCTATCTTGTCTCCGTGGTTCGCAATAGGCTCAGAACTGATTCGGATAGTCAGGAAGGAGTGACCGCCGCGGATGAGGGATTGATAGGCGGTGTAAGTAAAAACGTTCAGCCCATACCGGGCACAGATTTGGCTGATGCTTTTGCCTGCAGTTTCGATCCCCTGCCCGGGTGCCCCTCCTATAGCGATTGCAAAATCGTACTTTGCCATCTTGGCTCCCTTCTAATAATTTTTCGTATTCCATGCTGATACCGCAAGTACGCCACAGTTGGGTTCAATCAATGTCGCGACATCAGATGGATGGACAAATAAGCAAATTGATTCGTTTGTTAGTTACATTGCGATATTTGCGCCTTTTTTTAATCTTCATAAACACATAATAACATTCTACTTTTCTTAATTATACTACATTTTGTTCATCTTTTCAAGTTTTTTAATCCTCAACGAACGCACACTATATAGCAGATTTTATAAACCCGAACCTCTGAATAATTATTTTTTTCCTTCCATAAAAACGCCTCCACTACGATTGGTTGAACGCTTCAAGTGCCTGCTTCGCTTCTGGTGTTCCAATCTCACGCAATGCAAAAACCGCATGACGTTGGACCTCCTCGGATTCATCATCAAGTGCCTTGGCAAGCGCAGGCACCGCATCCGCTGCTGCGGCTTCCATTTTGGAGAGCGCGTAGGCGGCATAAGACCGCACCTCATCAGTCGGATCGGTCAAAGCCTGAATAAGCGCAGGTATCGCACCAATTGCCGAAACGCCCATCAGATAGAGCGCGCGCACCGCATATTCGCGGAACTCTTCATTGAGTTTGTCAGATAACGCTTCAACTAAAATCGGGACCGCCGGTTCACCTATACGACTCAGCGCATCACCCAGAGCAAGCGCATAGTACCGTTCAGCTACCGCCATCTCATCAATAAGCGCAGGTATCGCCGGTTCACCAATCGCAGCCAAGACATCCGTGGCTTGTTCAACCACATCTCCAAGGTTATCAGCGAGTGCCTCAATCAATTGCGGTATCGCCGGTTCACCGATAGCAACCAACTCTTTTCTCGCATCCTCACGGATATCGTCATCCAACTCTGACAAATCATAGATTAAGTCGGCTACGATGCTTTCGTTGTCCATCTACTTTACTCGCCTTTCTTAACATACGCCAACATCGTGATAAGACGGTCTGTCTGTTCAGGTCGCAAGTATTTATAAAACCATTCCGAAAACTCGCGCTCGGCTCTGGTAAGCTCCGCCGTCAACTTCGGGACAGTGGACTCTCCGATACGTGCCAAGATCTCTGAAGCGTTATTTGCCATCTGTTCCATGTAGACAGGGATAGCAGACCCCTCAATGTGGGTGTAGAACTCGGCACCATACCCAGATATATGCCAGCACTCTTGGGTAAGGACATCAATGAGCTGTGGAATCGCCGGTTTACCTATGGCGATCAATTCTGCCTTCGCGGTGTCCCGAACGTTTTCGTCTATATGCCCCAACATGACTATCAAATCAGCAATGTGGTGTTTGCTATGCATTGTTCCCCCTTTTTTGTTCTTCTAAGAGTGTGGTGAGACGCTCCGTTTGCTCTCGGCGCAAGCGTTTGTAGACGCGCTCCGAGATCTCTTGCCTCTCGTACTTATCATCAAGATGCGTTATAAATTCAAGCCTTGCGACGCGGACATGCTCACGGTCATCAGGATTCAGTTTACGGAGCCAACCCGCGTCTGGCGGTATTGAAGTATCATCAGTATTAGATGCTGTGGTGTTGCTGGCTGCGCGGAGTTTGAAGAGTGCCGCCACGAAAAAAGCACCCGTTAATGCCGCAGCAACAGCA
>JAAXHI010000230.1 GCA_012270875.1 Candidatus Poribacteria bacterium | reverse complement strand
ACAAATCCAACACGCGTTTGTCCTGTGCCCCTTCTTCCATGAGATCGTCCAAGACCAACACACCCCCACGCATAGGGCCAAACCATTTGGTCAAATGACTAGGGTCCGGTAACCTGCGATGAAATCAAATCCCATCCTTTTTTTGCATACGGTCGAACCGGGGTTGCCATCAGTCATACGCGTACACCACGGTTTTGGGTTTGACTTGAAACACGTTCTGGTACCGTAACCATGTTCCACCGCTGCCCGAAGGTCCGGGAATGATCACACTACTGGGTTGGCGGATCATTGTTCCCACGGTCGAGGGAGACGTCTGTAATGACTCGTGGCACCTTTGGCTCCCATTCGTTTATACCGTTTATCGCGTCCCAATTTATAACCGATTTCGGCTGCTTTGGCCAACACGGTCTTGATCCCACGCCCGTTTTGGCGAAAGCGGGGTCGTTAAGTGGAGGGTCTTCTTCGCCTTCTTCGGCCAGGCATGCCGTCCAATACTCGTGGTACAATCGAGGGGAAGTGGACTGGACGAGGTATTCCATGTTCTCTCTTAAATACGTTTCACCCAGGGTGTCCATGTATGCTTTGAGGGACACCCAGTCTTCGTCTTGAGCCAATTGTCAGGCCAACGTCCTATGATACCCATCCCAAGCATCAATGCCTCGGACGGTTTGGACCCGTTCGATTGGATGCAACTACCAATACAGGGTTCCTTCTAAAATAATAAATTACGCACTGGACATCGCCGCATATAATCATGATGAGCAAAATGACACCCCCTGCGACTCGACGCGTCTTTTTAATGCATGCACCACACCCCTTTTTAAGTGCGTCACATTTTTTTATTTTTTACATCATGAGCAATCATTACAAAGCATAAAGGCTTGGCGGCTCACATTAATACCCATCGGGTTGGGCATCCACTTCATCTTGTAATTCGCGTTTAATCACCCGTTTCAAATNNCTTTATGATCATTCAACACTAAATTACCCCAAACGTTTGAAAGGCATTGGGGTTTCTGCCCATGTCTCCATTGAAGGCATTCGAATGCAGCAAACCCACCATCGCTCGATCAGGAAATCGGCCCACAAACATATTGTCTTGTTCCCACTGGGTGGTTCGGCCATCAAAGGAAAGGTGCGGATTTCACTTCCAGCCACGGGGTAGCGCACAATCTTTTTCCCCAGTTGTCTTTCTTTTTGCAGTCTGACATTGACACTAGCGTCAAGGTCACTTTTCTCATCAGCAAAGTGACTTTGATGTCCTCATTATGGATGGCAGGAAATTTCTTGGCGACCAAAGGTCCCTTTGTTAGGGGTGCCCATCAAGTAGACAGAGTTGGGGTTCAGGAACAGTTCAAAGTCCAGCTGGACACCGGGTACCAAACATTTACCCGTCTTAAGGGGTGGCAAATGGGGTCGGATGATGAAGGTGTGCCAATTCTCGCTCAGCAACCGGCTGGTCAACGCGCGCAATTCTCTATTCCCACTCCAGTTCGCATTGGTGGGTGTATGAGAATTGGTGCCAGTTGCTCCCATTTCTTCAATCACATGGAGTTGATTGACCCAGCCTTGCGGGGCTAACTTGGTGGCTCCTTCTTCTCGGTTGTAATTCAGTAAGGTTTCCAGGTAGGCTCTGTAATGGTAAGTGTTGCTTTGTTCGGTCATGAGCACCCCATTCATGCTTATGTTAATATCTCGAAAGATGGTGTGGCCAAAATTGTTGATGCAGTAGGTGTTTCTGGTATTGTTGGCATCGGAGTCGGCCAAGTTGGCTTTCAATCCTTGATAGCCGCAGGATCGGTCAGACGTACTTTGACTTGAAATCGGAGTTCGTTGAGATCGTAGTAATCGTCCGAGGCCGGATGGAAAACATGGTGGGTCACGTGCCTGTCAGGGCGGGTTGAAGTGCCACGTGCTGGGAGGCTTCGTACCGGGAATCCACATGGGGCACATCAAACAAATTGAGCGACATGATGCTGGTGTCTGAATGTCAGCCGTGTTTAACGGCGTTTGCTTTTTATAGGGTTTCGCGTCAGGCCATGGTCATCAACCATTTTTCGGGGTTCACCCGGAAGCAGATGGGTACATCCAGGGATAACGCATTTGTGTGGACTTGCCTAAAATGGTCCCCCCTTTTATCTTTCGGCGTTGTTTCAAGTGTTTCATGATCATGGAGTGGGGGTCCAATAATCGGGAGCACGTGTGCATCAAGGGATAGCGCGCCATGGTGGACTTACCAAAGATAGTCCCACCCATTTGATACGGCGAGATGAACCGGCCTCGGGCCAAGTGCCGTCGAATGCGATTGCGGGCTTGTGCTAATTGAGACTTAAAAGACGGTGCCTTCCCCTAGAGCCACTCCTGGGGCATGGGGCCATCGATGTGCTAGTCTTTCCCAGTGTCCAGACAGTGTTTTTTTCTGGAGGGGGACTGGCACATACCCATCGCCCCATCATCTCACGGGCACCTTCCCATTGTCATTGACCCATCGTCTCAGGGACGGTTGCGCTTGCTCTCAGGGACGTCACAGCGGGCCATGGAGCCATTGAAAATAGCCACAGGGGTGTCCTGACCGAAACATCCCACAGCTCAAAAACACTTTGTTG
>JAAXHI010000409.1:6986-32905 GCA_012270875.1 Candidatus Poribacteria bacterium | reverse complement strand
ACACCGGGATATAGAATGCGAGGTATGCCACCGAATTCTTCAATCGCGCGGGTATAGTTCTTAGAAGTACCACTTACAATCTTGGATGAAAATGTGATGCCAATGGTAGGTTTCATGTATAACCGTCTCCTTTTTAATTTTTTCTTTGTTTGTACGTAAATTATATCCTATTTTGATGGCAAATAACAAACCAATCCGAATCGCGTTTGCATTGTACGGAGATGTATGGTATAATTTTTACATAGCATTTATGTTACACGAATTTAACGAGAAAGAATTATCCATCACAGAAGACGACGCACCGATACTCACTTGGCACCACGGCGACGATGTGTCACGTCCGCCATATCTGCATCCGCTTTATGCGTCCAACGGACAGGCGGTAACGGACGACACGAGCATCGGACATCAGCATCCACCGGGAATCTGTTTCACACACGGAACCGTCAATGCTGCGCCGCTGAATCACGATGAGATTACGCGCGAAACAGATGCAGCTTCAGCAAGATTTTCTGTCGTCACGACGTGGAAAGTTTCCAAGGAACCGTTCCTGATAGAAACCTGCACAGTAGAAGTCCATCCGCGTCAAACCGAAGCGCAGGTCTTGGACATGGAAATCTCGTTGCAGGCACCGAGTAGCCCGCTCGAATTCGCCGGAGATATAGGACTCGGTTACCTCGCGGTCGAGATGGAGTACCGCAAAGCCGCCGACGCAGACGGACGGATCGGTGAGTCAGAGGTGAACGGAAATATATCGGCGTGGGGGACACTCTGCGGACTCACTGCTGCCGAGCAAGCAGCGGTCGGTGTCGCTATCCTTCCGCATCCGTCAAACGGTGAGACGATGTTCCACGCAGAAGACGTATCGTTCGGCTATCTTTTCGCACAGGCGACCCCTTTCAAAGTGGATGCCGGTTCAACGCACACGTTAAAATACCGAGTGCTCGCATACACGGGAGATCTCTTCACTATAGATGTGTGGGGATACCATCAAGATTACACGGATACATAAGGACTATGAAAGACCAGACGCTTTTCCCACTTTATAATAAAGATGCGCAAATAGAAACACCGCATCCGCCGCCGCAAAAATCGCAGGATGTTCCGCAGGCACACTCGCGCCGTGTCTACATCGAAACTTATGGCTGCCAGATGAACGTCAGTGATAGCGAGTTAATGGCAGGCATCTTAACGCAAAATGGACACCGGACTGTAACGCATATTGACGATGCAGATGTCGTGCTTGTTAATACTTGCGCAATACGGGAAAACGCGGAAACGAAGGTCATTAATCGACTCAAACATCTCAACCACCGCAAACGTCGGCAGCCAGAACTCATTATCGGAGTCTGCGGTTGTATGGCACAGCACCTCCGGGACAAGCTCTTAGATGCAGCACCCTATGTTGATCTCGTGATGGGACCGGATGCATATCGGAATCTGCCGGTAGCACTCGATTCTTTGGCGGGTGGCGTGGAAGCACACGTCTCCTTGAAGGATCGAGACCCGTTCCTCGGATTACGGTTAGACAAAAGCGAGGATTACGCCGACATCGCGCCTATCCGAAAAGAGGGGATTCGAGCGTGGCTCACGATTCAACGCGGCTGCGATAAGATGTGCACCTTCTGTATCGTTCCCTTCGTCCGTGGCAGAGAACGGAGCCTGCCGTTGAAACTCCTTGTCGAAGATGTCGAAAAATTAGTAGACCAAGGTTTCAAAGAGGTTGTCCTGCTCGGTCAGACCGTAAACTCCTATCGCGACAACGGCTCCGATTTTGGCGATCTCCTCTACGCTGTCGGCGAAGTGAACGGCTTAGCGCGCGTACGATTTACCTCGCCACACCCGGCGGACGCAACCGAGAGTATGATTGACGCAATGGCAAGTTCTCCGACCGTCTGTAAGCATTTACATCTCCCGCTACAGTCGGGTTCGACCGCCGTGCTTGAACGGATGCGCCGCACTTACACCGCAGCGGAATACCGTGATCTCGTCTCGAAACTCCGGGAACGCATCCCAGATATTACCTTCTCCACCGATATTATCGTCGGTTTCTGTGGTGAAACCGAGGAAGAGTTTAGGCAGACCTATCAGATGATGGCGGACATCCGATACGATTCGGCGTTCATGTTCAAGTATTCTGAACGTGAGGGAACGCTGGCACACAAATCCCTGCCTGATGACGTGCCAGAAGCAGAAAAAGGGGAACGCCTGAAACAGATTATCGAACTCCAAGAACAGATTTCAGCGGACATCAACACTGCTACTGTCGGTGATACCGTCGCAGTACTTGTAGAAGGCGAATCGCGTCGCGAAGCCGATAAATACCACGGCAAGACAGACGGCTTCAAAACGACTGTATTTCCCAAAGCTGATAGCGGAATCGGCGATGTTGTTAACGTTCATATTCACAGCACCACAGCACATACCTTGATTGGACAGATCGTCTGATGGATAAAGTTAGGATTAAAAACAAGATCGAAATCGAGAAGATGAAGCAGAGCGGTAAGGCAGCGGCGACCGTGCTAAAGCGCATTGGAGAAGCGATTGCCCCAGGCGTATCTACTGCTGACTTGGAACGTATCTCACGTGATACGATCGCTGAAGTTAACGCCATCTCTTCTTTCTTAGGCTACCAACTCCCAGAACACGAGCCTTATCCCGCCACGATATGTACTTCCATTAACGATGTCGTTATCCACGGGATTCCTGATAAAAGTCAAGTGGTAAAAGAAGGCGATATTATCGGGATTGATACGGCTGTCAGTATTGACGGCTACCACGGGGATAACGCATACACCTTTCCGGTTGGGAATATTTCGCCATTAGCGGAACGGCTGCTTGAGGCGACACGGAACTCTCTTTACGCTGCGATTGCCGAAGCGAAGTCGGGAAACCGTATCGGTGACATCTCTTTCAAATTGCAAAACGGTGCGGAGTCCGAAGGATTCTCCGTACTCCAGAGTTTTGCTGGACACGGCATCGGGCGAAATCTCCATGAGGCACCCGAGGTCCCCTGCATCGGTGTCGCTGGACGCGGTTTACGCCTGAGACCAGGCATGGTCCTCGCGATTGAAACCATGGTGAACGTTGGACTCCCCGATGTCCAGATGCTCACAGACGGCTGGACAATCACGACAGCAGACGGTTCGTTGTCCGCACTCTTTGAGCATACAGTCGCGATCCTTTCTGACGGTCCCGAAATCCTTACAGGGAGTTCACTGTGGGAAATCTAAGCACTAAAATTATAGGCGTTATCACCGCGATCCTCGTTTTCATCTCGCTCTATCTCATTTTCGGATACGCACGCATTGAAGGCACGATGCTTGAAGTGCAGAAAATTTTTTACTACCACGTCTCAGCGGCGATGACCGTTTTCGTGGCGTTTGGTGTCAACTGTGTGTTTAGTATCAAGTACCTCATCCAACGCAAACCAAACGACGATCTGCTGGCAGTCGCGGCGGCAGAACTCGGTCTTATTTTTTGCACCATCGCACTCCTCTCCGGTCCCATTTGGGCACGATATGCCTGGAATACTTGGTGGAACTGGGAAGCACGCCTGACAAGCACGCTTGTGCTCTGGCTCATGTACATCGGCTATTTTATTCTCCGCTCGGCTTTAGAGGATGATAAACGGGGTGTCTATTCCGCGGTACTCGGAATTATCGCCTATCTTGATGTCCCAATTGTCTATTACGCCGTAGATATCTGGCAAGGTGGATTACATCCCGATCGTGGGACAAAATGGAGCCTTGAGACGACAATGCGACATACATGGATGATAGCACTCCTTGCTCTGATCCTGCTGTTTACCTGTCTGCTAATCGTCCGGTATCAGATGAAGAAAGCACAGGCGCGTTATGAGATAATTCAACAGAAATACCTTGAGGAGGCATCTGGATGAAAATATTGGTCTTAGCCAGTTTTGTGATCGTTTTGGGATTATTTCTTTTTGTAAACCAAGTACCGGTCGATATTACCTCTGATAAAGTCTCAGCGGCTGTTTCGGAAGCAGTCTCGAAATCCGAGGTCCCCGTGGATGAAGATATAGTGGAGCAGGTCGTGCTGAGTTCAATTGAGACCCTTGAAAAAGGACAAAGCACGCGCCTGAAATATCTTGCTTCCGCCTACCTTGTTATCTGGTTAGTCTTTATGCTATATGTGTTGCGTTTAGGGAAGCAGCAACAAACATTGGATAAACGGCTCGCGCAGCTTGAACAGACACCTGAAACCGACACCAACGAATAACCGCTACAGACCTCATATTGCATACCACTCAGAGGACAACCCACCCCATTTCCTTTGGTGAAACAAAGCGTAATCATTATCCCATATTTTGTCGTTCAATTAAATCCAAGTCTAAATCCGTGTATCCAACGCTTTATAGTAAATTCCAAAAATAAATACACACTTTCAGTCCTCTGGTAGGTGCGGTTTCCTAACCGCACCGGTACTGACGTGTATAAGTAATTACAGAATCTACCATAATACATACATAAAACAGGAGCAAAACAATGAAAACGTTCCTTTTCAAATCACAACGGACACTTGAACGACCCATCACAGAAGTCTTTGAATTCTTCTCTAATGCACATAACCTCGCTGAGATTACGCCGCCAGAGCTCCATCTTGAAATATTAACGCCTGCCCCAATTGAGATGTTCGCCGGAACACTGATTGATTATCGGCTGAAACTCCACGGCATTCCACTTCGCTGGCAGACCGAGATTACGGAGTGGAACCCACCTCATTTTTTTCTTGATGAACAACGCCGCGGTCCCTATCGCCTCTGGCGACATACACATACGTTTGATGAAACAGAAGATGGGGTCGTCGTAGGCGACTCGGTTGAATATGCTGTCTGGGGAAATGGGGTCGTCAATAAACTTTTTGTGCGTCCGGATATAGAGAAGATTTTCGCCTACCGATCCGAGCAATTAGATGAGATTTTCTGTCATAAGAAAAACAGCACTTCTCCATAAAAACAGATCCTGCCGTAATAATGCATCACGCGTGCTACGTAGTTTGAGGTCTCATTAAATCCTTCAAAATACCCGTGGGGAGGCGCTTCGCTTCCCCACACCTGTTTATGTATAGACGCGTGTTGCTTCGTCAGTTGGCTGAGTCCTTTACGCACGGGTTCCCATAGCAATGGATTCGCCTTTTGTTGATGACGGGCAAGTGCTTGTGCATCCCGAACGCGGCCGAGACCGGCGTTATAACTTGCTAATACCAGCCGGTGCTGATGATCCCGTTGGCTTTCTGGAAACGCATGATAGAGTGTGTGTAGGTGTCGTGCTGCACCAGCGATATTCTGTTCCGCATCCAGTGGATCTTTAACGCCGAGTCCTTTTGCTGTTTTAGGCATCAGTTGCGTCAAGCCTTGTGCACCGACAGCACTTTGTGCCTTTTCATTGAACCCAGATTCCTGCACAATCAGTGCACAGATAAGTCGTGAGTCCACATTCTCTTTGACGGCATATTTCTGGATCAGTCGCTTGTATTTGAAAATCTTCGGTGTAAGCGCGAGCAGCCGTAAATCCAAGTGAAGGTTAATGACACTACCAAGCACAAGGATTAAGACAAATGTTATGAAAATGAAAAAGAGAGTCCGCTTCTGAATCATTGGTTTACTGACAGCCAATAGCCGATGGTTTCCGATAGCCATTTCCCTGATAACTACAGCAAATAACCGAACTGAAATATGAGTCTGTATCCGCCGCTTGTCTGCCCTTTACGGTGTTCGCTATTCTGCGTCGCGTGCCATGTGTACGACAGCAAGATATTCCACGCATCTAACGGACGATAGGAGAACTGTCCGCCGATCTCTATCGTTCGCGCGACGACACCCGTAGGAAACGGAAGTGCTTTGAAATCTTCACCGTAAAACCGATCAGCGATTGTGCCTTCACCGTGGCGAGTCAACACTGTGCGAACCTCCGCCGCAGCGGAAACCGTAAACTGATAGGACGCTGACAGTCGCAGCGTGTCCGAATCGGTGCCGATGGGATGTCCAATTGCATAACCGAAATGCGTAAACTGATTATCAGGCACGAGATGTGTGTATGCCCACCGATTGACGCGCGCGTATTCGCTATGAATACCGAGCAGGCGATCGAGGTGTTCTGGATACCACGTCAATCCTAAAAGCCATGCCACAGCGTGCGGGTCATTCGCGCCCGGAACATATTGAATATCATCAATAACCCATTCGCCGTAGAGGCGTACACCATCAATAGGACGGATCGCTGCGTCGAAGGCGAACATGACGTTGTCATCAGCCTTCGCGTTGTACTGTAGCGCATAATAGAAGGTGATCGGATTCGCGTACTTCCACGCCAGCGTCTGTGCATCGCCACCGTAAAGCACCCATTCAGCAACACCGATTTCCACGCGATCGTTGAATTGATAGTCAAGTCGGTGTCCACTGATATAGCGTTTCGCCAAATAGCGTTTGGTGCCGTCGTCGTACCAAGTTGAATCCAGTTGTGCTGTGAAAGCCGTCGCTTTGAGGCGTTTCCCGAATGTACTTGTAAGCCGTACTTGATCTAACGGCGGTGAGTTATCCGAGATTCCCACCGTTTTGTCCCGACTCGCGCCCCAGAAAAGCCAGTCCCGACCGACAAGTAGGTTAAGGTGCGTACTATTTACCTGCAAATAACCCCTTTTGAAATCACCCGTGTACCCACCACGCCAACGTTCGAGGCGTTGCTCCGCAGTCGTACCGTCAAGCGGACGACTCTCAAAATTATGCGCCTCAAATTCAGAATAGAACATTAACCGAGGCACAGTCTGCTGTTTAAGGCTCCCTGCTGTCCAATGAAAACCTGCCTCAAGTGCGGGTGCTATTTTTTTTTCTGTGGCGCGGAGTTGTGGAAGAAATCCTATTGTCCGTCCGTCGTTACCCGCAAGTTCTTGACTGAATTCACGTTTCAACTTTTCAAGGAGTTTCCGATCTATCTCAGATGGCACGACGCTACCCGCACGTATGCGCGATTCCGCCTGTCGGATAACTTGTGCGACTTCCGCTCTCGAAAGCGGTGCAGTCTGTCGGTGAAATCCGCCTGTAATACCGTCAGTCTCCAACTTCGCGAGCGCATCGGTAACCCACCCATCGAAGTTCAGAGGCACATCGGGTGCCCCATGCGCAGCGTTGAGAATGAACACGGATGTCAAGAGAAAGACTGGAAGCACGAAAAATTGGAAGATTGTGGATGCCTTTCTTCCGGTTTCCTTCCAGCGTTCCAACTTTCCACGCCTGTTTTGTAAAATCGGCTGCATCACACCTGCGCCTCCAATTTCTTGACACAGGCATCAATATGGCGAAACTGCCACGTCCAGCGTGTGTTATAGAGGAACTGTCGCAGGTCAAATCGATTGTCATCCGGCGAATAAGACTCAGCATGGTAGGAAGGCGTTAGCGTCGTCATTTTATGCCGATTGATAGCGTAATATCGGAAGAATCGCTTCACCTTTTCGGCGACCTCACGTGGCGGTAAATGGTCCCATTCCTGCACTAATTTTTCAAACATACTGACGGGACCGCACTGCTCCATCTTTCGGAGCTGCCCGAATCGACTCAATTCGGCGTAGGTCATCCCCATATCGTCTTCGTCGGTTTGTGTATAGGTTTCGGTTATCGGTTCCAGTTCCGCTGTCGGCGGTGCTTCCACAATCTCAGCAAGCGCGGTATACCCGAGATTCTGTTCAGCCCACTTCAAAAAACGGCGCAGATCGTGTTTGCTAATACCACCGATCGGATTGATGTCGCCGCTACTGCAATCGTATTTTGTGAGATAACCCCGCAGTGCCTCATCGACATTACCGGTGCCTAAAACGAGAAGCGTCCCCTCACGATTTCGCACCCACGGCATCGTCTGCGCGAACAAATAACTGAGTACCATCCGCAATCGCGCCTGTATGTTCTGGAGTGCTTGATTCTCTCTATATGTTCCACCTTCAACCTTAAATCGTGGCTTCTTCTGCGTAATGCGTGTAAAAAGTGTTTGCAGCGCGTTAACGAGTCCATCCATATTGATGTTCAGGTGATATGCGCCGATCTGTTCAGCGAGTTGTTTCGCACGTTTCCGCGTATCACGAGAACTGTTCTCGGTACCGATATAGCATGTATACAAGAGCCGGTTGGCAAGCACACACGGGTCCGACAGAACATCAAGCGTTTCACCTTCCGCTAACCATTGACGGACATCTTGGCTAACTACTGGCTCCTTTTCTCGGACGGCTTTTGCGACCAGCTGACACATTGAACCGACGAGCGTCGCAACGGCACCACTATCCGCGCCGCCAGAAAGCGGAATAAAGTACCCCGCCGCACCCGATCTGCGTAGGTAATCCCAGAGCCAACAAGCCGGACCGAGTGCTATCTCCTCTTCGGGTGTGTGATAATGCGGATCAATTTTTAGACTCGCAGGTGGTGAGTTTTCCCAAACCGCTGTGTCGAATTCAAAATCGACCTCTATCTGTGGCAGCCGTTCCGTTTTACTCGCCTGCACAGCGCGACTCGCCTTCGCACCTCGATAGGTTCGCACATCGTGAAGGTTAACCGTAGCCGTGACGACCTCTACATCCTTGAGTGAGAACTGAGAACCTTGTGCCAATATCTCGCCGTTTTGAGCGATCAGTGCGCAGCCATCGAAATAGAGTCTGCCGCCGTCACACCCTTGTTGGTTTGCGTAAAGGTAGACCCCACCGCTTTTAGCACTTGCGTTCCGAATCAGCGCGATACGCGTATCTAATTTCCGTAACTCGTGGTGAGAACCCGAACCGTTGGCGATGATTTCGACACCAGCGTTGCCGAAATGGATGTGTGGACTCATCGGCACAAAGAGCTCCTCACAGGTCTCAGCTGCCAAGCGTGTATCCACTGTTGCAATTGCCGCGATACCAATAGGCACCTTCTGCTGTCCCGTCAGTTCGGCGACCTCACGTGGCAGTGTATAGGGTTCCGTTACCCAACCCTGTTCCCATGCTGTGAACCATCGGTGCTCCCGATAGTTACCATCGCTCGCTAATATCATCTTCGGACGGATTAAAAGCAGCTGACCATCTAACACGAAGACCCGACAGTTGTAACGGATATTCTTGTGCATGACAGGCATACCGATATCGCAGAGAATGCCGTCAGTATACCCACCTTTGAGGATACACGCAAGCGATTCCCAACTGTGCCGTAGCGTATCAAGTTCCAGAAAGTGGTCCTCGCAGGAATATCCTGTGATTTCCAGTTCGGGTCCCAGTCGATACCGGGCACCCTGTGCTTTTGCCATCTCAATGGATTCAATGATACGCGCCGTGTTACCCTCAAAGTCGAGGCTCCACTGATTCAGGTTACACGTCGCAAGCACTGCTTTCATGTTTCGGTCCTTTAAATGGAAGCCTTCAGTAACAAGAGGTTTTTGATTAACAGAAATCCCTCTTTGCTGACTGCTGAGCGGTTTTTTCGCAGAAAAAACCGACCTGACTGCTGACCCCTATTCACGTTTTCTGTGGTTTCTTACGAGCCGCCGGGAACAAGATATTGTTCAAAATGAGCCTATAGCCGGGTGAATGTTTATGCAAATCGAGGTTCGTCGGGACGGCACCTTCGCCGACAAGGTGGCGATAATCCTCTGGATCGTGTCCGCCGAGAAACGTAAACGTGCCTTTGCCTAATTTACCGTGAATGTATTTCGCGTAGTTCGTCCCTTCCACCTGTCCCAAAATTGTGATAGAACCGCGAATTTTGTCCATATTAAATGAGGTCGTCTGACCCAGATAACCCGGTACAACGCTAACATGGTTTTGCGTGAGCATTGTTGGAATCGGATCGTGCTTTGCAGCGAATTCAAAAAGTTTGAAATCCTCAACACCACTCTGTGCATCTCTGTCAGGGTTCGGATTATCTATGTCAGAGAACTCATATCGGTGCGGATTGGTGTAGAGACTGAAATTCACGAATGCCAAGGTGCGCTGAAAGTCAAGCTGTGCTTCAGCATTCGGCGCAATCGGTGTACCATCGAGTTCCGGCGCGACGATGTCGATTGCTCCGCCGCGTGTCGCCAGTGCAATATCCAGCGTTTCCGGGGCTGAACACATCGCGAAGATAAACCCGCCGTTGGCAATATAGTCTGCTATCATCTGTGCAGTTTGTCCTTTGTGCTGCGGGACACGACGAAATCCGGCTTCTTTAGCAGCCTGCTCGAACATCAGCATCCGTTGTTGATACCAGACTTGTGTGGAGAACGAGGCGTGGAACTTACCGTGCTGACCGGTGAAATCCTCATGGTGCAAGTGGAGCCAGTCGTAGCCTTTTGCCTGTAGGATACCGCTTTGGACCTCTTTATCCCAGATTTCGTCGTACGGAATCTGAGCGTAATCCAAAGCGATTTTGACCGCGTCGTCCCACGGGTCTCGGTAAGGCGATGCCGCTGAGGGTGCGTATACGGCGACCTTCGGTGCCTTTTCTAATAAAATCTCGTCCATATTGCTACCTTCAAGGACAGAATTTTTGATGTCAGTATACTCAGCATCGCTCATCGTTTCAAAACTCACACCCATCAGCGCAGCGCGGACTCGCACATCTTGTGAATCTGGCAGAACGAACGCACCGCCGCGGTAGTTCAGCCACCAGTAGCATCGGTACTCACGCGGCACCTCTAATGCCCAATACGTCAAGCCGTAAGCCTTCAGATGATTGGTCTGCTTCCCGCTCTCCATAGGGATCAAAAGCCATTGCGCACTGGCGGTATTGACTGCGATAACGAGTATTATCAAGACAGTGTGGACTAAAGAAATGTAAAACTTTTTCATTAATTTTCACGCTGAGTATCGGTTTGCACAATGCCACCTAAAACCGTAGGTTCATGTCCAAACACGATCTGACCGTTGTGCCTCAGCGGTGCCTCCGTGCTTTCTGGGTTTTCCACGTCAATTTTCCAGAGTTGACCGTTATTTTCATACAAAATCCAGCGTCCATCAGGGGGTATCCAGACAGGATGCGAACCGCCCCTCTGGGTTAACTGCTGTTCCATTGGTACGCCATCAGCTCCGTAGGTGATGCGCCAAATCTGTTGATGATTGCCTTCTGTTCGCGTAAATGCCAACTGATTCGGATGCACAGGCGACCAAGCCGGTTGTGAATCATCTGCTGGAGACACTACAATCGGCTCTACACTCATTTTCACTTGGTCAAATGCGTAGATATTTCGTCTCTGTTTTTCGGCATTTGAAGCGACATCGTCTGGGTTTTCGATTGTTCCTGCTGTGACATACGCAAGCATGCTACTATCGCTATTCCAAGCAGGGGTAAAACTTTTCAATGCAGTTGATGGAACAATATATTCAGTCCCACTCGAAATGTGCCGCATAACAATCCGACGCCGGTTACCAACCTCCGGACGTGTATAGGCGACATATTGCGCATCCGGTGAGATTGCCACATCGTTTGCCATCTCGCGTCCGTCAAACAGCAAAAGCCCATCTGGTACATGGGGATCTCGAATGATAACGTTCCCGTCCGAGTCTTGGTAGGCAAGTGTTCCATCATTTGCAACTGTCGGGTTGTGTCCAGCACCTAATGGCGCGCTCATACCATCTGGCGAAATCCCCCAGATGATATTATCATAAGCGAAGTAGATAAAGCCGGGAAGTTGTTCAACTCCGGTCGAATCCTGCTGTTCCATAGCGGTGGGGTCTCCGGAGCCGGATGCTTCTATCCTGCTTTTTTCGATCTGCTCGGCGGTGCCCGGTTTAGGCGTGAATTCTTCCATGTCTCCGAGTTCCCAACCTACACCCTTCGCTTCCCACACAAAGCCGACGCCCTTTGTCCAATATTTCCACTCCTCATTCACACGTCCGTTGCGGGTAATACTAAAAACATCTTCGGGTTCGCCAAAACTTTTTTTCACTTCCCAGCGTCCACCGTCATCAATCTCCGCCATATTTCCCTCTTCATCAATGTAACTGGCGAGGATATCTATATCAATATGAGAGGTCGTCTGCCCCGAAAAGACATTAACTGCCGTCGGTTCACCGCGTGCCGGGTAACGTGTGCCATATATCCCGACACCGTCGGTTATACCCGTTTTCCCGTCGTCATTTGCATCCATTACCGCCATGACGTAGTAGATACCGGGTAGGACATTGATTTGGTAATTACCGTTTGCGGTAACCGAAATCGGCATCGCAATCGGCGCACTGAAATCCGGCGTATACGAAAGCGTTAAAATACCGCGCTGGATCGGGTATCCATCCCAAACGATACGTCCGGCGATACTGCCCTGTTCAATGTGTGTCTCAATACCAGGCGGTGTGGCATAGAGATGTCCATCCTTATCGTAGCGTGCACTGATTAGGAGTTCAATGTTCCGTTCTTCACCCGCTTTCAGTGTAATCGGAGACGGCGGCTGTGTCGTGATATCTACTGTCCCATATCCGCCTAAACCGTCCCCGTCGCTATATTTGCCATCTTTGTTTACATCCAGATTAACGATAACATAATATTCACCCGGAGGCAGTAATATGTTAAATGCGCCACCGGCAGCGGTTTCACCGCTCGCGATAGGGCTGACTAAGGTCGGGTCAGCATATACCTCTACACGCGCAGATGTGTTTTCAGGGAGGGATACTTTGCCTGTCAGCAGACTTGAGTTTTCCTGTTGGGTCTTTTTCCGTTGCTGATAGGTAGCCGTAATTGTGATCCCAAGGTCTTTAGTGAACTTGTTCGGCGAAATCAATACAGGTTCTGGAAATTCGCCACGCCTTCGCATATTTTCAACGCCGTAAAACCCGAAGTCATCTCCCGCGTCCAGTTTATTGGTGTTGTTGTTATCGATAATCGCCATTAGGTAGTATTTACCCGGTGACAAATTAAGTGTCCATGCCCCTGAATCCGTCACGGTGGTGATACCCGCACGGTATTTCCAAGATAAATCTGTATAGGCGAGAATCAAGGCTTTTCGATCTTTGGACCTAAAGAGCTCCGGGTTTTCCTTGTCCCGCGTAAGACTAAGCGTGCCGCTGCAACCCGATGTCGCTGCACGCAAATCAACTTGAAACTGTTGGAGTTCGCTCGGCCGATATTCGGATGCTGGAACGATGTTAAATTTCCCATCCGTCCGCGTGGCTCGCGCTGTAATTGGGATCTCTATGCCCCGAACTTTTTCCCTGTTATCTATTTCGATAATCTGATACTTTTGTTCTTTGTCATTCCACTCGGTTATCCCGAAGATACCAAAGCCATCACCCGCATCAAAATTGCCTGACTTGTCCACATCCACATAAGCGGCGAGATAGTATCGACCCGGTTCAACATGGAGTGTAAATCTTCCATCACCGAGTTGCGGGATCCCGCTGATGTACAGTTCTCGCAATCTCTCATCCCGATAGGCAGACACATTCGCGTGTGACAGGTCGTGTCCATCCCAAACGATCCGTCCTTCTATGGAGGCTGTCAACCGTCTTGGGTCAACATCGTCTTGGGCGGAAAGGTGCTGGCAGAAAATTCCACTTACAAGTCCGATACCGATGACGAGTAGAAGCATCATCAATCGTTTCATATTTTATTCCCTTATATCTATCCGTATTTCTTGCGTATTTCACATCTGATTACGTGCTATTATCTGATTACGTGCTATTAATAGTAACACATACAAAGATAATTTGCAAGTAGCGGGTTACTACCATGAGATTCACTGAATTCTCTTGACTGATAACCATTTCTCTGACCGCTGATTGCTAACGGCTAACGGCGAATCCTTTGACAACCAAATGCGTGTAAAAACATTTGACTTTCGCTCTGAATATATGGTATAATATTTTAGAATTTACGAGCATTCGGGCGTAAGGTTTCCCAATGCTTAGCTGGTGGAGACGGAGTAAGACGGTCTACTCTATGAGAAAACCGCACTGTCTACGAAGCCGAGGTTTCCCACGCCTTCAGGCGTTGGGTGCTTCACCTACACGGATAGTGACCCGAATCGTTCACTGGCATCAAGATAAACTACCCGTGCTGAACCTCAAACTAAACCAAAGAGGAGCAACTGACAATGCGAATAAAACTTTATTATTTTTGTGCTATTTTGCTGATGCTAAGTCTATCAGCACCAACAGTATTTGCACAAAACGCACAAGAGGAACATCTGGTTGGCTGGTGGTTATTTGATGATGAAAAAGAGGAGACAGGCAATTGGGAAGATATAACTCTTCACGGTGCCAAATTTGATGATGGACAATTGGTTGTTGAGACTGGAAAATGGGCGCATGCCCTTGATTACACTGGTCCCGACATCACGGAGTTGTCGTTAGTAACTTGGGTGAGTTTGGATGACTACGCGAAAACAAATGGTTCCGCTCTTACCTTGGATAAAGAAACCGCAGATCAATTCTGTGCGATCGTCTGGGCTGAAAGGGTCGATAAACAGTGGATGCCCGGCAGTAGCCATTTCCGACGTACCGCTGATTTTCCCGATGCAGTTACAGAGAAACCGACCGGCGATATGGTTTACTTAGTGATCACATATAAGGATGTCAAAAACCAGTACGAGATTACCGGTTACCGGAACGGCGAGAGTCTCGGAAGTTTCAAAAAAGGTGATCTCAGAACATGGCCCGCAGGCGATGCCGAAGCGATTTGGGGAAAACGACATGTAAACGGACTTGCCGGACCTGGTGAACTCAATGCGCACATAGAAGAGTCCCGAATTTACAACGTCGCGTTGACAGAGGATGAAGTTCAGAGTCTTGAAATCGGTACGCTTTCTGTTGAACCGCAAGACAAACTTGCTACCCAATGGGCAAAACTTAAAACGAAATAAGTCCTTAACCGTAGGGCGAGGCGACCCTGCCTCGTCCTAATACTTTATTGATGATGTCACTATCAATGGTGATACCACAACCTCTCTCACAGCAATCGAACCTCACGGCAAGTTAGCGACATCGTGGGCAGCCTTGAAAGGGGAATAATTTTTCCACAAACCCAAACGATATAAACAACCTAAAAGTGCTTTTCATACGCATGTAGGAGGATTTTAATGGCAGATGTAGGAAGTGCTGCACCCAATTTTACCCTGACAGGTGCAGTCAATCAAGAAGATACCGAAGTTTCACTGAGTGATTATGCAGGTAAAAATTTAGTCGTTCTCTTTTATCCGCTCGATTTCTCACCTGTCTGTTCTGAACAGGTGCCGGATTTCAACGAGAACCTCGCAGCGATTCAGGCAAAAGGTGCTGAAGTGATCGCTATCAACCGCGATTCGGCATTCGCACACAAGGCGTGGAGTAAAGACCTTGGTGGTGTTGATTTCCCGCTGCTTGTTGATATGAACCTTGAAGTTTCCAAGCAGTTCGGCATGGCACTCGAGGAAGTCGGCATTACGACACGCGGTGTATTTATCGTTGATAAGGCAGGGCAAATCGCCTTTAAACACGTTGAAGAGGCACCCCCGGATAATACGCTGAGCGCAGAACAGGTCTTGGCTGAATTAGACAAGTTGCAGTAGATATTCCGGATTGACCAGATCGTGGATAAAGTCCGCCAGTCTTAGAAAACAGCAAAGCGGGCATCAGGTGAAACTCGCAATCTATAATTGGGTATCATACCGATGCCTGCTTCTCATTTTAACTTTCATTGACAATGCCATAAGCGTATGGTATAATAATATTAATGCGGGTGTAGCTCAGCGGTAGAGCGTCAGCTTCCCAAGCTGAGGGTCACGGGTTCAATTCCCGTCACCCGCTTGTGTATTGATTTAAAATCGTGTAAAACTGAGGGAAACATGGCACGAAACAAACGACTCACCAAAGAAGAAATCCAAGAAGATAAATTTATTGAAGGGCTCCTGAACATCTACGCGTTTTTGAAGGGAAACCTTCAAACGATTATCGTCGCAGCGGTCGTCGTCCTTGTCGCTGTCGGCGGGTATGCGGCGTATCATCAGAATCAAGAGAACCGTCGCTCCGAAGCCACTGTCGCACTCCGCGAAGCCACCGAGGCGTACCAGAAAGCAGAAGAGAGTCTTTTTGACGCTGAAAAATTGGCGGAAAGTGAAGAACTCCTTAAAACTGCTCAGACGCAACTTAAAGCAGTCTTCGAGAAATATCCACGTACAACTTTTGCGGATAAAGCGCGTTATCAGTACGCCAATACGCTCTACTATCAAGGAAACTATGCCGACGCTCGCTCACAATTCCAACAAGTGATTGATGAACATCAACCCGAAAGTCAGATAGACAGTCTATACGCACAAAAGGCGATCGGCAACACATACGAACAGGAAGCGAACTACGAACAAGCCATCGCTGCCTATCAAACTAAAGCGTTCCCACCGACCCCACAACTCCCACCAGAAATCCGAAAGTTTGTACTCGCAGAAGCCAAATTTAACCAAGCACTTGTTTATGAAAAATCAGGTGATTCAGGTGTCGCACGCGACGTATATAAAGAAATCATAGATGAATTCGGAAACGCCATTGAAACAGGGATCGTACAGAAAAGTCGTGAATTGATCGAAGAGGCAAAAGGCGTTGTCGCTGCTATTGACGAATCGCTTGACATTTCAGGCGCAGAGAGACTCGAAGCCGAAAAACGTTATTACGAGGCTTATGTCGCTTATACCGATGCGATTCGCGCCTATAAAGTGAACAAAGATATTCACGGCGGACTCTCCTCCGAACTCCGAAAGCAGCTCGGTAGTTTTGAAAAAGGAGCGATGACGGTAATCAACAGTATTCAAAACGCTCGACGCGCTGAAAACGAGGGAAGACCAAGCTCCGCATTGTATAACTACGATGCGGTTCTTGAACTTGAAACTTTAGGGTTAAACCGCCAACTTTACGAGAAAGCACTTTTCCACCATAAAAGACTTGAACCCGCTCAATAATTCGTGTTTTTAGGAGCCATAATGATACATAATGATAATACTCCAGCTCTTGATACCGCTAAAGTCAGTAGGGGCGCGCTTTTCTGCATACTTATCTTAATTTTCCTTTCATTTACACAGATAAGTGAGGCTGCACCTACTGGACAACTCGCTTACGCTGTCAACGGATTTGATGAGAATTTGGGACGTTTCGATTGGAATCTCTATGCGACCGCAATTAAAGGCACTAACGATCTGAAAGCCGTCGCTTTAAATCACAAAGGGATGTATCCCGCATGGGAGCCAAACGGAGATTTACTCTATTTCATACAGTGGCACGGCGGGCAATCCGATGTCTATTCTATTAACCCTGACAACCCGAAAAATAAGAAGCGGATTACACCGATTTCGGGGACATACCGGTTCTTAACGGCTTCTCCCAACGGTAAATATCTCGCTTTCAACGGTTGGACAATGGAACAACTCCCGCAAGACAATCAGATTTGGTTGTTGGACCTCAAAACCGGGGAGATGGAAGCCGTAACACAAGTCCCACATTTTGGGTGGCCATACTCATTTTGGGGTATTTCTTGGGCACCGAATGGAAGGCGGCTCGCCTTTTCGCTCTCCAGACCCGGGTGGTTGGAACACCTCTACATTTTAGACATTGAAACAAAGGAAATAGAAATATTAACGGAACTCAACAAAGACTTCTATCCGGTCTGGTCCCCTGATGGACGACGCATCCTCTTCTTCAGATGGAATAGGGAATTTGATACCTTCTGCACAATTGATATTGAATCTAAAGCCATTGTACCTCTGTTTGATGTTGACAAAGCAACCGGGTATTGGGCTGACTGGTCGCCTGAAGGAGATTATATGATCTATTCTCGGTGGGGCACCGTCTACCTCTACGATTTTGCGAGCGGGGAGACTGAAGAACTCGTCGAAATTGACGGCAGCGTATTTGTCATAGCGTGGTTGCGGGATATTCGGATCCTACCTGTTGAACCGAAGAAGAAATTGGTCACAACCTGGGGTAATATTAAGCATAAATAGTTATTCGTTATAAGGCTGTCCTCTGATGCTGAGTCATCTCTTTGAACAATCATAAGCCTCTTAACTAAAAACTTATAACTTATAACCGATGACTATAAAGAAAAGGGCAAATCCGTGTTATCCAGTGTTGAAAAAGCGTTAGAATACGATAAAATCAAAACGCTCCTCAAAAAGTACACCGCTTCTCAACTCGGGACAGCGAAGATTGACACCCTTATGCCGTCTTATGACGTTGATAAGGTTCGCTACTTACAAGCGTTATGTAGTGAAGCCAAATGCTTTCATCAACTTTACGGCGGGATCCCGTTAGATGGATTAAGAGACATCCGAGCATCCCTACATCGTGCCGCCAAGAACGGTTCAATTTTAGACGCTGAGGAACTCCTTGAAATCCGGAAAGTCGCGAAA
Organism: Candidatus Poribacteria bacterium; assembly: GCA_012270875.1. Lineage (GTDB taxonomy): Bacteria > Poribacteria > WGA-4E > WGA-4E > WGA-3G > WGA-3G. The sequence continues at coordinate 14,585 of JAAXHI010000409.1, read as the reverse complement.
ATCCCTGGCGACATCCATCGTATCTTTGAAAAACGCGAGCGCGAAGAGTTTCCCAACCTCTTTTCCATCGCAGATGCCCTGCCCGACTTCCCTGAGTTAGTCGAGGCGATCGGTTACTGCATCAACTCTGAAGGGGTCCTACTCGACCGAGCAAGTCCGAAATTGCGGAGTATCCGCCGCAAAATGTCGCGTCTCCGGGACAATATACATCAAAAACTCGAAGCCACGCTCCGATCACCCGAACATCAAAAAGCGATTCAGGAACCCGTCATCACCTCTCGAAACAATCGGTACGTGATTCCGATCAAGCAGGAAGCGCGCGCCTTTTTTCAGGGTGTCGTCCAAGGACAATCCACAAGCGGTGCAACGTTCTTCGTCGAACCCTTGGGCATCGTCCAGATGAACAATGAACTGCACGAAGCCGCTGAAGCAGAACACCGCGAAATTCAACGTATCCTCCTTGACCTCACCGACCGCGTCCGCGACTATCTATCAGAACTGGAATTATCCCTCGATTTATTAGCAGAACTCGATTTTCTAAACGCAAAAGCGCGTTTCAGTATGGCGTTGAACGCCGTTGAACCTAAACTGAACACGCGGGGTGTCATCAAATTGATTGAGGCTCGGCATCCGTTGTTGCAATTCCATCTTCAGGAGACGCACAAAGCGAATTCCGATGCTGAAGAGGGTGCGAATCCACCGGAGCAGATCGTGCCGACAAATGTTCATGTCGGTAAAGACTTCAAAACATTGGTTATCACCGGTCCAAATACCGGCGGCAAGACAGTCGTCCTTAAAACGGTCGGATTGTTAGTGCTGATGGCACAGTCCGGTTTACATATCCCGGCGGAACACGGTAGTAAAATCGCTATCTTTGAACATGTGTTTGCTGACATTGGAGACGACCAAGGCATAGAACAGAATCTGAGTACCTTCTCATCTCATATCACTAAAATCGCGGAGATGCTGAAAACTATTGAGACTTCCGATTATGCGCTGGTACTATTAGATGAGATTGGTGCGGGTACAGACCCAAGCGAAGGTACCGCACTCGGTATGGCACTCCTCGATTGGCTCGGAAAAAAGCAGGTCAATACCATCGTCACAACGCACTATGGGGCACTTAAAGCGTATGCACACACACAGCAATGTATGGAAAACGCCTCAATGGAATTTGACTGGACGACGCTACGTCCGACATACCGGTTACAGGTCGGCGTGCCGGGAAGTAGCAATGCAATAAAGATTGCGGAGCAGTTAGGGATTCCATCCGAAATCCTTGATGAAGCACAAACCCATATCGGAAATAACAACGTCGCTGTCGAAGATTTACTTGTGCGTTTGCAGGAAACGCAAACCGAATTGGATACCGAACGGGAGCACCTTCAAGATAAAATCCGAGATGCTGAGACTGCTTACCAGAAACATACAAAACTCCTTCAGACTTTGGAAACCGAGCAGCACACACTCAAACAGCAGGCTGAGAATGAGGCGCGGGACATTGTTGCTGGTGCGAGGCGCACAGTAGAAAACCTTGTTGCTGACATACGCAAGAAACAAGCCTCTAAAGCGAGTATCCGAAACGCTTTCTCAAAAATAGAAACTGCGAAAAAATCACTGGAACCAGAAAAACCTAAGAAACAGTCGGAGCAACCAAAGGTCAAGGTCGATGTCGGTGATAAGGTACGGATCAAGAAACTGAACCGATTCGGAGAGGTCACCACTATTAAATCACACGGCAGAACACCTATCGAGATTATGGTAGGGGATATGAAAATGCAAGCCGCCTACGAAGACATTGACTCAGTTCATCCGAAACAGAAAAACGCGCACCTCTCGACTTCCGTCCTTGATATTCAGTATAATAAAGCGAATACAATTAGCGGCGAACTTAACATTCACGGGCTGTTTGTAAAAGAGGCGTTGGATGTCACCGTCAAATATCTTGATGACGCGGTCCTCGCCGGACTGCCAACGGTTCGTATCCTTCACGGAAAAGGGACAGGTGCCTTGCGTAGTGCGGTTCATGCGGAATTGCGTGAAAACCCACTCGTCTCCAAATATCAGTTCGCGCCATTCGATCAAGGCGGTGAAGGCGTAACCGTCGTCACATTCAAAGAGTGAACACGACGCTATGTTCCGTAGAAAACTTTGACACGCAGAGGTTGATTAATCATGAACAACACTCGTAAAGGTTTAGTGCCACGCGAAACGATTGATGAAATTCGGAGTCGAAGCGACATCGTTGAAGTGATCTCCGAATGCGGTATCGCGCTGCGTCCTGCGGGTCGAGATTTCAAAGCACTCTGTCCGTTTCACACGGAAAAAACGCCTTCCTTTACCGTCTCGGTGCAAAAGCAGATTTTCTACTGTTTCGGGTGCCAAACGGGTGGGAATGTTATCTCCTTCGTCCAAAAGCATGAAGGTAAATCTTTCATGGAGACAATAGAGTGGTTAGCGGAACGGCAGAATATCGCGCTCCCGACGCAAGATGCCCGCGAGAGTGCTAACCAAAAACGGCTTAGGACCTTGGAAGACCTCAACCGTTTTGCTGTCGAATACTACCACCGTCAACTGCTCACCGAGCGAGCGAGCGAGCCTGCGAGGCAATACCTCAAACGCCGTGGGGTCCAACCCAAAACCCTACGGTCGTTCCAACTCGGATATGCGACATCTGGACGACCGGAACTCGTGAAAGTTGCGACGGACAAAGGCTTTACCATCCAACAGTTGATTGATGTGGGGCTAATTAAGGACGAAGACAAGGGACCTCAGGACCGGTTTTGGAATAGAATCCTTTTTCCTATTCAGAATGAACGCGGTGTACCGGTCGGCTTTGGTGGACGTGCGCTCTCTGAAGATCATCAACCCAAATACTTAAATTCTCCCGCGACAACCCTATATGATAAAAGCAATATCCTTTACAACCTCGACAAAGCCCGTCAGTCTCTTTACAAACAACAGCGTGTGCTGCTTGTCGAAGGTTACATGGATGTTTTGATGCTTTATCAGTCCGGGGTTGAGCATGTTGTAGCATCTTCAGGTACTTCTCTGAGTGAAAACCATGCGCGTTTATTAAAACGGTACGTTCCTGAAGTCGTCATCGTTTATGACGGAGATACCTCCGGTTTCCAAGCTGCACAACGTGGGTTGCACCAACTCCTTGCCGAAGATTTACGCGTACGTGTCGCATTGCTCCCTGCAGGCGAAGACCCAGACTCATTTACACAGCAACACGGTGCTGACGCTTTCATAGAACTCACAGATAAAGCCATAAATCTCATTGAATTTCAGATTCAATCGGTCATTCAAAATCGAGACATTCACAGAGTCGATGTAAAAACGCAAGTTGTTAAAGAGGTTACCGAGACACTCTTGAATCTCAAAAATCGGGTTGAACGCAGCGAATACATCAAATATGCCGCGCGGGAACTCCGTGTTGATGAAAGGATCCTTTGGGAGGCGTTGAAAGACGCAGGATTCAAAGAGACATCCGGACCTCGTCAAACCAGTCGTAGCAAGGTCAAACCGCAGAAATTGTCTGCACGCGCGCAAATTGAACATCAACTTATTGAAGCATTAATTCAAAATCCAGCGTTACTTTCGTATGTCAAATCTCAATTTGACTGTCAACATTTCACGGAACCACGCTTCGCCAAAATTGCGCAATTGCTCTGGGAAGCGGATACAGAGGGTGAACAGATGGATATTCAAACGCTCATCAATGATTCGGGTGATGAGGCGTTAAATGCCTTCGTTTCAAGTGTGCTGCTTCGGAAAACACCGCCACCGAATTTACAAGCACGGGTGGAGGGGTGCCTCAAGAAATTGCGTAATTTCCATTTACAAGATCTTGAGCAGCGCGTCCGATCACACGCACTCGCCGAAGGTGCCGATGAGATGGAAACCCTTGAACAGTTAGTGAGACTTTCAAACGAGAGACGTGCCTTACGGGGGCACGACGCAGGAGTCACTCACGATGAAGATTGAAAGGAAGGAAGGAGTTGATGATGGATTTTAAAGACCATCCCACACTTGATTATCTTGATGCCGAGGGCACTGATGAACTCGGATATGACGATGAAATCACTGAAATCGCCGCAGTTAACAGCGGTTATACGGATGATTCAGTGAAAGTGTACATGCGCGAGATGGGGAAATTTCAGTTACTTGATAAGACGCAAGAGGTCGAACTCGCTAAACGGATTGAGGCAGGGCATCGCACCGCGCATGAAGCCACTTTCAGCACAGCACTTGCGATTACCGAGATTCGGAAGCTCCTCTATAAAATCGTTACGGCTAAAAAACGGGCTTCCGATATTATTGATATGCACGTTTCGAGCACCTCGACGCAGAATAAGGAAAAGAAACTCCGTGAGCAAGTTAAGAAGGCGTTGGGCGTCCTTGAAACCCTTGAGATGGAACGTCTCACTACCGACACTGCTGCAACTGCTAAAAACAGAAAGCAGCCGCCGAAGAAATCGAAGCATCGCGCGAATCTCATTAAGACCCTTGAAGATCTCAAGATTGACCGCGAAGAGATTAGTAAAATCTCTGACCTCGTCAAACAGGCTGAGTACCAGATCAGCACGTGGGAAACTGAAATCCTGCAGCTCCAGCAGAAATACGATATTCCTGATGCGTGGCTCAACGGAAGCAACGGCACGCAACCGAAGTTTGAAACGGACATCGTGAAAAACGCCTACGTGTCTATTATCCGCTTACAACGTAATATCCGGCAACACATGAACGAAATTGGCATCCCTCGCGACCAACTCAAGTCTCTCACCCAGCAAATTGACAAAGGCGAATCCGAAGCGCAGGATGCAAAGATGGCAATCGTTGAAGCCAACCTCCGGCTTGTTGTGAGTATCGCGAAAAAGCACAAAAACCGCGCAGCAGGACTCGAATTCCTTGACTTAATTCAGGAAGGGAACATCGGATTAATGCGGGCGGTTGACAAGTTTGATTACCAACGCGGCTATAAGTTCAGCACCTATGCCACATGGTGGATTCGGCAAGGCATCACACGCGCGATCGCCGACCAAGGACGCACCATTCGCATACCGGTACATATGCACGAGCGGATTAACAAGATTCGGCGCGTGCAGCGTTCGCTATTACAAGAATTAGGGAATGAACCTACGGCTGAACAGATTGCTGAAGACCTCAAACTCTCAACCAGCAAAGTTAACGAGGCGTTAGCGGTTGCTCCAGAAACGGCTTCTCTGGATACGCCAATTGGTGAAGAAGATGAGAACCCGCTCGGTGCCTTTATTGTTGATGTCGATTCTCCGTCCCCTGTGCAAGAGGCAGAATTGAATATCCTCAAGGAGCAGATTCAAGAGGTCCTATCCGATCTAAACGAACGCGAAAGAAGAGTGATTTCTCTGCGTTTCGGGATTGAAGACGGGTATCCAAGGACCCTTGAAGAGGTGGGTAATATCTTTGATGTCACACGCGAACGGATCCGCCAAATTGAGGCGAAAGCACTCCGTAAATTACGACACCCCAGGCGGAGTCGTAAACTTCGCGATTTTGTCCCCTAACCAAAACCTAAGTCGCCATCCCTCAACGAGCGCGGTTTGATGAAGTTTAAGAAAATATTTCGGTAATCCCCAGGCCGGTAGGTGCGGTTTCTAACCGCACCGGACCTTAGGCAGGAACCCTGTGGCAACCCTACCTAATATTTTTATTCAATTACCGAATTAAAAAATTAATCTTCATCCAACCTCGCTTACTGAACTGACCCCCTCCCTCTGACAACTCATAAAAAATTTGATTTTAAATGCAGGATATAGTATAATTCCTATATTGAAAGAACGAAGGGCCCATAGCTCAGTGGTCAGAGCCACCGGCTCATAACCGGTTGGTCCTAGGTTCGAGTCCTAGTGGGCCCATATCCATACGTGGGGCGTTAGCTCAGGGGTACGAGCGCTACCTTCACACGGTAGAAGTCACTGGTTCAAATCCAGTACGCCCCATCGGTTGCCGAATCGAGGAGACGGAGATGGAAAGTTGGGAGACCCCGTATTTTGTAGAGGCAGGGGTGAAAGCAATAGACTGCGACATCCATAACGAAGTCCCAACCTTGCAGACGCTTTACCCATACATGTCTGATTTCTGGTGCGACTATTGTCAGAACTCAGGCTTTAGAGGTCCCGATGCAAACGATTATCCGCGAGGCGCGCCGCTAACAACGCACCCAGATGCGATTTCCCCATGGGACATGGATCTTGCACATGTACGCGAACGGCTCCTTGACGGTTGGAATCTGGAATACGGTGTTCTCAATTGTGCGTACCGAGTCCAAAGTATTCATAACCCAGACCTCGCCGCGGCGATTGCCCAAGCCATAAACGATTGGCAGATAGAACACTGGCTCGACCCAGAACCCCGGCTCCGCGCTTCACTTGTGATTCCAAGCCAGATTCCCGAACTCGCCGCAAAGGAAATCGAACGCGTCGGTGCGCATCCAGGGTTCGTCCAAGTCGTTCTGCCTGTCCGTTCTCGGACACCCTATGGCAACCGGCTCTACCATCCCATTTATGAAGCTGCAGTCCAGCACAATCTCGCCATAGGTATCCAGTACGGTGGCGCGCCCGGTACCCAACCTTCACCAACGGGCTGGCCATCAACGTTTTTAGAGGAATACAGCGGGATGACGCAGGTCTTCCAAGCACAGGTGATTAGCCTCGTCGCAGAAGGGATTTTCGACCAGTTTCCTGAGCTGCGTGTTGTGCTCATTGAAAGCGGTTTTACATGGCTTCCGGCAATGATGTGGCGGATTGACAAAGAGTGGCGCGGTCTCCGAAACAATACACCGTGGGTCAAACGTCCACCCTCTGAGTACATGCGAAAACACATCCGGTTCACTTTACAACCCATTGACGCGCCACCGACACCCGAGCAGCTCCTTCAGATCATCGGTCAATTGGAATCTGATGAGATGTTGATGTTTTCAACGGATTATCCGCATTGGCAGTTCAATACACCGAATGAGGCACTACCAGCAGAATTACCGGGTCCACTTGCCCGCAAAATCCTGCACGAGAACGCAAGTAATTTCTATCAATTGTTTTAATAGTTGTCATGCTTCGCAGTGAGAACAGTACGATTTTTCTCCGAAAAAAATCTTTCAGTTTGCCTCGCAGTGAGAGTTAAAGAGGTTTTCTGTAGAAACCTTCACAGAAAACGGAACTGTTCCCAGAACCCTCTTAACTTATAACCTATAACTTATAACTTATAACTTCTGGAGATACACGCGATGGAAAACACAAAGACAAAACGTTCTAAATTCAAGGTTATCGATTCCGACATCCACAACTCTGTGCCTCCGGGCGGGTTGTCTCCTTACCTATCCCAACGGTGGCAAGATCACCACAAGATTTTCGGGCTTCGCGGTCAAATCGGAGGATACTATCCGCGGGCACTGCTGAACGCTGCACGGCACGACGCATGGCCCCCGTCAGGACTCTCACCCGGTGCAGATTTAGGGTTCATGCAGGAGCAACTGCTGGATACATGGGATATTGAGTACGGCGTGCTTAACCCGCTAATCCCTGTCGGTGAACAACTGAATATTGCGTATGGGGCTGC